>JBMTYG010000130.1:0-8536 GCA_049454295.1 Pseudomonadales bacterium
GGCGCCGCGCCGGCTGAGATGGAACCGTTTGCTCTGCCGCTCGGTATCGATCTGCAGGCAGGATCCGTGCGTCGCGTCGAGATCATTCCAGCCGACGCCACGTCCCTCGTGGTCGATACCCTCGCCTTCGCCGGCTCGCTGCAAGGCAGCGCGCTCGCCATCACCCGTATTACCGGGGGCGTTGACGGATTCGATTTCAGCATCGCCGGCGAGGTCAACATCAGGGACGCGCTGCCGCTCGACCTGACGCTGACCGCGAACCACACGGACTGGCCCAGCCTCAGCGCCGCGACCCGCGGTGATCTGGGACAGTTAGAGATCACGGCCCGCGTTGAAGGCGACTGGCCACTGGAACTCGCCGGGCGCGTCGCCCCGCTCGAGGAAAACGTGCCCTTCAGCGTCGTCGTGCGTTCGAACAGGGCGCTGGCGCTGCCGCATGCCCAAGACATAGGCGCGCTTGATGACACGAGCGCGATCATCGAGGGCGACCTCACCGCCATCACAGCCAAACTGAACGCCACGACGCGTTCGACTTGGATCGGCACGAATACGCTAGACGCCGAACTGCGCTGGGCAGCCACTCAGGATCTCGAGGTCGTTACCGCCTCGCTCGTGGGCGATTCGGGTCGACTCAGCGCGACTGGATCGATCACGCCCGCGCCGCCCTGGCGCTGGGGGGCGCGCTGGACCCTCGAGGATGCCTGCCTGCCGCGCTGGCGCGAGGCACCCGGCTGCTCGGTGCGGGGCACGCTGGAAACAACGGGCACCCTGTCGCAGGAAGGCCCCACTGCGGAGGGTGAACTCAGACTCGAGGGCGAGATCGCCCAGCAAACCGCGACGCTCCAAGGGCGCACCACGCTCGATCCAGACGGCACCCTACGGATCCCAGAGCTGTTGCTTGCGAGCGGGGGCAACAGCCTCCAACTCGCCGGCGAGCTCGGCACGCGGATTGATCTTCGCGGCGAGCTGGTCGTGCCAACCGCCGCTGCCTCACTACCGGGGGCACGCGGGCAGGGTCGCGGCACGCTGCGCCTGGCGGGAACGATGGAAAACCTCGATGTTGCTGCCGACCTGCAGCTTGCTGATGTCGCGTGGACTGAGTGGTCCGCATCGGCCCTGGACATCACAATGCGGTGGCGGGGCGCGGACCACCCTGGCAACGAGTTCAAACTGACAGGCCGCGAGGTTCGCTCTCCGGCGCTCGACGCGGGCCATGTGACCACCCTGCTGAGCGGCACGATCGACCGCCATGCACTCACCATCGACGCAGAATTCGAGCAGATCGGTCTCAGGGTAGGCTGCAACGGTAGCGCTGCGGAAACGGGAGACTGGCGCGGCGGTTGCCGCCAACTCGAGATCACCCTGCCGCATGGAGAGCCCACCTGGCAGCTTGAAGAGACGCTGACTCTCACGTGGGATGCGGCGCCGCGCAGACTTCTTGTGAATGCCTTTTGTATGCGCGCCGATGCTGCCGAAATCTGCAGTCAGGAAGCCATGCGCGTCGATCCAGACTCACTGACCGGCATCTCGATCCAAGCCCACGACCTCCCAATCGCGCTGGTGGCACCGTGGCTTCCACCGGAGCTGAACGTCAGCGGTGGGTTTGGCTTTGATCTGAAAGCCGCCCGACCGCGGCAACGGCCGCTCGAATTCAGCGCGCGACTTCGATCCGACGCAATGCGGCTGGAACCGCTAGCCGCAGGCGAGAGTCTTCCGTTCGATCTGCGCGAGGTCGATTTTGCCGCGTACACCGAGGGCGCCGGGTTGAAGATCGAAGGCTCGGTGCAGACAGGGCAGGAGGGGCGCTTCAGGCTCGCGCTTCAACTCGGCGAAATTACGACCCACGCGCCCATGGTCGGTGAGGTGACAGTGGCCGGAATCGACATCGCGCCTCTCGTTCGCATCGTGCCGGGAACCCTCGACAGCGCCGGTCAGCTCGCCGGTCGGGTGACCCTGACCGGACACATCGATGCGCCTGCCCTCGCGGGCGAGATCGCGATTACCGAGGCACGATTCGCGCACGAAGACCTGCCCAACTCTATTGAGGACCTGGCACTTGCATTGCGCTTTGACGGCGAAAACGCCACTTTCGACGGCAGACTCAGAACCCGCGCCGGCAGTGGCGACATCGACGGCACCCTGCACTGGGCTGGCACGAACTGGTCCGCCCGACTGGGTCTCCGCGCCGACGAGCTTATAGTCGAACCACGAGATGGAACACGCATCCGCGTCGCGCCCGACATCGTGGTGGAGCTCAATCCCAGCCTTGCGCGAATCAGCGGAGAGGTGCGGATCCCCGAAGCCGAAGTGGATCTAGAGCATCTGCCGCAATCTGCCATCAGCGTGTCGGACGACACCGTGATTATCGGCGAAGCCCCTTCAATACCGACCTTGGATTACGCGGTCGATCTCAATCTTGTGCTCGGCGATCAGGTTCATCTGCGCGGTCTGGGCGCCGATGCCCGATTGGGTGGCTCCCTTCGGCTTCTGCGAGACCCAGGAACTGCCGCTCTGCGGGGGCGCGGCAACGTCAATATCCTCGAGGGGCGCTATAACGCTTACGGTCAGCGCCTTGAGGTGACCGAAGGGACGCTGCTGTTCCGGGGGCCGCTGACACGCCCGAACCTGCGCATCACTGCGGTGCGCCGAATCGAGGACGAGTCGGTCACCGTTGGGGTGGACGTCCGCGGCGACGCGAAGGAGCCAGTGCTCAAAGTGTTCTCCCAACCAACCATGCCTGAGAGCCGCGCCCTGCATTACCTGCTGACCGGCCGCGCGCCCGCGGAAGGCGCCGACAACGAGCTCGCGCTCGGCAGCGCAATGATGCAACTGGGTATCGCGCGGGCTGGCAAAGCCACGGGCAAAGTGCTCGGCAGACTCGGCATTAACGATTTTCAGGTCGATTCACGCCAGGTCGCAGGCGGCACCGAGGTCCAACTATCCGGCTACCTCTCCCCGGCTCTCTTTCTCAGGTACGGCGTCTCCACCTTCGACAAAGCGAACACCTTGCGGTTGCGCTATCGCCTCACGCCCAGCATCTTCATCGAGGCGATCTCTGGCGTGGAGAGCGCGGTCGACGTGCTCTACTCGTTCACCCGCTAGGGTGGTCCAGCTCGTCGAGCGTTCAGCAGGTCGTGACCCCATTGCAGCCAGAGCTATCCGCCGGTGCACCGCCCTCGGGCAGCGCCTGCGGCACAAGTTCGCGCAGCTCAAGCGCGAGTTCTCGCAGGCGCTCATCCATGCGCTGGCGCTGGGAATTATTCAGATCATTGAACAGCCACACGGTGACTTCAGTCGACAACGCACGGTTGCGCGCCCAGATTGCCGTGAGTTCGGCGCCGTAATAGGCCTCACGGCTGGCGGCGAGCCGCCTGAAGCCCGTGTCGAAGCGCGTCGCGTCCGCGCGCTCAGCGAGCAGCTGCAACAGATCCGCCTGCCAACGGCTACGGTATTCGGACCAAAGCACCCGTTCCGGCACATAGCGAACCGACTGGGCGGCGATATAGTCGACTTGCGCGTCCGTGAGACGCCCGACAAAGCGGGTCATGCGGCTCTTCATCTCCCGCTGCCAGCGACGCTGGCTCATCTCGATCGACTCGCCGAGCTCGTCCTCGGCGAGTTCCGCGTTGTCTGCCGCCAGGCGCCGTCTGAGTTCAGCCACTTGTTCATCCGAGAGCGATGCCAGCAGATTGATTGCGACCGGTAGGGCGCGGGCCTCGATTTCTTCCGCCCAGCCGATCACGGTATTAACGACAGACTCGATCTCGGCAGTATCCGTGCCATCCTTGAGCGACGTCCGCAGAGCCTCCAGAAAATCGGCGTAACGCGGTAAATGTGCGCCACGGTGCCAGTTCCAGATGTCCAGGACGCCTTGATCGAACACCCGGCGCTGCGGATCAGTGAGCACGATGTAATCGCTGACGAACCAGCGCGACAAGCGGTCCACGTTATCGTAGGCGAGCTGAACCGCGCAGCCGCTGAGCAGCCACAGACTCAGCAGCGCGAATGCGAGCGTTTTTTGGACAGTACGCCTCGACCCGGGGTCACTCTGATTCATGCTTTGCCCGCCACGAAGTTAAGAATCCAGCGCGCGACCAGCGGCGCATCCGAAGGCATTGCAAGGGATGCGCGAGCGGCTGCCACTCGCTCGCTACCGAGCACCGGTTCACGCACCTTGAGCAGGTCCTCCGCGTACGCGCGCGTGAACTCGGGATGACACTGCAGCGCGAATATCTGATCGCCCACCACAAATCCGGCATTGGGGCAGCGCTCGGTACTGGCAAACCGAACCGCGCCGTGGGGCAATCGCTGCACCTGATCGCGGTGGCTCGCCGGCAGGGAGAAAGAACTGACCGACGGCGTCATCCAGGATGCTGTCGCCTCAACCCTATTTTCCTGCAGGCCTACGCACCACCCCACCGCTGCGGCCGCGGTCTCGCCGCCGAAAAAATGGGCGATGAGCTGGTGGCCAAAACATATCCCGATAATCTTTCGCTGACCGGCGAGCGCCGCGCGCAGAAACTCGACCAGCGGCGGGAGCCACGGCAGCGGGTCATACACGCTGTGGCGACTGCCGGTAATGAGGTACGCATCGCACGCGTCCGGCGCTGGCAGTTCCCCCTCGTGCGCCGCGTATTCGGCAAATTCAGGTGCTATGCCCTGCAGGGCTTCTGGCAGCACGGTTGGGTTCGAGAGCACCGCCGCAAACATCGCCGGATAATCCCCGTGGGCGGTCTGCAGGCCTTCCAACACCGAGTCGGTGCGCAGGATTCCAATGCGCATGTCCTCTCCTTCTTGGGTCCTCATCGAGATATCCACAGAAATTGTGGATAACTCAGGGGATAAATGCTGCGAGACCCGTGAAAAAGCCCTCAGCCCACCCCACCGGCGCCGAGGCAAATCGTCACAGACTTTCGAGAAATTTTCTTTTTTTCTTTATTTATCATTTGTTTATGAAACTGTAATGCAGTCGTCATTGAAGCACCTGCGGCAACCCGATAGTCGCGCTTGAGATTCCCGGTAGCTGTGAATAAGCCTTGACCCATGGTCACGAAATAGGGTTCCGCCAAAGGTTAGTAGAAGCTAACTCCTTCATTCGCGCCAGATCTGGAACCCAAGCGCACTAAGGTGATCCACCTAAACAAGGAGACGTTCTCCACATATTCGCGTGCCGGACGTCACCTTGATTCGCGTTGACTTGAATCCTGCCCCACAGGATGCTCGATGCCCTGTTAACGACAGGTGACGAGATTCAGCGTGGACGCCGCTAATCCTCCCCCTATTGACGCCGCCCCCGAGACCGCGGCGGTTCGCCCCGATGAACAGCTCGACTGGGCAGGACTCGAACGCTGGTTGCGCCCGCGCTTGCCGGTCGGCGATCACCCGATGACGGTGGCACAGTTCCCAGGGGGCAGCGCTAACCTCACTTATCTTGTGCAATTTGGTGCCCAGGAGTTCGTCGTTCGGCGCCCGCCGCTCGGACCGGTAGCTCCGGGCGCACACGACATGCGCCGCGAGTTTCGCGTGTTGTCCCGCCTGCACCGGCAGTTCGATCGAGCGCCGCGCGCCTGGCTCTTGTGCGAGGACGAATCGATCGTCGGGGCCGTGTTCCTCGTGATCGAGCGGCGAACCGGCATCGTCGTGCGGGAAGCCTTTCCGCCCGCCCTGCGCATGCATGCCGATATTGCGCGACGGACGAGCTTCGCCGTGGTCGACGCCATGGCCGATCTACACAACGTGGACCCGCGCGCCTGCGATCTCGCCGAACTCGGTCGGGCCGACGGCTTCGTCGCCCGGCAGGTGCAGGGCTGGTACCAGCGCTGGGCGCTGGCCAAGGACGCCGAGGTGCCGTTGCTGGACGCGGTGCACACGCTGCTCGAAGCCCAGCTGCCTCGACCGCAACGCGCGAGCATCCTGCACAACGATCTCAAACTCGATAACTGCCAGTTCGACCCCGCTAATCCGGATCGGGTGAAATCCATCTTCGATTGGGACATGGCGACGTTAGGTGACCCACTCATCGACCTTGGCACCCTGCTCAACTACTGGCCCGAACCCGAGGACCCGGCGCCGCGAGCGGCACGACCGACGGGCGCAACTGATCCATTCCCGAGCCGCGCGGCGATTACACAGCGCTACGCCGCGATCACTGGGCTCGACATGAGCGCCGTGCACTGGTACGAAGCATTTGCGCTGTGGAAAACCGCGGTTGTAGTGCAGCAAATCTATATACGGTTCAAGCGCGGCCAGACGCAGGACGCTCGCTTCGCAAACTACAACGAACGCGTGCCTGTGTTGCTCGAAGCCGCGCACACGCTCCTGCGCTGACTGTGGAGGAACCACCAACGGTGGCACGCGCGCACGCAGCCAAAGACTGATCGACTGAAGCGTTCCGGGGGGAACTCATGCATCGCCGACTCTTGATCGCCAACCGTGGCGAGATCGCCTTGCGCATCCAGCGCGCCGCTAACGACCTCGGTATCGAAACCGTTGCCGTCTTTGCCGACGACGACGCTCAAGCACTGCACGTACGGCGTGCCGGACAGGCGGTCGCTTTGGGCGGACGCGGCGTAAAGGCCTATCTCGACAGTGACCGCATCATTGGAATTGCGCGGGAGACCGGTTGCGATGCCCTGCATCCCGGCTATGGTTTTCTGGCTGAAAATGCGGCGTTCGCGCGCGCCGCCAACGCTGCCGGCATCACCTTTGTCGGACCTCGAGCCGACCTGCTCGACGCCTTCGGCGCCAAGACCACCGCGCGGTCACTCGCGCGCGCCGCGGGCATCGCGGTGCTGCCCGGCACTGAGCAAGCCACCTCGCTCGAGGAGGTCAGCGCCTTTTTCGACAACCTATCGGCGGGCCAGGGCCTGGTGATCAAGGCGCTCGCCGGCGGCGGCGGTCGCGGTATGCGTATCGTCACCGCGCGCGAAGAGATCCCCGATGCCTATGCACGCTGCGCGTCGGAAGCACTGGCGGCGTTTGGTGACGCGGGCTTGTATGTCGAACGGCTGGTACAGCGCGCACGCCACCTCGAAGTGCAGATCGCCGGCGATCAACACGGCGCTGTCACCCACCTCTGGGAGCGGGAGTGTACGCTCCAGCGGCGGCATCAGAAGCTGGTCGAGATCGCGCCAAGCCCGTCCCTGACCCCGGCACAGCGCGAGCAGCTGCTCGATGCCGCGCTTCGCCTGGCTCGACATGTCCGCTATGAAAACCTCGGCACACTCGAATTTTTGCTCGACGTGGGTGATGACCCCAGCGCGCTCGTTTTTATCGAGGGCAACGCGCGGCTGCAGGTCGAACACACCGTTACCGAGGAAATCACCGGGGTGGACCTGGTCCGCACACAGCTCGGTCTGGCGGCCGGACTCACGCTACAGGAGCTGGGACTCGCCACCGTGCCCGCGCATCGCGGGCGCGCCGTCCAGGTGCGCGTCAACATGGAGACCATGCAGCCCGACGGCAGCACGCGCCCCGCGGGCGGCACACTGACCACGTTCGACGTGCCCTGCGGTCGCGGCGTTCGTGTCGAAACCTTCGGCTACGCCGGTTTCACGACCAGCCCCGCGTTCGATTCGCTGCTTGCCAAGGTGATCGTGCATTCGCCGGACGAAGACCTGGCGCTTGCGCTACGCGCCGCTGACCGCACGCTCGCCGAGTTCACCATCGAAGGTGTCGCCACCAACATCCCATTTCTGCGCGCCCTGCTGAATGCGCCGGCTGTCTTAAAGAACGAGATCTACACGCGCTACGTCGAGACAGATACCGCTACCCTCGTCGCCGATAGCCGCCGCTACGACACTGCCCAGGACAGCACTGCGGGTCGCGCCGGGGCAACTGTCGACCAGACCGATCCGCTTGCGGTATTGAAGCTCGCCCAAGCGGCACCGCGAGCCCAGAAGCGGGAGGACGCGCTGGCCGATGGGCTCGTCGGGGTCCCTGCGCCGATGCAGGGCACTATTGTCAGTGTGGAAGTCGCCCCGGGGGCCACGGTGCGGGCTGGGCAACCACTCGTGGTCATGGATGCGATGAAGATGGAGCACGTGATCACAGCGCCGGTCGGCGGCACCGTCCGACAGCTCGAAGTCGCGGCTGGCGATATCCTGTTCGAAGGTCATCGCCTGCTCGTGATCGAAGCCGACGCGGCGGCAGGCAGCGCGCAATCCGAGACCGAATCTTTTGATCTCGAGCACATCCGCCCAGACCTTGCCGAGGTCCGCGCGCGCCATGCCTATGGCCTGGATGAAAACCGACCGGACGCCGTGGCGCGACGCCATGGGCGGGGGCATCGCACCGCCCGCGAGAACGTAGCTGACCTCGTGGACGACGGCAGCTTTGTCGAGTACGGCGCACTCATGATCGCGGCGCAGCGTCGCCGTCGAACCGTGCAGGATCTCATGGAAAAAACCTCGGGCGACGGCATGGTCGCGGGCATCGGCACGGTCAATGCCGACCTGTTCGGCACCGAGCACAGCCGCGTCATGGCGATGTCGTACGACTACATGGTTCTTGCTGGTACCCAGGGACACATGAATCA
>JBMTYG010000131.1:0-8530 GCA_049454295.1 Pseudomonadales bacterium
AAATCGGGTTCGTCTACGCCTATCTGCCGTTCATGGGGCTGCCGCTCTATGCCGCGCTCGCGCGCCAGGACCCGGCGCTAGCCGAGGCCGCATTGGATCTCGGTTGCCCGCCATGGCGCGTATTCCTCACGGTGACTGTGCCACTGGCCGCGCCGGGCATGATTGCCGGGAGCTTGCTCGTGTTCATCCCCGCCGTCGGTGAGTTCGTCATTCCAGAACTGCTCGGGGGTGCGGACGCCCTCATGATTGGGCGCGTGCTATGGACTGAGTTCTTTGGCAATCGTGACTGGCCGCTCGCCGCTGCGCTCGCGACGGTGATGTTGCTCATCGTCGTGATTCCGGTCGCGCTACTGCAATCGCGCGCGGTCCGAGAGGACGGCGTGGCGTTCCGGAGCAGACCCCGATGAGACGCTCGGTCACACTGCTTACCCTGGCCGCCTTCGGCTATGCGTTCTTGTACCTGCCGATCGCAACGCTCGTCGTTTATTCATTCAACGCGAGCGATCGGGTGATGGTGTGGGACGGCTGGTCGCTGCGCTGGTATGCGGCACTGCTAGACAATGCCAGCATCCTTCGGGCCGCGGCGCTGACCATACAAGTGGCGGTAACCAATGCGTTCGGCGCCACCATCATCGGGCTGCTCGCCGGCTACGTACTCGCGCGCCACGGTCGCTTTCGAGGTCGCGCGCTGTTCGCGGGTATGTTAGCCGCGCCGTTGATCGTGCCGGAGGTTGTCACTGGGCTATCGCTGCTCGTGTTATTCGTGGGTTTGCAGGAGAGCGTCGGATGGCCGATGGCACGCGGTGCCACAACCATCACCATTGCGCACATGACCTTTAGCAGCGCCTACGTTGCTGTCGTGGTGCAAGCACGGCTGGCACAGCAGGACCAGGCGCTCGAGGAAGCCGCGCTCGATCTTGGCGCGACGCCGACGCGGGCGTTCCTGACCGTTACCGTTCCGCTGCTAGCGCCAGCACTGGTTGCCGGCTGGTTGCTCGCGTTCACGCTATCGATCGACGATCTGGTCATCGCGAGCTTCGTTTCCGGCCCCGCGGCAACAACCCTGCCCATGCTCGTATTCTCGGAAGTGCGGCTCGGCCTTTCGCCCGAGATCAATGCGCTTGCCACGCTCATGATCCTGACGGTCACCTTGCTTGGAACGGCCGCCTTGCTATTGCTCGGACGCCGACGGGGAGACTGACCGGCGGGCAGGTGTCACGCAACGTTCATTGTCTAGTCACGCCCACTTCACACTTCGCCTCTGCAATGCACGAAGCGGGGTCCTTTGAGGATCTCGATCGCCACCTCTTGGGAGTAAGTACCGTGCATGACAGCGACGATATCGGCTCAAACCACTGCGACAATCCGCACATCGAGGATCTGATCGCCACCCGCGTCTCGCGACGCCAGCTTTTGGGCGGGGCAGCCGCACTCGCTGCGGCAGGCCTTCTGCCCGGTGCCCTACTCCGTAGCGCACCTGCAGCAGCCAGTTCGACACGAATCCGTAAGCTGCGCTTCGAAGCCGTACCCACCAGCACGGCAGACACTTTCACGGTTCCGAAGGGCTACCGGGCCCAGGTTCTCGCCCCCTGGGGAACACCCTTGGTCAGTGGCGCACCGGCGTTTGCAGAGGACGCTTCAAACACCGCCGCGGAACAAGCGCTTCAGGTTGGCTTCAACCATGATGGCATGCACTACTTCCCACTGCGGCCGTTTGGCAACACCCGCGGGCTGCTCGTGATCAATCACGAATACACGGACGCGAGCCAGATCTACACGGTGGCGCAAGGCAGCACGATCAGCAACGACGCCGCGGGTAAGGAAAAGGTGGCGAAGGCACTCGCAGCTCATGGCGTGAGCGTAATCGCGGTTCACCGCAATCGTTCCAGAAATTGGGAGGTGGTCGCGGATCCGCGCAACCGCCGCATCACGGGGACGACCCCGATGGCGTTCTCGGGACCGGTCAGCGCTAGCCATCCGATGCTGCAGTCGACCATCACGCCACAGCCGCGCGGCACCCTCAACAATTGCGCGCACGGAGTTACGCCCTGGGGCACCTACCTCGCCTGCGAGGAAAATTGGAACGGTTATTTTGGCACCGCCGACGGCAACTGGACGGCTTCAGCTCTCGAGCAGCGCTATGGCGTAAGCAAAAATGGTTTCGGCTACAACTGGCACGTGGCGGAGCCGCGCTTCGATCTCAACGTGAACCGCAACGAGCTAAACCACTTCGGCTGGGTGGTGGAAATCGATCCAGCCAAGCCAGAATCTACCCCGGTGAAGCGCAGCGCACTCGGCCGTTTCAAGCACGAGGGCGCCACCTGCACAGAGCGCAACGGACGCGTCGTCGTATACAGCGGTGATGACGAGAACGGCGACTATCTCTACAAGTTCGTGAGCAGCGCGCCCTGGCGCCGGCTGCGCGCACAGGGGCGCAGTCCGCTGGATCACGGTACGCTCTATGTCGCTCGCTTCGACGCCGACGGCACCGGCGCTTGGCTACCACTGGTTCACGGGCAAGGGCCCCTCACCGCGGACAACGGGTGGATCGACCAGGCGGACATTTTGATTCGCACTCGTCTGGCAGCAGACGCCGTGGGAGCAACCAAACTGCATCGTCCAGAGTGGGTTGCCGTGCACCCGAAAACGGGCGACGTCTACGTCGCGCTGACCAACGGCTCTGGTAACAACGCCGCAGTGAACAGCGGGCGCGATCCCAATCCCTATGGTCACATCGTACGCTTCACGGAATCGGAGACCCGCTACACGTCCTTCCAGTGGGATATCTTCCTTGTCGCGGGAGACCCGCAATACGACTCGGTCAACGTTCCCGCGGACCAGCCTGTATTCGGATCGCCAGACGGACTGTGGATCGATGACCGGGGTATCGTCTGGATTCAGACCGATATTTCCAACTCGTCGCAGAACCGGGCCGATCGGGGCTATGACCGCATCGGCAACAACCAGATGCTGGCGGCGGACCCTGACAGCGGCGAGGTCAAGCGCTTCCTCACCGGACCGCGCGGCTGCGAAATCACCGGCGTTATCATGACGCCCGATCGTCGCACCATGTTCGTCAACGTACAGCATCCCGGCGAGTCGACCACGTTCTGGAATAACCAGTTTGGCGCCCCCACGGTTGCCAATCCCGCCACAGTGAGCAGCTGGCCCTTTGGGTCCGGCAAGCGCCCGCGGCCCGCGACCGTGGTCATCTCTCGCGTCGACGGGGGCGAGATCGGTCGCTAATCCACCTCAGCCGGAAATCGGCGTCGGCGCGCGCTCACGGGCGCGCGCTGCCGCCGCTGCACCGAACGCCGCGAACAAGGCAACCGAGGCGGGCTGCTCGCGCCAGCGCCATTCTGGGTGCCACTGCACCCCAAGAGCGAAGGCGGGCGACCCACGCACACTCACCGCCTCGATTACGCCATCCGGCGCCGTCGCCTCGATTTCGAGGATGGGGGCGAGATCACGAACGCCCTGTCCGTGCAACGAGTTCACAGCGAAACCCTGCATTCCAACAATGGTCTCAAGCATTCCACCGGCTCGCACATCGACCCTGTGCGCAAGCGCATACTGCGCCTCGCGCGACGCCTCCAGATCTTCCCGGTGATCGCTATAACCTGGCACGGCATGCAACGCCGTGTGGAGTGTACCCCCCAGCGCCACATTCAGTTCCTGCATACCGCGACACACGGCGAAGAGCGGAATATTCAGCGCCAGCGTTTCTTCGATCAACGCAAAGGTGAGCTCGTCGCGCTGGGTGTCGGGCGCATGGGGCTTCGGGTCATCCACACCATAGCGGGCGGGGTGCACATTGCTCGCACTACCCGGTAGAAACACGCCGTCCACGCCCGCTAACAAGCGCCGCAGATCCACATGACCGGAGAGTGATTCGAGATCAAGCCCTGCACCAAAAGCAGGTACCAGTAGCGGCCAGGCGCCGGCGCCGTGCGCCACGGCGTCAATGTATTTCTCGCCGACGCAGTGGTAGTTGCCCGGTCCGATGGGTTTGACGTCGCAGGGCAGGAGGATGGTCGGACGGCTCACGATGGGCCTCCGCGTGTCAGGGCGGCAAGGGGCGGCCGGCCTTGACCGCCGTCCAGAGACGGTTACGCAAACGAACATAGTCGGCGCTCTGATGCGCATGCAGGAACAGTCGCTCCCGAACAGTCGCATCCGGATAGACATCGCCATTGCCGAGAATCGCGGGATCCACGAGCGCCTCCGCCGCGCGGTTGCCACTCGGATAGAAGGTCGCATTGGTAAACGCCGCCGCGACATCAGGCTTCAGCAAATGATCGATGAGCGCGTAGGCCGCATCAACATTCGGTGCATCGCGCGGCATCGCCAACAGATCGAACCAGAGAATGCTACCTTCGCGCGGCACCACGTAGTCCACAGAGACTCCGTCTCGCGCGTCCGCGATGGCCTGATAAACGTCACCCGACCACCCGAGCGCGACGCAGATCTCACCGTTTGCGAGATCGTCGATGTACTGACCCGAATCAAAATAGCGCACATAGGGGCGAATCTCAGCAAGCAGCCCCATTGCTCGGCGCAGCGCGTCGGTGTCCGTCGATGCGGGGTCGAGACCCAGGTAATTGAGCGCGATCTCCGCCATTTCGTCGCCCGCATCGACAATAGCAATACCGCACGATTCGAGCGCCCGCGCATTGGCGGGGTCGAACACGAGCGCCCAGGAGTCGAGCGGCGCATCTGGCAGCAAACGGGCAATGGCCTCAGCGTTGATACCTATACCGTTGGTGCCCCAGGCGTAAGGGATCGCGTAAGCATTATCAGGATCATCGCGCTCAGCAATCCGCGCCAGCAGCTCCGGGTCGAGATTGCCGTACTGGGTGAGACGCGCCCGATCAATGGGCTGGAAGTAGCCGGCGGCGCGTTGACGGTGAAAGAAATGTCCTGTGGGCACGACAAGGTCGTACCCAGAGCGACCGGACACGAGCTTGCTCTCGAGTTCATCATTTGACGTGAGCAGGTCGTAATTGACGCGGATGCCCGTTTCCGCCGTGAAGCTTTCCAGCACGCGCCCGTCTATGTAATCCGACCAATTGTAGAAATTCACTTCCGGCGACGGATCCGCGCCGTCGCCACAGGCTCCAACCAGAAGCACAAGCCCGATGGCCAGGAGCGCGCGCGGAGTCATCAGGCAACCGCCGCGATGACCCGGATCTCAACCCGGTAGGCAGGCGTTGCCAGCCGGCTTTCTACGCACGCACGCGGCGGCGTCGCACCCGCAGGCACCCACTGATCCCACACGGTGTTCATGGCGGCAAAATCGCCCATGTCGGCGAGCCAGATGGTCGTGTTGAGTATCCGCGTCTTGTCCGAACCCGCCTCTGCAAGATAGAGGTCGATACGATCGAGTATCTGCCGGGTTTGCCCAACGACGTCTGCCGAAGGGTCATCGGCAACAATTCCCGCCGTGTACACCACACCCCCATGGATCGCGACTTGGGAGAGACGTGGCCCTACGTGCAGACGCTTGATCGACATGATGCGCTCCATCGGTTTCCGAGATTGAAGGAGCGCATGATCCCCGAAGCGCCGCGTCGCGCCAATGGCGGCGAGCTTGTCTCGGAGGGCGGATAACGTGGAGCGCGTCCTCAGGCGCCCTGTGCAACGATCCCCAGCGGCCACATCACTTGCGGCACGGACACCGCACGGCGCACGGGAGGCGCCAGTGGGCGTGGATGCGTATGTCGATCATTCAGCGCCGACCACATCTGCGCTGTCGCCTCAGCGACTGGAGTGCCTGACGCAAACCGCAGGGGCGGCAGAATTTCCGCTGCCGCGGGGCCGGGCGTGACATGCCGTTGGCCCTTAGGCCGCATCGCGCGCAGCCCGTCAAGATACACCGGCAACACGGGCACCTGGTGTTCGAGCGCGAGCCGGGCCACCCCATGGCGGAAGTCGCCAAGCCGTTCGCCCGTCGCACGCGTTCCCTCCGGGAAAATGGCTAAGCAGGCGCCCTGGCGCAGGAGCCAGCCGGCATAGTCGAGCGCCTGATAGCCGCCACCGCGCATGATCGGAAAGTTGCCAAGGACCAGCGACTGGTACCAGGGCTGCAGTTCGAGTTTTTCCTTACCTTTCACATACCACCGATCCTGCGCTGCGCCAAAGAACAGGTTTTCCTGCAACCATTCGGGAAGCGCCTCGTGCAACACGAGCGTATCCATATGGCTTTGGTGATTTGCCACGATGATGAAGGGTCCGTCGAGCCCCTCGAGATACTCAAGCCCGTGGACGTGCAGCGGCCGGCAGTACTGCTCCACGTAGCGGGAATAGGCTCGCTGACGCATGAGGCGCCGGACGACCCGGGCCCAAGGCGCAATCTGCCAGGGATGGGGGCCTGCGTACTCGGGGCTACCGCTCACCGCCGCAGTGTTCGCGTGCGTCGTCGTGTTGGCGTGCTGCATGATGACCTCCGTTGCTGCTTCATGCGAGGTTGACCAGACATTGCGTTCACGATCCGGGCTGCAGAGCCCGGCCAAGCCCTGACGCGGGCTTACGACTTCTTCGAATGCAATCCCCGTACCAATTTCGGGCGCTCGAATTCCCGGAATGCAACAACAGGCTGGGGAACGAAGATTTAGGACTGTGTTAAGAATCCGGGCAGCCGTTGGGACACAGAGCCCCGCGGGCAAGCACCACTACGGGGCGAAGGCGCACTCATGCAGAGCGTGCTGCGTCCAGATCGCGCAGAATCCGATTGAACCGGCGCTCGATAAAGGCCCGGCTTTCCTGGTGGGGCAGGATATAGAGCAGGTTGCGATCTATGCCATCAAGCACCGACGCGGCAATGCTTTCGACATCGAGCACGCGGCCGGCGAGGTCAGGATTGTCCTCACCCTGGGACGCCACCGCCGGTGAATTGGAAACACCGCCATAGCGGTCATCACGATTGCGCTCGGATTGACCGATATTGGTCGCGACGCGCATGGGGCAAAGCACCGACACGCCGATACCGGCGCTGCGCAACTCTTTTTGCAGAACTTCCGCGAGCGCCACCACCCCATACTTTGCCACGCAGTAAGGCCCGAGACCGACATTCGGAACCAGTCCGGCAAAGGACGCGGTAAAAAGAATGTGACCGCCCGACCCCGTCGCAAGGATATGGGGCAAAAACGCTTCCACGCCATGGACCGGACCCCAGAGATCCACATCGATGATCCAACGCCAATCCGCATGCCGCATCTCGGAAATTGGGCCACCAACCGCCACGCCCGCATTATTGAATAGCAGATCGACGCGACCGAAGCGCGCCATGACATCTGCGGCTAGCGCCTGCATGGCATCAAAATCGGTCACATCGCAGACCGCGGGCATCACGCTCTTCGCACCCCGCCCTGAGAGTTCCGAGGTTGCCCGATCAAGCGCCTCTCGCTCCCGGTCGACCAGCACCGCGAGCGCACCGCGTGCCGTCATCTCCCTCGCGGTCGCGAGCCCGATACCACTCGCGCCGCCCGTAATCACTGCTACCTTGCCCGAATAATCCATCCTGTTTGCCTCACTCTGTCCCGTCAGCAGCCCGGCGATTGAGCTTGGGAGTCTCGCCCTGAAACCGAGCATACTAGGTCCCGCGACGGGGTGCTTTTCCCTATGATGAGCACCCAGACGATCGATTTGACTTGGCAAAAGCGAGCAGCTCGTGAAAAGAGCACTGATTACCGGCATTACCGGCCAAGACGGTTCTTACCTGGCCGAATTTTTATTGGAGAAAGGTTACGAGGTGCACGGCATTAAGCGCCGCGCGTCCACTTTCAATACCCAGCGGGTCGACCACATTTATCAAGATCCGCATGTAGATAATCGCAATTTCGTGCTCCACTACGGCGACCTGTCGGATTCTTCCAATCTGACTCGGATCATGCAGGAGGTGAAACCTGACGAGGTGTATAACCTTGGCGCCCAATCGCACGTGGCGGTGAGTTTCGAAAGCCCGGAATACACGGCTGACGTAGATGCCCTAGGGACACTGCGTCTGCTCGAAAGCATTCGCTTTTTGGGGCTGGAGCGATGCACTCGTTTCTATCAGGCTTCGACATCCGAACTATATGGTCTGGTGCAAGAGACACCGCAGCGGGAAACCACTCCTTTTTATCCGCGTAGCCCTTATGCGGTTGCGAAGCTTTACGCTTATTGGATTACTGTCAATTACCGCGAGGCGTACGGGCTTTATGCGTGTAATGGCATTTTGTTCAATCATGAGAGCCCGCGCCGCGGAGAAACCTTTGTCACCCGCAAGATCACCCGCGGGTTAGCGAATATCGCGCAAGGGCTAGAAAAGACCCTGTATATGGGGAACATGGATGCGCTCAGGGACTGGGGCCACGCAAAAGACTATGTCCGCATGCAATGGTTGATGCTGCAGCAGGCGGCGCCGGAAGATTTTGTGATTGCATCGGGACACCAGCACAGTGTTCGCGATTTCATCGCCTGGTCCGCGGCGGAGCTCGGGATCGAGCTTGCCTTCAGCGGTTCGGGTCTCGACGAAATCGCGACGGTCGTG
>JBMTYG010000132.1:0-8450 GCA_049454295.1 Pseudomonadales bacterium
CGGCACGCCTCCGGTCTGCGGCTAGATGCGGGCGCACCAGCCGATTTCAAGAGGGGCTGCTAACAATGGTGGCCGGGACAGGCGTCTCGGGAGCAGTGCTTCCAGGGTCAAGATTCACCCGCGAGCGCAGCCACCCCCAAAGCAGGAGCGCAGGCAAGAGCGCAATCGTCGAGATGACAAAAAACGGCACATAGCCCGCGGCCGTGACCATGAAGCCAGAGAATCCGCCCAACAGTTTGCCTGGCAAGCTGATGAGCGAACTGAAGAGCGCGTACTGCGTGGCCGTGTATTGCCGGTCAACCAGCGCTGACAGCCAAGCCACTGCCGCTGCGCCCAAGAACCCGCCCGCGGCGTTCTCGCCGCCGATGACCAGGGTGAATAGCACGAGGTCACCGGGCCAAAGGGCAAGCAAGATGAACAGCAGATTGCTCACAGCACCGATGATCACCGCCACGAGCAGCGCCCGCGTGACGCCGAGGCGCACCACGACAGCGCCTCCCAGAAACGCGCCGGCAATACCCATCCAGATCCCAAACACCTTCGACACCGCGGCTATCTCGGTCTTCGAGAAGCCGCTATCGAGATAGAACGGGATCGCCATGACGCCTAGCAGTTGGTCCGGCACCTTGATCAAACCAACAAACAGCAGCAGTGCGACCCCAAGCCAGCCCGCGTAGCGCCTGAAGAAGTCGCGGAACGGTCCGACAACTCCGTCCACCAGGCCGCCTCGCCAGGACATGCGCTCGCGCGTTCGGGCCGCAGCAGGCTCCGGCGCCAGGAGCGTTGCGAGGAGGGTTACACTCATCGCAGCGGCCATGACGACGTAGACCCGGGTCCAGGACATCTGATCGGCCAGCAGCAGGGCCAGCGCCCCGGACACGAGCAGGGCTAATCGATAACCGAGCATATAGGTCGCAGCCAGTGCACCCTGCACCGACGGCGGCGCAATTTCGATTCGATAGGCGTCAACCACGACGTCCTGAGTGGCGCCGGCGAAGGCCGCGACCACCGTCACGATCACGAATAGCGTCAGGTGTCCGCCCGGTGTGACGAACGCCATTGCGAGCAGCGCCAGTACCAGCACCGCCTGCGCCGCGAACAGCCAGCCGCGCCGCTGACCCAGACGTGCGAGGATCGGGATGCCAACACGATCGACGACCGGCGCCCAGAGAAACTTTAGCGAGTAGGCGAGCCCGACGAGGCTCAAGAGCCCGATCTCCTCGAGGGATACTCCGCTTTCCTTCAGCCAGGCGCTGAGGGTGCCCCCCACCAGCAGGAAGGGCAGCCCGGACGCAAAGCCAAAGGCCAGCAGCGTGAGCGACGCGGGCTGCGCAAAGGCGGCGCGCAAGGTCGGAGGCGGCGTCCCGTCCGCAGTTGGGTCAGTCACGGAAATTGGTGAAATCAAGCGGGATCTTGATGGCTTCAGACTTGCGCAGCAGAGCTATGGCTTCTTGGAGGTCATCCCGCTTTTTGCCGGTGATCCGAACCTGCTCACCCTGAATCTGCGTCTGCACCTTGAGCTTTGCGTCTTTGACGAGTCCGACAATGAGCTTGGCTGTATCGCGGTCAATGCCCTGCTTCAAAGCGAAGGACTGACGCTTCTGCTTGCCCGCGGCTTCTACTTTGCCCGGGTCTAGGGCGCGCACGTCGACACCACGTTTGATCAATTTGTCCTTCAGAATGTCGAGCATCTGCTCGAGCTGAAATTCTTCCTGGGCATGCAGCTTGATCGCCTCGCCATCGAGTGCGAACTCCGCGTCGATGCCTCGGAAATCGAAGCGTGTCGACAGCTCGCGCGCCGCCTGATCCACGGCATTGCGAACTTCCTGCAGATCGACCTCTGACACAGTGTCGAACGACGGCATGACCCTCTCCCACGGTTGACGCGCACACGACCCCAGACCGGCGATTATTCCCGAAATGCTGGAGCGGCTGTAGCAGTCCTCGCGCCTGCGACGCCGACCGGGAACCCTGTCTCCCCGCAACCGACCAAAAGGTCTCAACATGAAACACCGAATCACCCGCGTTACCACCCGGGCTGGCGACTCTGGCACTACCGGGCTAGCCGACGGCACGCGACTCGCCAAGAACGCGCCCGCGATCGAAGCAATCGGAGCGGTCGATGAGCTCAATAGCTTCATTGGCGTGCTCATCTGCGAACTCGAGCCCGACAGCCCGCACGTCATCGCTAGTCGGCAGATTCAACAAACCCTGTTCGACCTGGGCGCCTGCCTGGCAACGCGCGGTCAGGTCCCCGCTCCCGAACCCCTTTCACTCGAGGACGCCATTGACGCATTGAACGCCGCGCTGCCGCCGCTAACGGAGTTTGTTCTTCCCGGCGGCACGCGCGCTGCCGCCGCAGCCCACGTCTGTCGCACGGTCTGTCGCCGGGCGGAGCGGGTACTCTGGTCGGTCACTGACGCCGACGACTGCGCGCGCTACCTAAACCGACTGAGCGACTGGTTCTTCGTACTTGCCCGCACGCTTAACGCGGGCGCCGCTGAGCTGCAGTGGCGCGGAACGCGCGGCCAAGACACCCTCCCGGCTCGCTGACACGATCGCAAGTACCCCGTCAACGAGGCCAGTCATTGCCCAGGCCACCCACAGGCAGACCTCCACTGACAGGTCTCAGAGAGAGAGCCTACGCACGTCGCCAAGCAGGGCGGTGAGGCGCGACATGAATCGAGCGGCCTCGGCACCGTTAATCGCGCGATGGTCGTAGCTGAGAGACAGCGGCAGCATTTGCCGGGGCAGGAAAGCATTGCCGTCCCACACTGGCCGCGTGGCCAGCCGCGCCACGCCGAGTATCGCCACCTCAGGCGCATTGATGATCGGCGTGAATCCGGTACCGCCCTGGGCGCCAAGGCTGGTCACACTAAAAGTCCCCCCTTGAAGGTCTGCGGGCGCAAGTTTGCGCGACCGCGCTTTTTCAGCGAGCAGCGCTGCTTCCTCAGCCAGCGCCCAGATACCCTTCCGGTCCGCGTCACGAATGACCGGGACCAAGAGCCCGTCTTCCGTGTCCACCGCAATACCGATATGGCAGTAGCGCTTCATGATGTAGCTGCGTGCTGACGGATCAAGAGACGCGTTGAAGGTGGGAAATTCGGCCAGCGCCTGACAGCACGCCTTGATGATGAATGGGAGTGGCGTGAGGCGAATACCCTTCGACCGGGCATCGTCCCGAAGCATCGCGCGAAAGCTCTCAAGGTCGGTCACATCAGCTTCATCATGCTGCGTCACGTGGGGCACGTTTACCCAGCTGCGGTGCAGATTATCAGCGCCGCGGGCGCGCACTCGGGACAGCGGCACCATTTCGATCGGACCGAAACGCGAGAAATCGATAACCGGCAGCGCGGGTAAAGCGCTCGCGCCCGTTTCGGTCGAAACCGGAGCCGCGGTCATTCGCTGCTTAACAAACGCCTTAACGTCGTCCTTGACAATGCGCCCACGCAGCCCAGAGCCCTTGACCTGATCCAGCGTGACGCCAAGCTCTCGTGCGAGTCGACGCACAGCGGGACCCGCATAGACGGTGGGAGGCGGCTCTTCCTCTGTGTTGGATCGCGGACCTTCTCGAACCGCACGTTCCGCATCGGCAAAGAGTGCTGCAACCTGGGCGCGGGCGGGTGACAAAGACTCTGCCGCAACAGGTCTACTCGGCTGAGGCGGCGGTTCGACTGCCAATACGCCCTGGCGCGCGAGTGTGGCAACGCGGGTGCCGGTGCCTACCTCATCGCCCGCCGTCACGTGAACAGCGACCACTCGCCCCGCCGTTTCCGCGGTGATTTCCATCGACGCCTTGTCCGACTCGATCAAGACCAAGAGGTCGCCAACGGCCACCACGTCGCCGGTCTTGATGGCAACCTCGATCACTGTCACCGGCTGCGCTTCGCCGACATCCGGCACCAGAACATCAACCTCGACCTCCTGCTCCATGGAAGCCGCAGCAGGACCCACCTCAGGCGTCACGACCGCAGGTTCGGTCCCTTGGGTACTGGCGCTGACCTCTGCAGCGGGAGCGCCGGCGGGCGCGGGCCCCCTGCCCGTCTCCGCGGCCGCAAGCTCCAGTGTCGCGATGCACTGACCGGTCCGCACCTGATCTCCGATCGCCACGCGCAGCGCGTTGATTCTGCCTGCTACGCCCGCGGGCACTTCCATCGAGGCCTTGTCCGACTCGATGACGAGAACCGGATCATCAGGACCCACGTCCTGCCCGACGGATACCAGAATCTCGATCACCTCCACCGACTCGGCGTCGCCAATCTCCGGGATGCAGATGTCCTGATTCACCTTTTCGCCTCACACCCTGCGGGGGTTCAATTTGTCGGGGTCGATACCGAACGCGTCGCGGGCAGCGCGCACCTGTTCGAGCGGAATCTTTTGTTGATCAGCCAGCACACGCAGGGCGGCCAGCGCCACAAACCGCCGATCCACCTCGAAGAAATGGCGCAGCTCATCGCGCGTGTCCGAGCGCCCGAAACCGTCCGTGCCGAGCACGTGATACGGCGCTCGGATCGATCCACGCAGCTGTTCCGCCAACGCCTTCATGTAGTCGGACGCGGCCACCACAGGCACATCCCCAGCTAGCAGACGCCCGACATGAGACACGCGCGGCGCCTCATCGGGATGCAGCAGATTGTAGCGCGCGCAGTCCTCTGCATCGCGCGCGAGTTCGGTAAAGCTCGTCACGCTGAAGATCTCGACCGTCAGCCCAAATTTCTCGACAAGCAGTTCTGCGGCGGCCTCGACCTCGCGCAGAATCGTGCCCGCACCCAGCAGACGGACTCGAGGTCCGTCTCCGCTACCCAACGCGCGTAAACGATAGAGCCCTTTCAGAATGTCATCGGCGACTCCCGCTGGCAGCGCAGGATGCGGGTAGTTCTCGTTCATCACCGTGACATAGTAAAAGACGTTCTCACGCTCACCGACCATGCGACGCAGTCCATCCTGCACGATCACCGCTAGCTCGTAGCCATAGCAAGGGTCGTACGCGACGCAGTTCGGGATCGTCGAGGCGAGCAGATGGCTGTGTCCATCCTGGTGCTGCAAGCCCTCGCCGTTCAGGGTTGTGCGACCTGAGGTTCCTCCAAGCAGGAATCCACGCGCCTGCATGTCGCCCGCCGCCCAGGCGAGATCACCGATTCGCTGAAAACCAAACATCGAGTAAAAGATGTAAAAAGGAATCAGCGTGCGACCGTGGTTCGCATAGGCGGTCGCCGCCGACATCCAGGCTGAGAACGCGCCCGCCTCGTTAATGCCTTCCTCGAGCACCTGCCCGTCTTTCTGTTCCTTATAGGCGGCGATCTCGCCAGAGTCCTCTGGCTCGTACAGCTGACCGGCTGACGAATAGATGCCGAGCTGGCGAAACATGCCCTCCATACCAAAGGTGCGAGCTTCATCCGGCACGATTGGCACGATACGTTTGCCAATCTGTTTATCCCGCACCAGCGTTTGCAACATGCGTACAAACACCATGGTAGTCGAGTTGGCACGTTTGCCGGTGCCCTCGAGAATGGACTGAAAGGCGTCGAGACCGGGGATCTCGAGCGTCTCGTCCGTGACCACGCGTCGCGGCATGGGACCGCCGAGGCGCGCGCGCTGCCTGCGCAGATAAACCATCTCAGGCGCGTCGTCCGGGGGACGATAGAAGGGTATCGACTCGAGCTCGCGATCCGAGAGTGGAATATCAAAGCGATCACGAAAGTACTTGAGCTCATCAAGGTTGAGCTTCTTCACCTGATGCGTGTCGTTTTCCGCTTCGCCCGCATCACCCATGCCATAGCCCTTGACGGTCTTCGCGAGAATCACGGTCGGCTGACCCTTGTGATTCACCGCCGCGTGATAGGCCGCATACAGCTTGAACGGGTCGTGGCCTCCTCTATTGAGCGCCGTGATATCCGTGTCTGAGAGATTCTCGACCAGCTTGCGTGTTTCTGGGTATTTGCCGAAGAAGTGTTCTCGCGTGTAAGCGCCGTCCTTCGCCTTGAACGACTGATACTGACCATCGACAGTCTCGTTCATGAGCTGCTGCAGCATACCGGTGCTGTCAGCAGCCAGCAGTGGATCCCACAGCCGCCCCCAGATCACTTTGATTACATTCCAACCCGCACCCCGGAACGCGCCCTCGAGTTCCTGAATAATCTTGCCGTTGCCGCGCACAGGCCCATCGAGTCGCTGCAGGTTGCAGTTGATCACGAAGACGAGGTTGTCAAGCTGCTCGCGCCCCGCAAGACCGAGCGCGCCCAGCGCCTCTGGCTCGTCGCACTCGCCGTCGCCGAGAAAAGCCCAGACCTTGCGATCACCCATCGGCACGATGCCGCGGCTGTCGAGGTACTTCATCACGTGCGCTTGGTAGATGGCCTGCAGCGGACCAAGACCCATTGAAACCGTGGGAAACTGCCAGTAATTCGGCATGAGCCAGGGATGCGGATAGGAGCTAAGCCCCTTTCCGCCCACCTCGCGTCGAAAATTGTCGAGATCGGCTTCGCTCAGTCGCCCCTCTAGAAATGAGCGTGCGTAAATTCCCGGCGCCGCGTGTCCCTGAAAATAGACGAGATCACCGGGATGCTCGTTCGTTGGGCCACGGAAGAAATAGTTGAAGCCCACGTCGTACAAGGTCGCCGACGAAGCAAATGAGGAAATGTGTCCGCCAAGTTCGCCAGGACGGGAATTGGCGCGCACCACCATGGCAAGCGCGTTCCAGCGAATCAGCGAGCGCAGTTTGCGCTCCATGAACAGATCGCCCGGCATGAAGGCTTCCTTCGTCAGGGGGATCGTATTTCGATACGGCGTCGTGATCGTGTAGGGCAGCCGCGCACCCGTACGCGTCATTCGCGCTGAGAGACGCTCGAGCAGAAAGTTAGCGCGATCAATACCGGAACGATCCAGCACCGACTCCAAAGCATCGAGCCACTCACGGGTCTCGGTCGGGTCTTCGTCGCCCGCGCCACCGATCGCTCGATCTCTATCTGCCATGACGTTCAACCTTCCTTCGTTGACGGGAGTCTACCCCGTGAGACGACACCATGCCGTTACGCGTTTCCAGTCGAATACGGGTCCGGGGTCGCGCTTCCGCCCCGGAGCGACTTCCGTATGACCGACCACCGTATCGGGACCAAGCGCCGGATAGCGTGCCATCAGGGCTGCAAGCACGGACCCCAGGGCTTGGTACTGCGCTTCGGTGTACGGCACAGTTTCGGCACCCTCAAGCTCGATCCCGATGGAGAAGCGATTACAGGACGTGCGCCTGCGCCAAGCTGACACACCCGCGTGCCAGGCGCGCCGATTAAATGGCACAAACTGCACAATCTCCGCGCGCCGAGCGATGAGAAGGTGGGCGGACACGCGAACACCCTCAAGATCCGCAAGCGCAGGGTGCGCACGCACATCAAGACGATTGGTGAGGAGCGCCTCCGGCAGACCCGTGCCGAATTCCCCCGGCGGCAGACTGATGCAATGAATCACCACCAGCTCGATACGCTCACCCGCACCGCGACCATCGGCATTGGGCGATGGTGCGCGCCGGGCGCCCGTGAGCCAGTGCTCCTCATCAACGCGCACGCGCTTCACTCGTTGTATTCCTGATCTCGACGGTAACAATGCATCGGGGACCGGGCAAGGTGCTTTCGGCTATGCTGCAATCACCTCGACAGCGAAACCTTTGATCATGCAGATCGACGCCGCCCTGCGCACAGCCATCTCAACGAATGTCGCCGCCGCCTTGGCCGAAGACGTCGGCAGCGGCGATATTTCCGCAGCGCTGATTGATCCTTCTCGACGCGCCCGTGCACGCGTCATCACGCGCGAACCCGGCGTGTTCTGCGGTGCGCCTTGGGTGCTCGAAACGCTCGCTGCGCTGGGTGGCAGCGTCAGCGCGGAGTTTGCAGTGCCGGATGGTACCGCGGTTGCCGCTGGTGCTACGCTTTTCACACTCGACGGTCCGGCGTCCACGATGCTGACAGCTGAGCGCACGCTACTCAACTTCGTACAGCTCCTGTCCGGCACCGCAACCGCCACGCGCGCCTTCGTTGACTTGCTCATGGGCACGCACACTCAGCTGCTCGACACGCGCAAAACCATTCCCGGGCTCAGGCTCGCGCAAAAGTACGCAGTGCGCTGCGGCGGCGGCAAGAACCATCGCCTCGGGCTTTATGACGCCTTCCTGATCAAGGAGAACCACATCACCGCAGCCGGCAGCATCCCTGCCGCAATCGCGGCGGCACGCGCCTATCGTCCCGGCAGCCCGATCGAGGTGGAAGTGGAGACGCTGGCACAGCTTGACGAGGCGATTGCCGCCGGCGCGGATATTGCGATGCTCGACAATTTTTCGCTCGCGGACACGAGCATCGCCGTGGCGCGCGCCGCAGGGCGTATCCGGCTCGAAGCCTCGGGCGGCATCGACGCTCAATCGATCGTCGCCATCGCACGCACGGGCGTGGACTACATCTCGCTCG
>JBMTYG010000133.1:0-8298 GCA_049454295.1 Pseudomonadales bacterium
GGAGCGGATCGATCAGCTGAAGAATTTTGGTTATGTTGACGAGACCACGGTTGGGGCTCCGGGGATCAACGGAAAAATGAGCGAAGTCAACGCTGCCATGGGCTTGCTGCAGCTAGATTATATTGATCAGGCTATAGAGAAGCGTCGGGCCATCGATGCGGTGTATCGCCGGGAGCTGCAGGATGTTCCGGGAATTCACTGTGTCGAACGAAAAGGGGCAATGTTTGATAACTATGCCTATTTCCCAATTCTTGTCGGCCCCCAATATCCAGCTAGCAGAGATGCGCTGTACGATAAGTTAAAGGCTAATGATATTTTTGCTCGTCGTTATTTCTATCCACTCATCTCCAGCTTCCCCATGTACCGAGGTTTGAGTTCGGCGCATAGGGAAAATCTGCCCATAGCCACGCAGGTTTCGTCTCAGGTGCTGTGTCTGCCTATATATCCAGCGCTGGCGCTTGAAAATCAGATGCAGATCATAGAATTGATTAGAGGTGAATGAGCATGCCGGCGCTTGATAGTGTTGCCGCGAAGTCGCTTGGTTTTGCAGCGTTGGGTGCCAACGTGATGATTTCGGATCGTGCATCGTTTTACGGCGCGGAGAGAATCCACATCGGAAATAACGTCAGGATCGATGATTTTTGTGTTTTGTCTGCGGGTTTGGGCGGCATTTATATCGGCGATAACATTCACATGGCTGTTTATTCATCGTGTATTGGTCGTGGTCGAATAACGCTATCGGATTTCTGTAATATTTCTTCCAGGGTGTCTATTTATTCAAGCAGCGATGATTATTCCGGCGCCACGATGACGAATCCTATGGTGCCAGAAAGGTTCACCGGGGTTACTCACGCAGATGTGATGATCGGCAGGCATGTCATAATCGGAAGCGGAAGTGTGGTGTTGCCGGGAGTAACGGTTGCGGAAGGCGCTGCGGTGGGCGCGCTGAGCCTGGTCCGATCTGATTGTCAGGCGTTTGGGATCTATGCCGGAACGCCTGCGAAGCGCCTACGTGAGCGGAAGCGAGATTTGCTCGCCCTTGAACAGGAATTTTTGCGGTGGCGTGGTTTACAGGCATGACTGGGTTCTCCGGTGACGGTCGGACGCCAGGTGCTCGTGAGCTCGCGGATGCGGCGTATGTGAGCCTGCTCACCTGGCGGCGCTCTGGTAAGGCAGTCGCGACGCCGGTCTGGTGTGCAGCGGACGGGGATGACTACTTCATTTTTTCTGCGGGCGAAGCGGGCAAGGTCAAGCGGGTGCGTGCCGGGAGCACGGCCGCGCTGGCGCTCTGTGATGTCCGTGGTCGACTGGCGAGCGGCTATGCCCCGGCCGATGCCCGGATACTCACATCAGCAACCGACATCGCGCGGGCGCTCTCTGCGCTGCGGCGAAAGTACGGCTGGCAGATGGGCGTCGCTGATCTGCTATCGCGCTGCACGGGACGATTCGCTCGCCGTGCCTATCTGGCGGTCCGGCTGCGTTCAGAACCTGCCTAAGGCGCCCCACGTCGTCCTATTTCCACGCTAGAATCCGCGTCTCTGGCAAGGGAGGACACACGCCATGGCTTTGAAAACAGGTGCCCGGCTGAAGAGCGCGGTGTGCGATGGGGAAGTGATGATCGTGAAGGCGCCGGCGGGTGACATCGAGCTCACCTGTGGCGGTGTAGCGATGGCGGACGCAGCCCCGGCAACCCGGCAGGCGTTGCACGCTGAGCACGCGGTGGGAATTCGCATCGGCAAGCGGTACATCAACGAAGACGGGTCGCTCGAGGTGCTGTGCGTCAAAGCGGGGGATGGCGGTCTTGCTGTGAACGGGCAGCTGCTGCTGCAGAAGGATACGCGCCAGTTGCCAAAGACTGACTGAGCCGCGCCATGAATCTGATGATGTTGCTCGAGATGGCGGCGTCGGCGTTTCCGGAACGGGTGGCGTTCACGGACAGCAGCAATGCCACGTCATACACCTATGGGGACCTGTTCACGGCGGCGGGGCGCCGCGCGGCCGCTTTAAAGACGTCGGGCGCCAGTCGCATGGCGATGCTGGATGTCACGAGTGTAGCCACACCGCTCGCGCTCTTCTCGAGCGCTTGGGCCGGGCTGCCCTATGTGCCACTCAACTATCGGCTTACCGACCCTGAGATAGAGGCGCTGCTCGCGCGGGTCACCCCTGCCTATCTGGTAACGGATGCCGAGCGCAGAGACCGACTTAGTGCCCTCGATGCCGTGGCAGCCACCGCGCGGGAGCATTTCCTGGCGGATCACCATCACCCCGAAGATCCAGCCTCTGAATGGTCAATGGACCCGGATGAGATTGCCGTGCTGCTCTTTACCAGTGGTACCACGGGTCAGCCCAAGGCGGCGGTGCTCAGGCACAAACACCTGGTGTCCTACATCCTGAGTTCGGTCGAATTTGCGGGTGCCGCGGAAGAGGAAGCGACGCTCGTCTCGGTACCGCCCTACCATGTGGCTGGCATCGCGGCGATCTTGAGTTCGGTCTATTCCGGGCGACGTGTGGTGCAGCTGCCGAGTTTTACGGCGGAGGACTGGATCGACGTCGCGCGTCGGGAGCGGGTGACCAGCGCGTTTCTCGTGCCCACCATGCTGGCGCGCATTGTTGAAGCGTTAGAGGGACAGTCCGACGCCGGTATGCCGCACCTGCAGGCGGTGTCCTACGGCGGCGGACGCATGCCCCAGTCCATTATCGAACGGGCGATGGATCTGTTCCCTAATACGGACTTCACCAACGCCTACGGTCTTACCGAAACCAGCTCGACCATCACGGTACTGGGCCCGGACGAGCACCGGGCGGCTAAGTCAAGCGACGATCCGGCTGTACGGCGTCGGCTTGCGTCTGCGGGTATCCCGCTGCCCGGCATCGAAATCGAGATTCGTGACGAGGACGGGCGCGTGCTGGGGCCGAACGCGCGCGGTGAAATCTATGTCCGCGGCGAGCAGGTTTCTGGCGAGTACGAAGGTCGCGGGCGTGTCACGGATAACGACGGCTGGTTCCCCACAAGGGACGCCGGCAGCGTGGATGATGATGGTTATCTGTTCCTTGAGGGGCGGGCTGATGATGTCATCGTGCGCGGTGGGGAAAATCTCTCGCCCGGGGAGATCGAGGATGTCCTGATGGAGCATCCCGCGGTGCGGGATGTGGCTGTCGTGGCTATGCCGGACGAGCAATGGGGTGAGGCGGTAGCCGCTGCTGTGGTTGTAAAGCCCGGGCAGAGCGTTTCAGGTGAGGAGTTGCAGGTCTGGGTACGCGATCGCATGCGGTCATCCCGGGTTCCGCAGGTGGTTCGGTTCGCGGAAGAGCTGCCCTACAACGAAACGGGCAAGTTGTTGCGTCGTATCGTGCGCGAGTGGTTCAGCCCGGGCGGCTGAGCCCAAAACAAAAGAGGCCCCATTTGGGGCCTCTTTCGTGTCAGGGAGTTGCCTCCCTGCAGTCAACCGTCAGAACTGGTACTCGACCTCGACCCCGTAAGAACGCGGACGTGGTGTCTGCGTTCCAACCGCGAACAGGGTCGCGATCGGGGTGAAGATTTCGAATTCCTCATCGGTCAGGTTGCGACCAAAGGCGACCACGGACCACTTGTCTGCCACATAGCCGATGGAGGCCGTGACATCCTTGCGGTCTTCGAGCTGACCCAGCGGCGTGTTCAGCAGGTTGGTCTCGACTTCGTCAACCCAAGCGTACTTGCCGTAGATCTCAAGCGCGCCGATGCCGATTGGGTAGCTGAACGTGCCACCGACACCCAGGGTGTTTTCCGGGGCATTGCGCGGCTTCAGGAATGAGGCATCCTCGATCTTGGTCACGTTATCCGCGGCGTTGATGTCGGTCTGGAAGTTCTCGTACTCGGCATCGAGATAGCCGTAGTTCAGGAACAGGCGCAGGTAATCGTTGACCGCGAACTGAGTTTCGATCTCGATGCCTTGGTAGACCGCGTCGGCGACGTTGTCAAACACCGTGGCGACGGTGGAGGTGGACGCATCGAACTGCACCGACGATTCCTGCTTGTCTTCGAAGTCTGTGCGGAACAGAGCCAGATTGAAGCGGACACGGTCGTCGAAGTGGGTGCTCTTGTAGCCGATCTCGTACGAGTAGCCGAACTCTGGATCGTACTGGTCGCGCTGGAAGTCACTCGTGTTCTGGTTCACGCCGAAGAAGCCGCCAGAGTGGAAGCCCTCAGAGTAAGACGCATACGCCATCGAGGTGTCGTTGATCGTCCAGGTAATACCGATCTTCGGAGAGATTTCACGCCAAGTGTTGTCGAGGTCAGCATACTCCGGGAAATTGCGCAGCCACTGACGCTCCACGTTGGAGAGGTAAGCCTGACCCGCGCGGAAGTCCTTGGTCTCCTCCGTCCAGCGCACGCCGAGGGTCAGGGTCCAGTCCTCGGTAAACGTCCAGTCCACCTGGCTGAATGCCGCGACCGACGTGGTTTCCTGGGTTTCGTAGAGGATCTGGGTCACGGTCTGGCCCAGCGGAATGCCGTCCGGGATGCCGTTATCGCACCATATCTGCGTTCCCGGAAGCTTGTTCTGACAGAGTCTCCAGAGATCAGGATTAGCTGCGACGCCCCCAAACAGGGTGGACCAGAACTGACCGCCCGTTACCCAGTCCTGCTCGAACTCGCTGCGCCAGTAGTAGATACCGGTGCTCATCTTGACGGTGTCCCATCCGCCGTCGATACGCAGTTCCTGGCTGAACTGGTCGTACTCGTTCTTGCGCTCAATGGTGATGAACGGTGCTGCCGATCCATCGAAGTCGAAGATCCGGTATTCGGTCATGTCGCGGTAGCCGGACACCGAGACCAGCTGCAGGTTCTCGTTCAGATCGAACGTCATGTTGAGCGTGTAGGCATCGGTTTCGAGCGCGGCGTTGTTGTCCGTGTCGTTTTCTGCCTTGCTCGGAATGGCACGTGAGGTGCGGCAGACGCCAGGGTTCAGCGTGCAATTGAGGAAGCCGCCCGAATAGTCGGTCTCATTCGGGTCGGTTGGGGCCGGAACCACGCCCGGCGCATAGTTCGCGTTGAAGTGGTAGGCGTTGAGCTCGCTGTCATCCTTGAACTTCTCGACCGTCAGCAGGGCTTCGAAGCTATCGTTCGGCGTGAGCAGGAGCGTAGCGCCATAGTTACGATAGTCGACGTCGCCAACTTGTCCGCCAATCGTTTCGTTGTCGAGGAAACCATCCGCCGTCTGCGTGGTCATGAAGACTTTGGCAGCCAGCACATCCTCGATCACCGGCGCATTGGCGACGATGCGGAATTCCTGCTGGTTGTCATCGCCCAAAGTGGCCTTGACGTGTGCGCCCCACTCACCGGTCGGTCGGCTGCGGATCACGTGTACCACGCCGCCTACGGTGTTCTTGCCGAACAGGGTGCCTTGCGGGCCGCGCAGCACCTCGATGCGCTCGAGGTCGAAGTTTTCCAGTACCTGTCCGGCCAGGGAGCCGAGATAGATGCCGTCGATCATTACCCCGATCGGCGAGTCGAACGAGTTGTCGTCGGTTCGCGTCGGGCTGATGCCGCGGATTGTGATTGACGCCCCGCCGCCGCCTCGGCTGCCGTCTTCGCCGATTTGCACGTTGGGTGCAAAACCGTTGAGGTCGGTCAGGTTACGAATGCTGGGATTGGTGAGTTCTTGGGACAGCGCAGTGATCGCGACGGGCACGTCTTGGATCGATTCTTCGACCTTACGTGCAGTAACGATCACTTCCTCCAGCGTACCGCTCGCGCGCGATTCCTCGGCGACAGCGGATGCGATGGGGGTGACCCCGAAAAAAGAAACCAGTGCAATTTGCGCCGCCACCCGGGTGGTGGTAATTCGACCGCGCATAGTGAGCCCCCTCATTGCTTGTTAGCGCCGCAAGGGTGAACGTTGTGTGAACGCACGAAAACTATCATTTCCGCTAGTTTCAGGTTGCAACAGGACGTTTCAGGACATTGCCTCGCGGCGGTTCAAAAGGTTAACTGCCACGGCGAATCCCCTTATTTGACAATATTATCGACAAGACCCCAGTGCAGGGCTTGTGCTGCGCCGATGCGCTCTCCGCCAAGTGCAAGTCGGGCTGTGCGTAGACGCCCAATGCGCCGCGGGATGCTGACTGTGCCGCCGGCACCCGGAATCAGCCCGAAACCCACTTCGGGAAGCTCGACGAAGGCGTCCCGGTGCGCCTCGATGCGACCGGAAAAAGCGGCAAGTTCGATCCCCGCCCCAATACAAGCGCCCTGAATAACGCACGTCACGCGCGCTGAGAGTCGGTGCAACAGTCGACCGGCGCTGCGCGAAACACGCCCGGCGTGGGCAATCGCGGCGTCGCGTTGGCTGCCAAACTCATCAAGGTCACCCCCGGCGCAGAACGCAGGCCCCGCTCCGCGCAGCCAGATGCGCCGGATGGTCGGGTCCATGAGCGCCAGTCCCAGAGATTCACACAGCCGGTCGCGCATCGCCGCTGAGAACGCATTACGCCGCTCGGGTTGATTGAGCGTGATCAATAGGTGCGCGTCGTTGCGCTCGGTCAGCACGGGATCGAGTGAGGTGCGTGCGCGGCGCGGCTTGCGCGTCGAGAGCCAGCGCTCGAATTCCTGACCGTGCTGCAGCGCGGAGTAGGCCAGGGATTCCAGCGTGAGTCCGGTGTCAACCTCGCGCCAGGCCTCCTGACGCAAGAGGTCTGCCAGCGTTGCCGCAGCGACTGGATGCGCTGCGATCCGGGCAAGTAGATGGGTGCATGCGGACTCATCTTCCGCGATCACATCGATACAGTCGGGAGCCGGAGCGTCTGCGCTCAAGTTGACGCCGATGATGACGCAGTGCGGCAGTTTCATGCGGTCGATCTGTCGGGACGTCGCCCGCCGGCAGTCCACGAGCACCGCGCCGCAGGCATTGTCCGCCGCGACCGATAGGGCTTCGACGCGCTCCGGGTCGGTCGTGAGCCGGGCAAATTCCGCGAGGGAGACCGCCTCGATCATCAGCCGCGGCGTATCCAGGCGCCTGGTGCATCAGTCGCATAGCCGAGCGCACGGTAAGTCGCGTCGACGAGACTTTGTCCGCGCTGGTTCAGCAGAATACCCGCACCCATACGATTCATGGCGTAGCCGAACGCGAGACCCGCCTCGGGATCGGCGAACCCGACGCTGCCGCCCGCGCCCGCGTGACCGAACGCATCACGCCCAAGCACCATGCTTTCCATGAACCCAGCCGGACGGTGTCGGTTATCCATAGAGCGCATGAAGCCGAGCCCAAAGCGGGTGGGCATCAGCAAGGTCGCGTCGATTTCCGTAGCAACGGAAACCGCGCTCATGCGTTCAATGGTCTCGGGGCGGAGCAGCCGAATCCCGCGATGGGTTCCGCCCTGGGCAAGCGGCGCATACATGCCGGCAAGCGCGCGCGCGTTGGCCATGCCGCCGCCGCCGCCGAACTCCGCGCGCCAGGCCGCCGGCAGATCCGACCGATGACCTCCGGTGTTCATCAGTGCGAGGTATTGCAGGCTCGGTTCTCCCGCTTTGAGTCCACGCTGCAGGGCGGCCGTGAAAGCGGCAAGAGGAGCCTTGCGGTCGGGTTGCCAGGGGATCATGCGCGCGACGCGGTGATGCTCGGAATCCGGCAGGCCGATCCAGAAATCGATGCCGAGCGGCTCGGCGATAGCCTCTCGGAAGAATGTGCCGAGCGAGCGTCCACAGACGCGACGCACGAGCTCGCCCACGGTCCAGCCGAAGGTGGACATGTGATAGCCATTGCGGGTGCCCGGCGGCCAGAATGGCGCCTCGGCTGCGAGGCGCGCCGTCATGTAGTCCCAATCGAGGAACCCGCCTTTGCGCACCGGTTCCCTGAGCGCGGGCACGCCCGCGCTGTGGTTCAGCATCATGGCGACTGTCACATGATCTTTGCCGGCCGCGCCGAATTCGGGCCAGTAGTCGGTGACGGGGGCGTGCGGGTCGAGGCGTCCCTGATCGATCAGCACGTGCGCGCAGAGCGCGGTCGCCGCCTTGGTGCAGGAGAAGACGACGCAGAGCGTGTCGCTGTCCCACGGGGCCGCGTCGGGTCCTGTTTCTCGATATCCGCCCCAGAGGTCCACCACGACCTCGCCGTCCCGATAAATGCAGAGCGATGCACCCACCTCGCCCTCGGCGCGAAAGTTGTGGCAGAACGCATCGAGCACCGACGCGAACGCGGGATCGCAGTGACCCTGAATGCGGGCGTCTCCCGCGATCCGGTCGATTTGATGGGTCATGTGGTTACCCTTTAAAGGCCTCAACACGTCGCGAGGCTAGCACCCCGATCGATATCTGGTCATCCGTCG
>JBMTYG010000134.1:0-8166 GCA_049454295.1 Pseudomonadales bacterium
CGGGAGCGAACAAGTTATAACGGCAGCGATTGAGGAAATCTCCCCAAGCAGCGATATCGAATGGGTAGTGCTGGTGGGGCGACACGCGGCGAGATTCGAAGGCAATGGGTTTGGCGCTGTTGAGGCGCACAGAGACATATTAGATTATCGGTATTCCGAAGCAGCTTTGCGTTCTAACGATAATCGTGAGATCTTTTCTCTTGGGTTGAAAAGAACCCTGGATATTTTGAATGAATCCGGCAAGCGGGTGATTTTTGTAGATCAGTTGCCCGAGCTAGGCTTTCATTTGCGTCCCTGCGTCGACAATTTGGGTTTCGGTTATCAGGAGGGATGTTCCCTGCCGCTCGAGGTCGTTTCCAAACGATTGGGACCGTACAAAAAATCGGTGGATGGTATTTTAAGTGAGTATAAGAATACGCTGCGCTATGACCCGATGAAGTGGGTTTGCGGCGTGAATTCGTGTTCGCCGTTTGACCACGCCGGAGGACTGTTTTACCGAGACGATGACCATATGAGCATGTATGGCGCGGAGGTGATAGCGGCGGAAATTGCTCGGCTCATTGAGGACGCAGTAAGTAAGGATCAACCCCAAGGCGCGTGAGTGCGCCTCAACTTGGCGTCAGCCCTGGGCCTATTCGTCGCGCCGATCAAAGTCCTTTGAGCGCTGAATCTGGTTAGCCAGGGCTCCAGCAATGGTCCTGGCGACCTGCGCGCCAAGGCCTTCGTTGCCTCGTTCATTGAAGTGCAGTCCGTCTGCCGAATGCCAGGTTGTTAGATGAGGCAACGCGACAGCGTACAGGTCGTCGACCGGTACGCCTCTCTGGTGCATAAGGTCCCGTGCTGCAGCGTTGTTGCGCTTGATTAGCTCAGCTGTATCGGCGCCATATCGCGTCCACTGTGTTGTTGTAGCGAATATCACCTGCTGGGTCTTGGGTAGGAGTATGTCAACAATTCCATTGAGATTGCTGAGATATTCTGCCGGGGTTGATCGGCGCTGCCAGGGACCGAAGTACAGGGTGGCGAAGTTAACGAACGGTGCGCCTATCCGTGCTTCCGTGCCGCCCGGCGCTCGGACGAGGTGCCGCCCCGCGAGCCATTGCACATCCCAGATACCGTGGTTGAAGTAGATGACATGCCATTCATGATCTCCGACCCAGTCGGCTGCGTGCGCGAGACCGTGTGCTGAAAACGCGTTGTTGCCTGGCGCGTGGACAACGCAGGCGTGGCGCCGCAGCACGCGCTGCACGATCGGCGTGTAGCCGATCGAGATGGAGTCACCGATGATCAGCACGCGAGGTAGCGTGTCAGTCGAATCAGGCGTCGACGCCGGGCAAGTTCCAGCGGCCCATGCAGGTGACCAAAGCAGGGCGAAGAGTAGCGTGAACAGGATAGCTGGCGTCGTGCGGCGTATGGTCATGTAACGCTTTGCTCGTGCTTTTGCTGGACCTATCCTGAGCCTAGCACCGAGCCTCTTGGTGCACCGGTCAATAAGGAACAGCGATGAAGATATCAGTGGGTTACCTGTTACCAACCCGCGAACGCGTGATGCAAGGTGAGCACGATACGCGCGAACTTCTGCGCCTCGCAGAGCGCGCGGAAGCCCTTGGGTTCTCCTCACTGTGGGTGGGTGATTCGCTGCTGGCTCGACCGCGACATGATCCCCTGACGCTTCTCGGCGCTCTCGCGGCGCGCACCGAGCAAGTCGCTATCGGCACCGCCGTGCTGCTGCCTGTCTTGCGCAACCCGGTGGTGCTCGCGCAGCAGGTTGCGACCATTGACCAGCTGGCACGTGGTCGGCTGATTCTTGGCCTTGGCATCGGTGCCGACAATCCAGCGATACGCGCTGAATTTGCCGCGGCGGGGGTTCCGTTTGAGGGGCGGCTGGGCAGAACGCTCGAGGGCCTGCGCCTGTGTCGCGCCCTTTGGTCTGGGGAGCCGGTGCACTGGGACGGACGATGGAAACTGGACGGTCAGAGGCTTGGTCCGCTGCCCTGCAGGCCGGGCGGGCCGCCACTCTGGATCGGGACCAGTGTCCCGGCCGGGCTCGAGCGCACGGGGCGCCTCTTTGACGGCTGGTTTCCATTGGGACCGGATGCGCAAACCTATCAGGCGCGCTGGGAACACGTGCAGCAGGCCGCTGCAGCCGCGGGGCGAGCCGGCGCGGTGACCGGAGCCATGTATCTCACCGTCTCGCTGGATGATGATCCGCATGCGGCCGAGAGGCGGCTTGAGTCGTATCTGACCCAATACTATGCGCCCGCGCCGGTGGCGCTGATGCGGCGCCTTCAAGCGTGTTATGCAGGACCTGCAGACAAACTCACGGACTGGCTCAGTGAGTTTGTCGCTGCGGGCGCGCAGCACCTCGTGCTGCGCTTTGTTGGTGACCATGACCGCCATCTCGAGGCTACGGCTGGGCTCGCGCTATAGCAGGTGGATGCCGAAGCGCTTCATTGTGAACGCAAACATTCCGAAGCAGACGATCGTGAGGAGCGCGCTCGCGGCAAGCGTGAGCCAAAACCCGAGGCGCGGGAGTAGCCAGGGAAAGAAGAGAAACATGGGCAGCGTCGGCAGCACATACCAGAAGGTGTACCAGGCGTGGTTCGCGATCTTTTCCGCGGGCTGCTGCTCTACGTGAAGCCAGATGAGCGCGAGAAACGTTACCAGAGGCAGAGCAGCGACGAAGCCGCCCATCTTGTCGCTGCGTTTTGCGAGCTCTGAGATCAGCACGACGATGGCTGCGGTGACGAAGTACTTGGTAACGATCCACGCCATCATTGCGTTTCCTTGTAGAAGGTTTTAGCCGAAAAATAGCGGAGCGACCCGATAAGCGCTCGCACCACGGGCGATGCGCGTTCAGGAAGGGATGCCTGGTTCAGTCGTGACACAGGAACCCGGCGTCAATCGCGGGGTCGCCGGATTCAGTCAAAAGTCGGAAGAACACCGTGTCAGCGCGCGACTCGATCTCGAGACGAAGCGCTGTTGGCATCAGCACCATCGCCCTGAATTGACCACCTAGCCTGCGCACCCGAGTTGAATCGCCTCCGAGCACGTTGTCGACAATCGTACTCACGGCGAGCGCAAGCGAAGCAGTGCCATGCAGAATGATATCGGGCAAGCCAGCCGCGAGCGCGACGGCACGATCCGAGTGAATCGGGTTGAAGATTCGCGCTGTTTCCGTGTACACGTTGGCGAGACCCGCGGCGATCGGGATGACGTACGTGTTCTGTGCTTTGAAACTCGCATTAACGGGCAGCGCGGGTGCTGCTTCGGCAGTGCCGCCGGGGCCCGTGACCGCAACACCGCGATAGATGCCGGTTTGCCAGGTGCGCGTTACCCGTTCACCGGTCCGGGCATCGCTGGTATCAAGTCGCATCACGTAGCGCGCACCGGGGCGGATCGTGGCGATATCGGTCATCGTCGATTGGGTGACGAGTTCGTCGCCCGCTCGAATCGGTCGCAGTATGTGCAGATCGTGCGCCGCGTGTACCCCGCGCGCTGACTCTGCGCGTGTGATGAGATGTGAGCCCTGCATGTCGCGCGTGGCCAGAATCACCGGCCATTCGAGGCATACCGGGAACACCGGATGCGCGATCACCACGCCAGCAGCCGTGTCCATGTAGCGCGGATTGAGATCGCCGATCCCGGCGGCATACGCCATGATCCACCGCGCATCGACGCTGTGTGTGAAGGTGCGGGTGGATTGACCGAGCATCGAGGTGTCGAGAGGCATGGATCAGAGACCGAGAAGCCGCTGGGCGTTGCCGCGGTAAAATGCAACGCGCGCAGCGTCGCTGATACCCGACATGCTCGCTTCAAAGCGTCGAATGGGATCGTCTGTACCCTCGTGATGAGGATAATCGGACGAGAACGCCACCATTCCAATGCCAGCCTGTTCGATAATCCAGCCAACATCTTCGCCCGCAAAGGGGCTCACTACGACCTGACGACGCAGATAGTCGGAGGGCGCCAATGACAGGTGTGACAAGTCCTGGATATGTCGGAACAGCCTGCGGCCGGTGTCGATCATGTGCAGGAATGAAGGCAGCCACGTGGCGCCCAGCTCGGTCACGCCGATCTGAAGTCGCGGAAAGCGTTCGAGAACACCGTCATAGACGAGCGCGGATAGAAACAGCTCCGCGGGATAACCAATCGCCGCGAATGACAGCGGATCACCTGGTGCGTCGGAACGCACATGTCTCATATCCCGGCCGTTCTCGAAAAATGTTTTCGGCACCGGGCGATAGTTCTGATCAGCGCCTACATGCAGAAGTACGGCGAGCTGCGTCTCTTCGATCGCGGCCCAGACCCGGTCGAACTCAGGATGAGTCACGCTGCGCTGCTCTGGCGCGGGAATCGAGTCGACCAGCAAGCCCGCTGCGCCGGTACGTGCGGCTTCTGTAACAAAGCGCAGAGCAGCGTCGGGACCGAATTCGAACGGTACGTATGCCGTCGGGCGAAGCCGTCGATCCTGACAGAAATCCCGCAGTCCGCGGTTCATCGCCTCGGCAGCCTGCACTCGGATTGAGGGTGGCGTGCTCATAACCTGGGGAAACGAGCCGGTAGGGAACACGAGCTGCAGCTCAAAGCCTAGGCGATCGAGCGCCGAGGTACGCTCCGCTGGATCCCAACCACCAAGCGAGAGCCACCCCTTGCGCGGCATGCTCATGTATTCCCGCTCGGCCTGCTTGCGAAACTCGGCGTCGTTAGCGCGCTGTCGGTGGTAATGCTCCGCGTCCGCCAGAAGGTTTGCGAACCCAGGATCGTGGGCGCCGAGCTCGGGAATCTGGTCGCGAATCGCAGCGGGGGCGTAGCTGCGCAGCCAGCCCACGGGCTCCATGATGTGCGCATCGACGTCGATGATCGAGCGGTGTTGTGCGTAGGTCGTCATGTGGAGTTCAGTCTGCCACTGTTGCTACGTTGTCGTCGCTGTTCCGATCGATGCGCAGGTTGTAGGGATCGACGCCAATGTAGACCGGCCGCTGCTCTGTTACCAGTCGGACAGTCTGTGTCCCGCTCTTCAGCGCTGAGCGAGTCATGGCAAGCACTGAGTCTGCAGAAAACGCCTTCTTTCCGGGCTCTTCGCTGAACGCACCCACGTCGAACTCCTCGTCAAGCGGCGCTTCGGTTTCGTTGCCCTCACCGTCGGCGTAGTGCTTGCGGGCGTCGACCACGAAGGTGGTCTCGAAGCGGCCATCGGGCAGCTCGCGAACAACCGGCTCTCGGGCGGCGAGATCATAGATCGTAATCTTCTCGAAGAGATCAACGATAACCTGCTCGTATCTCCCAGCTGTCTCGGCTCGAAGCAGACGCAGGAAATCACGCGTATCCGGATACGGAGCACCCTTGAACGCGAACTCCTTCAGCAACGCTTGGAGAGCGCGATTTACCGCGTCTTCGCCGATGATCTCCTTCAGCCCGTACATCGCTACGGCGCCCTTGTTGTAGTGAATGTAGCCCTGATCTTCGACCCGGCTAAGCGGAAGTTCCTCGACCGCTTCGGTGCCCCGCGAGCGCAGATAGCGATCAAGCTCGCGCTTCAGGAAGCGCCGAATCTGCGGCTTGCCATAGAGTTGCTCCATCACCAGCAGGGCTGAGTACTGGGAGAAGGTTTCGGATAACAGGGTCATGCCTTGCTTGTTGGCGCCAATCAGCTGGTGCGCCCACCACTGGTGAGCGATCTCGTGTGCCGTGACATAGGTGACCAGATCAATCAGGTCGTCCTGATCCTCTTCGCGAAAGTTCTGTATGAAGCCGATACTTTCAGAGTACGGCACTGTATTTGCGAACGACTGAGCGAAGCCTGCGTAGGCCGGGAACTCAAGAATGCGCGCCTGCTGGAACTGAAAGGGCGAGAAGCGCTCGCTGAAGACGTCCAGGGATATCTTCATGGCATCGAGCATGCGCTGTACGTTGTGCTCGTGTTCCGGGTGGTAGTAGACGGCGAGCGCGACGGAGGATCCCTCCGGGTTCACCCAGGTGTCGTCCGCGCGGGCGTATCGAGCCGACTGCAGTGAGAAGAAATGCTGGATCGGCGACTCGGTTCGCGTGACGACGGTGCGGCGCCCATCGGCCGTTGTATCACTGACGGTCATGCCGGGTGCAACCGGTGTCTGATCGGCATCGGTACTGAGTCGAATATCCGCAGTCACCCAATCACTGTCGGGTCGCAGGTAGTGGGAGCCATTCGCGGTCTCATCCTCGAGGCGCGCGACGCGCAGTTCTTCGGGCAGATCGTACTTGCGTCGCGTTGCGCGGTCCCGCAGGAAGATGGTTCGGTCGATACCGAGTAGCGGGCTGATCTCGGCGTTGTTGATGAACGTGCCGTTAGTCACCAGGCGTGTTTGCGCGTTGCTGTTCGGGAAGCCTTGCTCCTGAAGCCGGGTGACAAAGCGGAGCGTGCGCGTTTCGCCCGGTGCCATCGGTTCGTCGAGTGCGTAGATGCGCACGCCAAACTCTTCATACGTGGTCTCGAGTCGACTACCGGACATATCGAGTTTCTCGATCGCGAGCTCTCTTGGCGTTGAGATGATAAGCTGGAGCACCGGCACCTCGTGGCGATTGACCAGCGTGTATTCGCCTGTCGTCACCGCCAGTCGTTCGCGCGGATACAGCGCGACATCGAGTCTCACATGGGTGATCTTCGGCTGCGGCAAAGTCTCGAGCGGCAGCAGCACCCGTTCGGCGTCGGCAAGCAGCTGCTCCTGCTCAGGCTCGGTGATGTAGCGATTAAGAACATTGCTGTTGTAGAAGATGTACGCGCCGCTTCCGACCCATGCGAGTGCGAACAGCCCCATGAGCACGCCGGCAGGACCACGCAAACGTTTTGGAGCTAGGACAAAGCGCGGGCGCAGGCGCGTCTCTGTGCCGCGACGCCACAGCAGATGCGCGCCGACCAGAAGCATCAGCGCGAAAGCAGTCCAATAGAATTGATGCCAGGCGCGTGCAATCCAGAAGTGGCCCATACCGTTCATGTCCGAGAGCGGAACGGGGGCAGCGTCACCGAAGTTGTAGAGCCTGTGCTCGAAGCCAGTGGTTGCCAACGCGATGCTCGCGACCACCTGAAGCAACATGACGGCCCATCCCGCCGCCTTGCTGGGCACCAGCGTCTGTACGAAAATCGAGAGAATTGCGTACTGAAGCGATCCGATCAGAACCGGCAGCACGAACCAGAGCAGGTAGCTGCCGAGCTCGAGGTGTGTGTAGCCCTTTATCAGCTGGAAGAGCACGGCACCCAGCATGGCGATCAGCAGAGACGAGAGCAGCACAAGCCCCATGGCGAGAACTTTTGGGAGCACGAACACCCAGCTCGGGGTTGCCGTAGCGTCCACGATTTCATGCATGCGGTAATCTCGATCCCGCCACACCAGCTCGCCGCCGTAATAGATAGCGACAATCAGCGGGATGATCGCGAACGCCCCTGTGAGCATCTCGACGACGGCGCGGGTGACCGGGAAGTAGGGCACGCCGCCCATCTCGGCGACGCTGCTGAGCCCGGAAAGCGCATTGAACAGACCCAGCGCAAGAAGCACGGCAAAGGCTGGACTGCGCAGCACAAAGAGCATGTCCAGCCGGATCATCGCGCGCAGCGCCGCCCACGAATGCCCTGGCGCGGGTCGCGTCAGCGGCGTCAAGGTTGGCAGGGCCGCGGCCGAGACGGACTTCCCTTTGCGATCGACCGTCTGTCGGGAAGCTTCCGGCCGGAACACCGCGTAGGCAACGGCAAGAAGTACCGCCCCGAGTGAAAGCCAGAGAATGCGGTTGTAAAGAAGCCCGCCCGCGAGCTCAGGCAGCCGGGTGTTGCGCTCGCTGACCGTCCAGTACTTCGTCGCATCGAAGAGCGCGCCAATCGCGAAGGGATCGAGCAGGCTTCCAAGCTCCTCAAGCTCGGGTTCGCTCAGCATCATCTGGGATGCGGTGTAGAGCACCAGAAAGGCGATCACGCCGACATAGCACCACATCATCGAGTGCGTTGCGGTTGCGAGGGCAAAAAAGCCCGCCGCCATGACCAGTACGGTCGGCACGCTGTAGACGAACAGCGCATACGCATAGTGGCCGAGGATAAAGGGGCCGATCTTCTCGGGATCCTGCCAGGGCATCAGGCTACCCACGAGAACGCCGATCGGAACCGCCGCCATCACAAGACACGCAACGATTGTCGATCCGACG
>JBMTYG010000135.1:0-8138 GCA_049454295.1 Pseudomonadales bacterium
CGCCGTTGTCATCGCCGCCGTTGTCATCGCCGCCGTTGTCATCGCCGCCGTTGTCGTCGCCGCCGTTGTCGTCGCCGCCGTTGTCGTCGCCGCCGTTATCATCGCCGGGTTCGTCGTCGTCCCGATCGTTGTCGCCCGGATTGCTGCCGTAGATGTCGTCATCGAGTTCGAACTCGACCTGTTCGGCTTGTAGCAACTTGTCGGTGCAAGCCGCTGCCGCATCACTCGAAGTAGCGTCGACGACGGTGCCTTCGGTCAGTGCCGTAAAGAACCCGGAGCGATCGGTGACCGCGCCGTCGACACCGCGGAATCCATTCACTTGGGTAATGGTTGCGGTATCGATCGTTACACCCAGGATGCGGAAAGTCGGATCGGTGATGGAGCCGTTGTCGACAGGTCCACGCAGGGCGCAGCCGGTATCGTCCTCCTCATCGTCGCGCTTGATTCGGGTCCAATTCACGGTGCCGGCGCTGTCGCGATAGCCCCGAGCCTGGATTAGGTCGCCGGCGCGAACGCGCCCGAGGAACTGTTCGGGGGTCAGTCGATCGCCGCCCGCGGCATCGTCTTCGACCCGGCTCGTTCCTGTTGGTTCGATCACGACACCAAGCCGCGTAGTGAAACGCGTTGATTCGACGGTCTGGATGCGGTCCTCGACCCGGATGTTGTTTTCCTGCTCGATTTTCGCCCCCGCTGCGCCCGCTTTAAGTATCAGGATCCCATCGGCGTTGAACGTTCCCTCGATCTCTACCTTGCGCCCGACGAAGCCGACCAGTCGGCTCGCATCCTGAACCTTGAACGTCTGCCCATTGATGGTGACGGTGTCCGGATCTGCGGCCGTGTCTACGGCCTGCAACAAGCCCTCTATCTCGAATTCCGTACCGTTGTCGTCGTAGTTGTCATCGAACGGGTCCTCAATCTGAATCCGGGTGGCGGACAGACGGCCGTCAGCCTCCAGAACCCCTTTGACCTCAACGAATTGGGTGTTCGACAGAGTGTTGGAACCGAATGACTCGGCATCCAGATCCGCAGCCTCCCAGATCACCACCAGATTGCCGATCTTGAAGGTGCCCGGAACCACGTCGAGATCGGCAACAGTTCCCTTGACCTCGAATTCCGCGTCAGGCGCATCGTTGCCCGGCTCGATGCGGGTCGCCAGGAATCCATCCGCGGTGGGGAAGCCGCTGACCTCAACGATGAGGGGCGCGGCTCCCGGGGCCAGGTCTTGCAGGTCGACCCTGCCGTCAGCGTTGGCGTCGGTGATTCGGTCGTCGAACACGGTATTGGCGTCGACGATGACTTCCTGACCAAGCAGCGTGAACGATCCGATGGCAGGATTGTCGGCATTGGGTGAGATGCTCGAGACGGGGCCCTCAAGGTCGCTGTCGTAACGAATCTGGGAGGCCGAGCGACTGTCCCCGCTTCGCGAGCCGACAAGCACGACCCGCATGCCAAGCTTGAGGTCCGACTCGGCCTTGGTGCCGTCGTCCTTGAACTGCACGATGGCGTTGCTCGTGTCATAGCGAATACCGTTTACCCAGACGCTGCCGAATCCCGTGACCGAGCCGGTCGTCGTGATGGGTGTGCTCGATACGGGCGGGGAGGTGCTCCCGCCGCTGGGGGGCGGCGCGCTCGGGCTGCTCGAGCCACCACCACCACCGCAGGCCGAAAGTCCGGCGATCGCGGCGGCAAGCAAAGCAGGCCGAAAAAGACGCTGCGCGTTGTGGAGGGTAGAGGGGTTCATAGTCGGATCTCCAGCCAGAAAACAAAAATATAGTCTTGTTTTAATATAATACCAAAGATTGTCAAAACACGACGGCAAAGAGTGCTTTATGGGCGCCGTGTGTTGGCAACAGGGGGCGCGAACGAGTAGAATTTTCGCCCTTTTTCGAATTTCAAAGTTGACGCAACGCACATGCCGAACGTAAAGGTCAAGGAAAACGAACCCTTCGATGTCGCTCTACGGCGTTTCAAGCGGTCCTGTGAGAAAGCGGGTGTGCTTTCAGAAGTGCGCCGCCGCGAGTTCTACGAAAAGCCCACCTCCGTGCGCAAGCGCAAGGCTGCAGCTGCGGTCAAGCGGCATGCCAAAAAGCTTCAGCGCGAAGCGCGTCGCTTCGAAAAGTCGTTCTGACGTGGCGCGCCCCACGGGCGTTGGCGGCGTGGTTCGGGGGTCGCCGTGTCCGCACTGAAGGAATCCATCAGCGAAGCGACCAAAGACGCCATGCGGGCGCGTGCGAAGGAGCGCTTGGCTGCCCTTCGCCTGATGAATGCAGAGATCAAGCGCGTTGAGGTGGATACACGCAAGACGCTCTCCGATGAAGACGTTCTGCACATCCTCAACCGCATGTTGAAGCAGCGGCAGGACTCGGTGCAGCAATTCGAGGCAGCGGGGCGCGAAGATCTCGCTGCAGTTGAGCGGCAAGAAATCGCCGTAATCCGCGACTTCATGCCTGCCCCGCTCTCGGACGCGGATTTGGAGGCGGAAATAGACGCCGCGATGCTGACGTCTGGGGCAAGTGGTCCAAAGGACATGGGCGCGGTGATGGCTGCCCTGCGCTCGCGCGTGCAAGGGCGCGCGGACATGGGACAGGTCAGCGCGCGGGTCAAGGCGCGATTGTCGGGCGGCTGACGGCAAGGCCCATTTTCCCGGTGCTGATGTCTGCAGTTTCGACAGGGTCACTCTGTTCGTGCAGCGCTTTCGCCATTAATGTGTGCGCTGTTGCGCAGGAGCCCCATGCATGGCACTGATCATTCCCGTGATTCTCGCCGGTGGTTCGGGGTCGCGTTTGTGGCCGCTGTCGCGGGATCTTTTTCCCAAGCAGTTTCACGCGCTGTTCGGCGCTGAATCCCTGTTGCAGAACACGCTGCGGCGTGCTCGGGCTGCGGCCCCCGCGCCTGCCATTGTCGTCTGCAATGAGGAGCATCGTTTCCTAGTAGCGGAGCAGTGTCGCGCGATCGGACTGCCTTGGCACCGCATCATTTTGGAGACCGAAGGGCGCAATACGGCGCCTGCCATTGCGCTTTCGGCTTGGGCGGCGCTCGAAGCCGATGCCGATGCCATGCTTCTGGTGCTCCCGTCTGACCACCTGATCCGGGATACCGCGGCGTTTTCCGCTGCTGTCGAACGCGCGGTAGCCGCAGCGGCAGCCGGCGGTCTTGTGACGTTCGGTATCGTCCCCACCGCCGCCGAAACCGGCTATGGATACATCAAATCGTTGGCAGCCGATGGCCCTGAGGCACGTGCGGTGGCGGCGTTTGTTGAGAAGCCCGACGCGGCAACTGCGGAAGCCTACGTGGCAAGCGGCGATTACCTGTGGAACAGCGGCATGTTTGTCTTCTCGGCGCGAACCTATTTGGACGAACTCGCTCGTCACGAGCCGCAAATCGCTGATGTGGTGGAGGTGGCTTTCAAGGAAGGGCGAACCGATCTGGATTTCTTCCGACCCGGTGCTGGGTTCCTCACGAGTCCCTCGCGGTCTGTGGATTACGCCGTCATGGAGCCGACCGATCGTGCGATGGTAGTTCCGGCAGCTTTCGACTGGAGCGATGTCGGGTCTTGGTCTGCGATCTGGGCAGAGTCCAGTCAGGACGTCGACGGCAACCATCTCGCGGGGGATGTGATGGCGATCGACACTCGGAATTCGCTCGTGGTGGCGCAGACCCGGCTTGTGGGCACGCTCGGGGTGGATCGTCTGATCGTGGTCGAAACCCCGGACGCTGTCTTGGTCGCCGATCGCGATCGCGTGCAGGACGTGAAACGTATCGTCGAGCAGCTGAAGGCAGCCGGTCGAGAGGAGTCCTCCACGCACCGGGAGGTGTTCCGTCCCTGGGGCAGTTACGAGGGCGTCCAGCAGGGCGAGCGGTACCAGGTCAAGCGGATCAAGGTGAAGCCGGGAGAGAAGCTCTCCCTGCAACTGCATCATCATCGCTCCGAACACTGGATCGTGGTGAGAGGAACGGCTGAAGTCACCCGCGGCGATGAGACTTTCACCCTGGCCGAGAATGAAAGCACTTACATTCCTCTTGGCGTTAAACACAGGCTCGTCAATCCCGGGAAGCTGGTTCTCGAGATGATCGAGGTTCAGGTAGGCCCGTACCTCGGCGAGGATGACATCGTCCGCTTCCAGGACCAGTACGGACGCTGAGCTGTGCTAGAGTCGACCGACGATGGTCGGTCGCATTCCCCAATCCTTCATCAACGAACTGTTGTCGCGTATTGATATCGTCGATGTGGTGGACGGTCGTGTCGCTCTGCGCAAGGCTGGGCGTGACTATCAAGGGCTGTGCCCGTTTCACAACGAAAAAACGCCGTCCTTCACGGTCGCGCCACAGAAGCAGTTCTATCACTGCTTCGGATGTGGCGCGAGCGGCACCGCACTCACTTTCCTCATGGAGTTCGAGCGCCTCGAGTTCGTCGAAGCCGTAGAGACGCTCGCACGAATGGCGGGAATCGAGGTGCCTCGGGAAGCCGGCGTTCGCCGCGACGAGAGTCACGAACCTATCTTCAAGGCGCTGGCGCGGGCGGAGCAATTCTTCCGCGAGCAGCTGAAGTCGAGTGCCAGCGCTGTTGACTATCTCCGCCAGCGCGGCGTCGTTGGCGTTGTCGCGCGGGATTTTGCTATCGGCTTTGCGCCGGATGGGTGGGATGGGCTTCGGCGCGCGCTGACGGACATCCCGGAAGCTCGTCTTCTCGAGGCGGGGCTCCTGACCCGAAACGAGAGTGGTCGGATCTATGACAGATTTCGTGGTCGGGTCATGTTTCCCATCCGCGACACGCGGGGTCGCGTGATCGGCTTTGGTGGCCGCGTGTTCGGTGCTACCGAGGGTCCCAAGTACCTAAATTCCCCCGAGACTCCGGTATTTCACAAGGGTCGGGAGCTGTACGGACTCTATGAGGTGCGGCGCGCGCTGCGCCAGATTCATAGCCTGATTGTGGTGGAGGGCTACATGGATGTGGTCGCGTTGGCCCAGTCCGGCGTTGCCAACGCGGTAGCCACGTTGGGCACAGCGGCGACGCCCGAGCACTTTCACAAGCTCTACCGGTATACCGAAGAAGTCGTCTGCTGTTTTGATGGGGACAATGCGGGTCGCAAGGCGGCTTGGCGCGCGCTGGAAAGCGCGCTGCCGGAACTAAAGGAGGGACGCCAGCTCAAGTTCATGTTCCTCCCCGAGGGAGAAGACCCTGACAGCCTGGTTCGGGCGCGTGGCAAGGATGCGTTCTTGCGGCTGGCGGCTGAGGCGACCCCAGCCATTGAGTATCTCTTTTCGCGCTTGGTGGATGGTCTCGATCTGCGCAGTCTTGATGATCGGGCGCGCCTTGGCAGTCTGGCGCTGCCACACATTGAACGGGTGCCCGCGGGGATCCTGAAGGAACTCATGCGGGCGCGGCTATCGGAGCTCACAGGTTTGTCGCCCAGCGAGGTGGTTGCCGATCGTGTGCGTATCGGCGGCGCCGCAGTTTCCGCGTCATTGGGTTCGGTTGCGTCTTCGGGCGTGATCCAGCCGCGTTCCGGGGAGCCGACGCGCGCTGACCCCCGTCTTGCCGTTGGTGGTCCGCTGCAGCGCCGGCTGCTCGCTCAGCTCTTGCGCCGCCCAGCGCTGCTCCTCACTCTGCCGCCGCTGCTGCGTGAATCGTTGTGCTCGCAACAGACGTCTGACCTTTTTATTGAGGTGGTACGGTTTCTGGATACCCGTCCGGAGGCGGATGTGGCCGATATTCTCGGGCGCTGGGCTGGCACGCAGGCGCATGCGAGGCTGATTGAACTTGTCACCACGTCGTTTGTGCTTGATGACCATGCCCTGCAGGGCGAGTTCATGGCAGGGGTCTCGAAACTGCTCGAGACGTTTGCCCGGGCCGAGCGGCGCCGATTGCTAGCGGAGTTACGCGAATCGTCGAGTGCGGACACGTTTCGCGAATTCTGGACGCAGCGGCGTGGGGCTTCAGAAGCCGATGACGCGGGTGCTGACGGATGAGATCGTCCGATCGGACGGATTACGCTGCAGAGTGCAAGATCGCTTAAGTCAAGCGCATTGGAGATCATCGGCGCCCCCGCTATACTAGCGCGTTCGAATCGGGGCGCCCGCCGTCCCCTTCTTCTGGGTAACCCGGTCGCGTACGCGCGGCCGCGGCATTTGTTGCACACAAGATCACTGCCGAGGTGACATGAGCACGCAAGAGATCGAGCAGCAGCAGTCCCGTCTCAAGGAACTGATTGCCAAAGGCAAGGAGCAGGGCTTCGTCACTTACGCGGAGGTCAATGACCACCTCCCCGACGACATCGCTGATCCGGACCAGATCGAAGACATCATCCGGATGATCAACGATATGGGGATCACGGTCTATGAGACCGCGCCGGATCCCGATGAACTGCTCGCCACGGAAGAGAGCACCGCTGACGAGCTTGCAGCGGAAGAAGCCGCTGCCGCGCTTGCGTTGGTCGAGACCGAGGCGGGACGGACGACGGACCCCGTGCGCATGTACATGCGAGAAATGGGCACGGTCGAGCTGCTCACGCGCGAAGGCGAGATCACAATTGCCAAGCGAATCGAAGAGGGCATTCGCGACATGCTCTCCGCCGCGGCTTATTTCCCAGGCACGGTGGAATACGCGCTCGATGCCTATGCGCAGGCTTCAGCAGAAGGTGGGCGGCTGTCCGACCTGCTGATCGGGTACCTCGATCCGACGGACGACGTGCCGGAAGCCACTCAGATGGGTCCTGAGCCCAAGGGGGCCTCGGACGAGGAAGAGCTCAGCGCAGAGGATGCGACGGAGGAAGAGGAAGATCGCGGCCCAGATCCGGAGGAAGCGAAGCGCCGCTTCACGGCGCTGAAGAAGCAGCACGCCAAGACGGTGAAGGTGCTGAAGGAAAAGGGTCGCGCCAGCGCCGAGGGTCAGGCTCAGCTCGTCAAGCTCGGAGAGCTGTTTTCGCCTTTCAAGCTCGTGCCGCGGCATTTCGACGCCATCATGCAGATTCCGCAAAATGCGCTGGATCGGGTCCGCAAGCAGGAACGCACGATCATGCAGATTTGCCTAAAGCGGGCGAATGTGCCGCGTGACGTCTTCCGTAAAGAGTTTGTGGGCAATGAAAGCAGCGAGGCGTGGGTGACGCGTCTCATCAAGGCCAAGAAAGGCTATTCGTCCGCTGTCGATGGCCAAAAGGAAGAGATCTTCCGCTGCCAGAAGAAGCTGCGTCAGCTGACCGAACACGACGGTCTCTCGGTCGCCGATATCAAGGAAATCAATCGCCGCATTGCGCTGGGTGACGCCAAGGCGCGGCGCGCGAAAAAGGAGATGGTTGAGGCCAACCTGCGGCTCGTCATTTCGATCGCCAAAAAGTACACGAACCGGGGTCTGCAGTTCCTGGACCTGATTCAGGAAGGGAACATCGGTCTCATGAAGGCGGTGGACAAGTTCGAGTATCGCCGCGGCTACAAGTTCTCGACGTACGCGACGTGGTGGATCCGTCAGGCCATCACGCGGTCGATCGCGGATCAGGCACGCACAATTCGTATTCCGGTGCACATGATCGAAACGATCAACAAGCTCAACCGGGTCTCACGCCAGATGCTGCAGGAGATGGGTCGCGAGCCTACGCCGGAAGAACTAGGCAAGCGCATGGAGATGCCAGAGGACAAGGTGCGCCGTGTGCTTAAGATCGCCAAGGAACCGATTTCCATGGAAACCCCAATTGGCGATGACGAAGATTCGCATTTGGGGGACTTCATCGAGGACGTGACCATTGGCTCACCGGTGGATCTAGCGACCAGTGAAGGTCTGCGTGAGGCGACTCGAGAAGTGCTGGCTGGGCTCACCGCGCGGGAAGCCAAGGTGCTCCGTATGCGTTTTGGTATCGACATGAACACGGACCACACCCTCGAAGAAGTGGGGAAGCAGTTTGATGTCACGCGTGAGCGGATTCGCCAGATCGAAGCGAAGGCGCTTCGAAAGCTGCGACATCCGAGCCGGTCGGAACATCTTCGCAGCTTCCTCGATGAGTGGCTCGACTCCTACAGCCGCTAAAGTTCCTTCCGTATCAGTCGCCGGTGTGAAGGGACCGGTCTGAAGGCGCCGGCCTGAGGCCGGCGACTGCCGGTGTTTAGCCGGCGAAGAGGGATCGTTGGAAGCCCAGGCGGTCGGGTTG
>JBMTYG010000136.1:0-7984 GCA_049454295.1 Pseudomonadales bacterium
AATCAGGGCACCTTGGTCCGCACCTCCGCTGACGGGGTGTCGGTGCTCAGTCGCAACACCCAGGGCGTCAAGCTCATTGGACTGCGGGGCGACGAGATTCTAAGTGGCGTACAGCGGATTGAAGAATCGGCGTCGGACGAAACTGACTTGGCGGAAGCGCCGGCAGACCCGGCAGATGAGGAGTAAGGCCTGATGGGTCGAGTGCATAATTTTTCCGCAGGCCCCGCGGCGCTTCCTGAGGAAGTGCTGGTCAAAGCGCGTGATGAGATGCTCGATTATGCCGGCAGCGGCATGTCGGTCATGGAGATGAGTCATCGCAGCAAGGAATTCATCGCCATTGCAGAGCAGGCGGAGGCCGATTTCATTGAACTCCTCGGTGTGCCGAATGACTATCGCGTGCTGTTCTTGCAGGGCGGTGCCTCGCTGCAGTTTGCCATGGTACCGCTCAACCTGCTGGGTGATCGGGAGAGCGCGGACTATGTGAACACGGGCGCCTGGTCAGTCAAGGCGATCGAGGAAGCCGGGCGCTTATGCCGGGTGAATGTGGTCGCTTCGAGCGAGGGTCGCGGATTTACGGATATCCCGGCAAGGTCTGAGTGGCGCACGAATCCCGACGCCGCCTACCTGCATATCTGCTCGAACGAAACGATTGGTGGCGTGCAGTTCCAAGAATTTCCTGATGTGTCCGTACCGCTCGTCGCCGATATGTCATCGGACATCCTGTCGCGCCCGGTTGACGTCAGTCGGTTCGCTCTCATCTATGCCGGTGCGCAAAAGAATATCGGTCCGGCGGGCCTCACCGTGGTGGTCGTCCGCAAAGACCTGATCGGGCGCGCGCGTAGCGGTACGCCGAGCATGCTCGACTATGCGGTTCACGCCGCGGCGGACTCCATGTCGAATACGCCACCCACCTATGCGTGGTATCTGGCCGGGCTCGTGTTCCGTTGGATGAAAGCCGAGGGCGGTCTTGCGGCGATCGCTGCCCGAAACGCGCGCAAGTCAGCCAAGCTGTATGCCGCGCTCGACAGCGGCAACTTCTATCGCACGCCGGTGGCGGGCGATTGTCGATCGGTCATGAATGTCCCGTTCACGCTGCCAGACGCCGCGCTGGATGCGGTGTTTCTGAAAGGCGCTGAGGCGCGCGGACTCACTAACCTGAAGGGGCACCGCAGCGTCGGCGGAATGCGTGCAAGCCTGTACAACGCAGTACCAGAGGCAGCAGTCGACGCACTCGTAGACTATCTTGGCGTGTTCGCGCGCGAGCATGGCTGACGGTTCCGCCGAGGCGCCTGACACGTTGCCCGACACGCTGGAGGGCGTGCGAGCACGTATCGATGCCATCGATGACGCGCTGCTCACGCTTTTGAACCAGCGCGCTGCGTGTGCACTCAAGGTGGGCGTCATCAAGCAGGCAACCGCCGATCCGGCCGCGGCGCCGGTGTTCTATCGACCGGAGCGTGAGGCGCAGATTCTCACGCGCCTGCAGGCGGACAACGCTGGCCCACTTGGCGCGGCGGACGTCACGCGACTTTTTCGCGAGATCATTTCCTGCTGTCTCAATCTTGAGCAGCCGCTGACCATCGCCTACCTCGGGCCGCCCGGGACTTACACGGAAACGGCGGCGTTGACCCAGTTCGGCCATTTCGCGAGCACCCGACCGGTCGGCACGATTGACGAAGTGTTCCGCGCTGTGGAAGCGGAATCCGTGCACTACGGCGTTGTTCCGGTGGAGAACAGCACCGAGGGCGTGGTGAACCACACGCTGGACTGTTTTCTGACCTCTTCGTTACGCGTCTGCGCAGAGATCGAGTTGCCGATCCACCATGCGCTCATGGTCAGTGCGAAGCACGAGGGCCAGGCGATTGCCGAGATCATTTCTCATGCACAGTCGCTTGCGCAATGCCGGGGCTGGCTAGATACGCATTATCGCGGCGTGCTACGCACCTCTGTCAGCAGTAACGCGGAGGCCGCGCGCCTCGTCGCTGATCGGACCGACGCGGCGGCGATTGCAGGTGAAATGGCGGCTTCGCGCTACGGTCTTCAGGTAGTTGCGACGCGTATCGAAGACCATGCCGACAACAAGACACGGTTCCTCGTGATCGGCCGTCAGCACGTGGGGCCGAGCGGTCGTGACAAGACCTCGATACTCGTGTCGACGCGCAACGAGCCAGGCGCTCTGTACCGGGTGCTCGAGCCTTTTGAGCGTCATGGGATCAGTCTGACGCGTATCGAAACGCGGCCGGTCCGTGGCGCCAATTGGACCTACGTTTTCTTCATCGATTTCGACGGGCACGAAAGTGAGCCCCGTATCGGATCGGTCCTTGCGGAGGTGCGCAAGGTCGCTCTGGAAGTCCGCTCCCTCGGCTCTTATCCGCAGGCAATCGTTCAATGACGCGCACTTACAACCCGGCTCTGGCCGGCATATCCCCTTATCGTCCCGGCAAGCCGGTCGCCGAACTCACGCGCGAGTTGGGTATCACCGATGTCGTCAAGCTCGCAAGCAATGAGAATCCGCGAGGCCCGGGGCCGGTCGTGCGGGCGGCGATTGTCGATGCGTGCGATGCTCTGTCGCGCTACCCGGATGGCAACGGGTTCGCGCTGAAGAGCGCGCTTGCCGAGCGTCTCGGGGTCGATATTGCCAGCCTCACGCTCGGCAATGGCTCGAACGATGTGCTCGATTTGATGGCTCGCGTTGCGCTTGCTCCCGGGGCTTCCGCGATCATTTCTGCGCACGCGTTCATCGTGTACAAATTGGCGGTGACACTGGCGGGCGGCACGCTCATCTCCGTGCCTGCGCGGAACTACGGCGCCGATCTTGACGCCATGCTCGCGGCGATCCGGCCAGATACGGCCATCGTCTTCATTGCTAACCCGAACAATCCCACGGGCACCTGGATCTCGGAAGTCGAGCTCACGCGCTTTCTCGACGCCGTGCCGGGTCATGTCTGGGTGGTGCTGGACGAGGCCTATTTCGAGTATGTCGAGGCGCCTGGGTACCCGGATGGCGTGCGACTGCTTGCGCGTTACCCGAATCTGGTGGTTACTCGCACGTTTTCGAAGATCCATGGCCTTGCCGCGCTGCGAGTGGGCTATGCGGTCAGCAGCCCTGAGGCTGCCGAACTACTGGGTCGTGTGCGTCAACCCTTCAACGTGAACAGCCTGGGGCTCGCGGCTGCTGCCGCGGCGCTCGCGGACGATGCATTCGTCAGTGAAAGCCGCAGACTGAATCGCGAAGGGCTTGCGGAACTGACTGCGGGACTTGCGCGGCTTGGACTTCCCTATATCCCCTCCGCAGGGAATTTTGTCGCTTTTGAACCCGGTCGAAATCCTCCGGCCGTGTATGACGCGTTGCTTCGCGAGGGCGTGATCGTTCGCCCCATCGGCGAGTACGGACTTGATCGTCACCTGCGGGTCACTGTCGGGCTGCCAGAGGAAACGGCGCGGTTCCTGCGCGCGATCGAGCGCGTGCTGGGCTGATGCGTCTTGCCATTGTCGGCACCGGATTGATCGGCGGGTCGTTTGCCCTTGCCGCTCGTGCGCGAGGGCTGTTCGACCACATTACCGGCGTCGATGTCCATCCCCAGAGTGCGATGGAGGCGCTCGCGCTAGGCATTATTGATGCGGTTGCGGATGCGCCTCCGGCCGATAGCGACGCCGTGCTGCTTGCTGTGCCAAGTGACCAGGTCGCGGCCTGGGTCGAGGTGTTGGCCGGGCATCCTGGCATTGTCTTCGATAGCGCCAGTGTGAAGGAGTCCGTACTCGATGCTGTTCGTGCTCGAATCGGCCGTTTGCCGCCCCGTTTCGTGCCCGCGCACCCCATCGCCGGCAGCGAGGCCAGCGGCCCAGCGGCGGCCATTGCCTCGCTGTTTCAATCGCACCCGGTTGTTTTGACGCCAGAGATCGAAACAGACGTTGAGGCAGTGGCGAGAGTGACGGGATGGTGGGAGGGCGTCGGCGCTCGCGTTACCCGAATGTCGGCGGCCGCGCATGACCAGATGCTTGCTGTTACAAGCCACGTGCCCCATCTCGTCGCGTTCGCGTATCTGCAAACCGTCTCCCCGGAGCACATGCGCCTTGCTGCGGGAGGCTTTCGCGACTTCAGCCGCATCGCCGCCTCGGACCCGTCGATGTGGGCCCCAATCCTGACTCAGAATGGTCCGGCCGTATTAAAAGCGCTGGATGAGCTCGAGGCAGAGCTGAGGCGTCTTCGCGCGCTGATCGCGGCGGGCAATCGGGAGGAGCTGGTGACGCTGATCGAGGAGTCACGGCGCCGGCGTCGTGCTTTTGCTCCGGTCTCGGGCGATCCGGCGGGTTCGCAAGCTGCCCGCGCGGTGCCTGTCATCGCCATCGACGGCCCGAGCGGATCGGGTAAGGGCACGGTCGCAGCGGCGATCGCCCATCGGTTGGGCTGGCATCTCCTCGATAGCGGAGCGTTGTATCGCGTGGTAGCGGACGCAGCGTTGGGTCGCGGTGTGCCGCTTGAAGATGGCGCAGCGCTGGCGATGCTCGCTGCGGAGCTCGAGATCCGCTTCTCGGGTGACACGGTTTGGGTGGCCGGCGTTGATCGGACCCTTGCAATCCGTACGGAAGAGGTGGGCGCAGCAGCCTCGAAAGTGGCGGCGCACGAAGCGGTGCGCGCGGCTATGCTCGATTTGCAGCGGGCGCAGCGGCAGATGCCGGGACTCGTTGCCGACGGGCGCGATATGGGCACCGTGGTATTCCCTGATGCGGCGCTCAAGGTGTTTCTTGATGCAAGCCTCGAGGCGCGCGCGGAGCGTAGATATATTCAGTTGAAAAACAAGGGCTTGGCTGTTAGCGTGTCCGACCTTCTCGCGGCGCTCGAAGAGCGTGACCGGCGAGATCGAGGGCGTGCGGTGGCTCCCTTGCGACCGGCAGACGATGCTGTCTTGATCGACAGTACCGGGCTGACGGTCGATGCCGTGATTACGCGTGTGCTGGAAGCGGCGCGCGTGCACGGGATTGTCATCCGCACTTGACGCAACTAACCGGTCTGTGTGTGCCGACCTGTCAGGCGCTATAGATCGTTCATCACGACGGAGAAACCACGCGGAGCCTGTTTCGGGTATGCCGTGTGACCATAATTTATGAGTGAAAGTTTTGCTGATCTGTTCGAAGAGAGTCTCCGGACCATCGAGATGGCGCCGGGCGCCATTGTCACGGGCACTGTGGTCGCCATTACCAATGAATGGGTGACCGTGCATGCAGGGCTCAAGTCCGAGGGCGTCATACCACGCAACCAGTTCCTGAATGATCGCGGCGAGTTCGCTCTGTCGGTCGGCGATCAGGTGCAGGTCGCCATGGAAGTCGTGGACGATGGTTGGGGCGAAACCCGATTGTCGCGCGAGAAGGCGAAGCGTGCTGAAACATGGATCATGCTCGAGTCCGCGTTCGAGAAGAACGAAGTCATCAAGGGACAGATCAACGGCAAGGTGAAGGGCGGCTTCACCGTTGACATCAACGAAATTCGGGCGTTTCTCCCGGGGTCGCTCGTCGACATCCGTCCGTTGCGTGAAACCGCGCATCTCGAAGGTCGCCCACTCGATTTCAAGGTGATCAAGCTCGACCAGAAGCGCAATAACGTGGTCGTATCCCGGCGTGCGGTCCTCGAGCAGGAAAACAGCGTCGAGCGCGAAGCGCTGCTGTCTTCACTGCAGGAAGGCCAGGTCGTGAAAGGCATCGTGAAAAACCTCACCGACTATGGCGCGTTCGTCGATTTGGGCGGCGTGGATGGTCTCCTGCACATCACCGACATGGCCTGGCGCCGCATTCGTCATCCGAGCGAGATGGTCAATGTGGGCGACGAGGTTTCGGTTCGCATTCTCAAGTTTGACCGCGAGAAAAATCGGGTCAGCCTGGGCATGAAGCAGCTGGGTGATGATCCGTGGGTGGATATCACTCGCCGCTATCCCGAGGGGGCGCGCGTGCTGGCCACGGTGACGAATCTCACCGATTACGGTTGCTTCGCCGAGATCGAAGAGGGCGTTGAGGGGCTTGTTCACGTATCGGAAATGGACTGGACCAACAAGAATATCCATCCGTCCAAGGTGGTCTCTGTTGGCGATCAGGTCGAAGTCATGGTGCTCGATATCGACGAAGAGCGCCGCCGCATTTCGCTCGGTATCAAGCAGTGCCGCCCGAATCCATGGGATGAGTTCAGCATTCACCACGCGAAGGGTGAGCGCATCTCCGGTCGAATCAAGTCCATCACCGACTTCGGCATCTTCATCGGCCTGGATGGCGGTATCGATGGACTGGTGCATCTCTCCGACATCTCTTGGAACGAACCTGGCGAAGTGGCCGTGCGTCGTTACAGCAAGGGCGAGGAGATTCACACGGTCATCCTGTCCGTCGATCCCGAGCGCGAGCGCATCTCGCTCGGCATCAAGCAGCTCGACCAGGATCCGTTCTCCGATTACACGACCGAATATGACCGCGGCAGCGTTGTGCGTGGCACGGTGGTAGAGGTCGAGGCGAAGGAAGCCCAGGTCAAGCTCGCCGAAGAAGTGATCGGCGTGCTGAAGGCGTCTGAGCTCAGTCAGGACCGGGTCGAAGACGCGCGCAACGTTCTCTCGGTGGGAGATGAGGTCGAGGTGAAAATCATCAGCGTCGACCGCAAAAATCGCTCCATCAGCCTGTCGGTCAAGTCGAAGGACGTGGATGACGATCGAGCCGCTGTCCGTGAGCTGCGCCGACAGGAATCGGATCGCCCGAGCCCGACAACGCTTGGCGACCTGATCAAAGCGCAGATGGAACAGGGCAACAACTGAGAGGCTGATCCTGCCCGGCAGCCAGTCATGCTGGCTGCCGGTCGGATGAACACTAGCGCCCGCGTTGCGCGGGCGCGACGGCCGCAGGAACGGTGAGTGCATGACCAAGTCCGAACTGATCGAACTGATCGCTGCCCGGCAAGCGCAGCTCTCGCTCAAGGATGTCGAGCTTGCGGTCAAGGCCATCATCGAACAGATGGCTGAGACGCTAGCGAGCGGCGAACGAATCGAGATTCGCGGCTTCGGCAGCTTCTCGGTACATAGACGCGCGTCCCGCATTGGACGCAACCCGAAGACCGGAGAGCCAGTGTCTCTGGCAGAGAAATACGTACCGCACTTTAAGCCGGGCAAGGAACTCAGAGACCGGGTTAATCAGCTGCTACATGCGGTCGATACGCCCGAAGACCTGTCTGATCCCGACGACGAGGATTGAGCCTGTGTATGCCGTGCGTCGAGCGCTCGGATACCTTCTCGCGTTACTCGTCGTGCTGTTTGGTCTGCTGGCGGTCAATCAGGCACCTGTGGCGCTGCGTCTGCTGATCTGGGAATCTCCAGCGATCAGCTTGTTCTGGTGGTTGCTCCTCGCGTTTGTCGTCGGAATGCTGGTGGGGGGCGTCAGCGCAACGGTGGCGGGATTCAGGCGACGTGCGCGGCAGCGCGTTCGCGCGCAGTCGAGAGCCCCGGCTACTGGCGAGAAGATTACCTGAGGTTGCGCAACTAGCCGACAACACGCCGCGCGCCTGACCTCCATGAGTCACGGGCACTCGCCCTCCGATCGAGCCTTTCTCTGCGCATAGTCTGTTGTTCCTTTCAACGGCAACAGGTTGGTCACCCATGATTCGGACCCGCTCATCGATTTCGGTCTCTAGACCCAGGACGTTCTCATTCTCAGCCCGCCTCGCACGTCCGCTGGCGACCACGCTGCTGGCGTTCTCTTGTGCATACGCGTTGCCTGTCCATGCGGAAATGCGCGGCGCTGCTCCCACTACTGATCCTCGTGGCGCGCAAGAGACCGTCAATATCAACACCGCTGATGCCGCGACTCTCGCGCGGGTCCTGGATGGCATTGGCGAGGCGAAGGCGCTTTCGATCGTCGAGTACCGCAAGACCAACGGTGAGTTCGCGGACATTTATGAACTCGCCAATGTCAAAGGTGTGGGTGAGCGCACGGTGGAGCTGAACGAGAATCGCATCGT
>JBMTYG010000137.1:0-7876 GCA_049454295.1 Pseudomonadales bacterium
GCCCTTGACGAGGACCCGTGCAGGCATCGAGGCTGTTCACGGCCGAATGGCAGGTCCTGCCATTCGGCCTGGAAGCAAATCTGCGGTCAGCTTTCGGCGCGCTTCGGGCGGGTCACTCTGAGGCGGTTTACTGAGGCTTCGCGTCTTCAGGCTCCGACTGTTCCCAGCGCAGCGACTCCGCAACGAGCGATCGGCGCCGGTGGAGCTTCTTTGCGATCTGGTTGATGAAGTGATCAAACCGGCGCTCACCAAGCGCATGCGCGATGTCGCGCTCGCTTTCCGGAATCGGGTCCGTGCGGGTCAGCCAGTAAAGGACAAAATGCCCGGTCGTCTCGACGCCGAGATCTACCGCCCAGAAGAGCTGCCCCAGGCGTTTCTCGAACCCGTCCATGCGCTCCATCAGCCTATCTTCCGGCGATCGATTGCGGTCCGGATCAAGATAGCAGCGCAGAGCCTGTTCCAGGATGTCGGTCTTGGTCGTCTTCTGCGCGCGTGCGGCGGCGTCGAGCTGTGCAAGCAGCGCGGCATCGAGGCGGAGGTTGACGCGGGGTTTCATCGGGCGGCGCCGGAGCGTGTTGGAAAGGCCGTCGTCGGATAGTCTTTGGAAGGGGTTTTTCTGGGTGTCATGAGGCGAGCTCCGGCAATGTCTCCCAGTGTACTGCCGCAGATGGGGCCTGCCTAGTTGGAGCGTCGGCGAGACGGTGCAACCCTGTGCAATCGGCTGCAGCCCAATAGAATTAGTGGTGTACGGACGTTAGCACGGCTGCAGCAGATCCCGCAAAATCTGTACACCCCAACGGCGTGCAACCGGCACCGAAAAATCGTTGTGCAGACAGGGCGCTACCGAGGGGGTGGCGCCTACCTTTTTATCTTGCCCTACCGGGTTCGCCAGAATCCGCCCTTTCCGTTGACCAGAATACTGGCAGGGAAACGACCTGGGAATTCTCGTTTTATGCCACTGAGCAGCTGGTGTTCTGGCGCTGCGCCTTGCGGCAAAACTTCGCCTATCTGGACCGGCGCTCGTGCTGCTCAGGAAGTCACGCCGAGGGTCAAAATCAACGCGTTCTATGATGAAAACAAACATGCTTTGAAGGGCGACCCAATCCCATAGGCGATCAACACCGATGGCAATAGCGGCCCTGTTTTCGATGCTGCGGCTGTACTCATGCTCGCGCATTTTGACGGCTGGTTGGCTCAATCCAGACCGACGGCAAGCCTGCGCGCCAGCAACTTTCGAGTAACAAAAGTTCACTTGCCGGGCGCAAGGCTTTCAATCAGGGTTTCGCCCACGGGGAGGAATTTCGTATGGGCTGGAACATCAAACGTAGTGGCATTCCGCGTGCCGCAATAGTTACCGCTTTCCTTGTCTCTCTCGGCGCGGCGGTTGCCCAGCCTTCCCAGACAGCCAAGGACTTTGAGGTCAACTGGAACGTCCGGCAGGCCACTGACAGCCGCCTGACCATGCTCGACAACTCCCTGATGGGCGACAGCATCGACCCGGATACGGGCGGCCTCAATTTCTCGCACACGGACGTGTCGATCCCGGGCAATTTCGGGCTTGAGGTCGCCGTTCGGCGGAACCTTTCGCAGGGGTGGAAATATCACAATTCGGTCAGCACCGAGTTCGGGGACTGGTGGCTCGAAGTGCCGAAAGTCACCCAGCTCGTTCCTGAGGAAGGCGGTCTCGCCTTTTCATGTTCAAGCCCGCAGGCGCCTGAGGCCGTCACCGTTACGATCAACGGGTCAAGTGGCGGCGAACCTCAGGAAATCAATGTCCCGTACAAGGACTATTCAGACGGCCTGCACCTGCATGTGCCGGGTCAGGGATCGAAGACAATCCTGCGCGAACTTACCGGCTCGCATTGGGCCGCTGGAACCGCAATGGCCACGACCGACAACTGGATATTCAAGTGCCGGACTCCGTCGGCCAATACGCTAGGTTATGAGGGGCTGACGGCTTACTCACCGGCGGGCGACGAATACATCTTTGACCGGGTCCAGTTCGTCAAAGCCACCGATGGAATCGTGCGCGACCAGGGCGCGTTTGGGCGGACTTACTTCACGCTCCTCGCAACGCGTGCCACGGACGTGAACGGCAACACTGTCGACTATACCTATGACAGCGTCAACCGTCTGACGAGCATCACCGCCAGTGACGGACGGCTGATTACACTCTCCTATTCGGGCTCATCCAAACTGATTGCCAGCGTGACTGCCAATGGCAGAACCTGGACGTATACCTATGGGACAGTACCGTTCCCGCGCCTCAATCAGGTAACGCTGCCCGATTCAAAGACATGGACATTCGATCTTTGGGCGATGCGCTCCACGGTCGAACCGGGAACGTGCACCGCTGCAAACCAGACGCTCACGGTGACCCATCCTTACGGCATGACAGGCACATTTACGCTCGCTGAGACCAAGCACTGGCGGAAGGTGACGAAGACGCCGCCGGGACCGATCAATCTCGCGGGTACCTGCTATCTCGACAGTCCGGGGATTACATTTAACTGGCCCTATTTCGAGACCATGTCGGTTACGCAGAAGACGCTGAGCGGAACGGGCTATCCGTCTTCCACCTGGACATGGGCCTACGAGGGATGGAGCGGACAAGGCTACGCGACGACCGGCGGCGAGCAGAAGTGGACGGAAATGACCGATCCGCTCAGCCGGAAAACACGCTGGTTCCATAACCGTGTACAAGGCCCCAATGAAAACCGGCTTGAGAAAATCGAAGCGCGGTCAGGCACGACGGTGCTGAGCACGACGACGAATTCGTTCGTCAACGAAGCCCAGATTGGCAACTCCTACATGTTCGGGCCGACGAGCAACCTCACACTTGTGTTCCCGCGCCGGACGACTGGCTCAGTCTCCACGCAGGACGGTGACACCTACACCACGACCTACGCCTACGACACCAATCAGGCCGGGGCCAATTACAGCTTCGGCTATCCGACCAGTGTCAGCGTCTCGACCAGCGCGAGCACGGCGCCTCGCACGACAGTTACGACATACCAGCACAACAAGACCAAATGGGTGCTTGGCCTGCCACTGACGACAACCGTCAATGGCCGGGCCACGGATGCGTTCGGCTATGACACGCTTGGCCGCCGCATCTGGGCGAACCAGTACGGAACGCGCATCGCGGACTATGAGTATCACACTGACCCGTTGTTCAAAGGCGCGCTCAAGTCGGTGACGGATGCCCTGGGCCGAAAGGTCGAAGCGCTCAACTGGAAACGGGGCACGCCGCAGCAGGTCAAGCGCGCCGACCTGACCTCCGTGTACCAGACGGTCGACAACAACGGCTGGATCCAGTCGATCACCGGCGGGCGCGGGTTCATTACGACCTACACTCAGGACAATATGGGCCGCCTGACCAGCATCACGCCGTCGCGAACCCAGCAGAACTGGAACGCCGCCACGATCGCCTACAACTGGGGCGCCAACCCGGTGCAGACAATCACCAGCGGCAATGCCGAGACGCGGGTGACCTATGACGCGATGCTGCGCCCCATCGAAGTGCGCACGCGCGACACCGGGACGGGCTGGCTCTCGCACACCAAGACCACGTTCAATGCGCTGAACGAGGTCACGTTCCGTTCGTTCCCGAGCGCGACAGCGAATCCGACAACCGGCGTGAACATTGCCTATGACATGCTGGGCCGCGTGATTTCCGAGACGGAAAACGTCGCGCCGAATGCTGCGACCTCATATGCCTGGCTGAACCAGCACCGGAAGACGGTGACCGATCCCACCGGCGCGGTCACGACGCTGCACTTCACTGGCTATGGCGGGCCCGGCAGCGAGGAGATCAAGAAGATTGTCCAGCCGCAGGGCATCACCACCGAGATGACTTTGAACATCTGGGGCGAGGTGGAACGCGCAAGGCAAATTGGCACAGGCACCTGGGCCGTCGATCAGAGCCATTACTATTACTACGATACGCGCCGGCGCCTCTGCCGTTCACGTACGCCGGAGGGCGGCGACACGCTCTATGGCTATGACGCGGCGAGCCAGCTGACGACGCAACAGAAGGGAGCGGGCAGCGGTACAGATTGCCCGGCACCTTCAGGCACGGCATTGGTCACCAACACATACGATCTTCGCGGACGGATGACGCTGCGCAACTTCGCGGACGCCGGCACGCCGGACATCGCCTATACCTATGACAACGACGACAATCCGCTCACGGTCAATCGGAGCGGCGTGAACTGGACGTATGCCTATAACGAGCTGAGCCTGCCGACGGCGGCCACGTTGGTGCTCGACTCGCGCACCTATGCGCAGGGCTACACGTACAGCAACGCAGCGGCCCTGACGAACTATACGCTTCCCTCCGGCAAGGCGGTGACGCAGGGCGTGGACGGGCTTGGCCGGGTGACCAGTGTGAGCGTCGATGGCACGGGGATCGCGAGCGGGCTGACCTATCATCCCAATGGCGCGGTGGCGGGGGCGACCTATGGCAACGGCCAGGTGTTCAGCCAGACGCTGACGGCGCGCCAGCAGACGGACCGGCTGCGCAGCGTGAAGGGTGCGGAGCTCCCCGTCGATCTCACCTATGCCTACACGGCGCGCTCGCAGATCGCCTCGATCAATGACCAGACGGTTGCCAACATCGACCAGACGTTCACCTATGACGGGATCGGGCGCCTGACGGCGAGCACGGGGCCGTGGGGCAATGGCACCTTCCAGTATGACGGGCTGGGGAACCTCCGCCAGCGCCAGGTCGGCCCGCGCACGATTGCGCTGAGCTATGATGCGAATAACCGGCTCTCCTCGCATACGGACACGGCGGGCAGCCCGCGCAGCCTCAGCTATGATGCACGCGGCAATGTGACGGCGCTGGGCGCGCTGGGGTTCACGTACGACTTTTCGGATCAACCTCGCACCGTCCTGGGGCCGGCCACCGGCAGCTATACATATGACGGGCACCTGCGGCGGGTGAAACAGGTGGTCGGTGGGGTGACGCGCTACTCCGTCTACGATGCCTCTGGCTCCCTCATCGAGATCGACGAGGTCTCTGGTCCGAAGACGGACTATATCCGGGCCTCCGGCATGACGCTGGCGCGGATCGCAGGTAGCACCGTGACCTGGCTGCACCATGACCATCTGGGCTCAGCGGTGGCGGGCACGAACAGCGCAGGCGCCGTGGTGTGGCGCGAGAGCGAGCAGCCGTTCGGCGAGGACTGGGTGAGTGCTGCCGCGAATGACAACCAGGCGGGCTATACCGGCCATGTCGAGGACGCCGCCACCGGGCTCACCTACATGCAGGCCCGCTACTACGACCCGATCATCGGGCGGTTCCTCAGCATCGACCCGGTGGGGTTCTCGCCCGCCCGGCCGGACATGTTCAACCGGTATGCTTATGCGGCGAACGATCCGGTGAATATGTTCGATCCGGATGGCAGAGTCTGCAAGAACCGAGATGACGGAAACACTGACTGTATCACGGACGACTATTTCGTGACGTTTCCAACACCAGTTGGTTTCGAAGACACCGATCCGGATGCTGACGACTTTCACGACTATGAAGTGCGTTCGAACTCGCCAAGAGGCGAGGACGAGACACGGCAATGGGTCGAAAACAATCCGGTCCCGTCTGGTGGGAACGCAGCTACCGAGGACGGTGCGCCAAATGACGCGATGCCCGGGGCGCCGGTCGTTTCCTACTTGACTGTAAACAAAGTCACTGGCCGCGAGGTCGTCGTGAACGTCACTCTTCCGGGACACCCTCTGGGAAACGGTGTCGTTATTCGAGAGGTCGTTCCGACTTCGCAAGAGACTTCAGCGATAAGAAACATGGGAGAAGGGAATGGTGCATTACAAGCTGAAAGCAACATCTTTGGCCGGGTGGCGGGCTTCATCATTAACAACGGGGCTTGGCGATTGCACTCGCCTCCTGAAAGCAGTCAAAGACGATTCGAGCGACATTTCGAGTTTTGTACAAGGCACCCGGGAGCTTGTTAGGGTGGGAAATTCAAGTGAGAACTAGAACTTGGATTGCGTTCCTGGTCGCGCCGATGTCGTTCGGCGTATTGCTAGGTGTTGCGTTGTCGTTGACCGGAGGTACCGCTGGACTCTTGGGCTTCGCAGTCGCGTTAGTGATTGGGTATCCCGTGGCTTTGGTTGTGGGGTTTCCCGGCTACCTCTTGCTTCAAAAGCTCAGTGTCAAAAGTGCGTTCGGTTATCTCTTGTCTGGCTTTTTGCTGTCTCTTTGCCTGGTTTTCGTGATTGTCGTCTTTCCAATGCTAGACAGCGAACAATTCGATGTATCCAGCCTTTTGGCTCAACCACGTTTGACCCAGATTGTTTTGATTGTTGGAGGAGCAGCCTTTAATGTGATGGCTTTCTGGATGATAGCGCGACCAGACAAAGAGGGTGCGTCTGTCTAGTAGTCGGGTCTTTGATGTGATGGGTTCACGCTTTAATCTATCACCCGAATGGCGCGGTGGCGGGGGCGACCTATGGCAATGGCCAGGTGTTCAGCCAGACGCTGACGCCGCGCCAGCAGACGGACCGGCTGCGCAGCGTGAAGAGTGCAGAGCTGCCCGTCGATCTCACCTATGCCTACACGGCGCGTTCGCAGATCGCCTCGATCAATGACCAGACGGTTGCCAATATCGACCAGACGTTCACCTATGACGGGATCGGCCGGCTGACGGCGAGCACGGGGCCATGGGGCTCGGGCACGTTCCAGTATGACGGGCTCGGCAATATCCGCCAGCGCGCTGTTGGCACGCGTACAGTGGGAATGAACTACAACACCGCCAACCAGCTCTCCGCGCATATGTATCGACCCAGCGGATTCTGCTCAGTTTAGACTGCTAACGCGAATGCCTCAGCAGGTGTTTTCATTCCGAGGGCCTGATGTGGCCTTCGGTTGTTGTAGAAGCTGATCCAGTCTCCGACGACGCGGGACGCGTGCTGGAGGCTTTCAAAGCGGTGCCGGTGGATACATTGCTCCTTCAGGGAGCGGATGACCCGTTCGATCATTCCGTTCTGCTGCGGGCAATGCGGGGTAATGAACTCCTGGCGCAGGCCGTAGCTGCGGACCAGCGCGGTGTAGGACCTGCTGGTAAAAACCAGGCCGTTGTCACTTCGGAGGAGGAAGGGCTCGCGGACTCGGCCGAGGGTCCCGAACCGGGTGATCAGCGCCTGCTCGAGTGCGCTGCCGGCCGTCGTTGCTTTGCCGGATCGCGAGAGGTGCCAGCCGAGCAGTTCGCGCGTGTGGCAGTCCATCACGAGCGCGAGGCTGGCCCATTGATCACGCCCTGCCCAGAGACGGGCAAGATCCGTTGACCATCGCTCGTCGGGACGCATCGCGACAGATGGCAGGGCCTGGATTCTCGGACGCATGCCGATCGGTCGCTTGCGAACCTGCCAGCCCTTGATCTGGAAGATCCGCTGCACCGTGTTCTTGTTGAAACCGAGCAACCAGGCGACTGTCCGATAGCCGAAGGACGGCTCCTTTTCGATCAGATCCTTGATCGGCTTCTCGAAGCGGGCGTCGACTTTGGGCGCCGATTTGAGCGGCTTGTAGTAGACCGTCCGCCTCGGCACTTCGAACCAGCTGCACAGCTTGGCAATCGACACCCGGAACCCATCCGCAAGCAGGCCCTGCTGGATGGTGCGGATCATGTCTCGTCCTTCCCATCCAGCAGGGCCTGGTACTTTTTTCGCGCACGCAGCTCCAGCATCGCCTCTCCATAGGCTTCCTGGAGCTCCTTGAGCTGGCGTTCGTATTGTTCGCGGATGTCGAGCTGTTGATTTCTGCTGAGAACTGACCCGGGGTTTCCATCGAGAACTGACCCGCCTTTTGACTATCTTTCGGGTTTCATTTCCGGGTCAAGATGATGCCTTCTCCTTTTTCGAT
>JBMTYG010000138.1:0-7735 GCA_049454295.1 Pseudomonadales bacterium
TTCCCAGAGCGGTCGCATGCAGGCGCGCGGTCAGGCAGCCATTCGCGATCTGTTGGTGCGCACGCTCGCCATTCGCGGGCCTTCGTTTCACTGGACGCACGACGTGCTGGTCCGATTCGACGCCCAGGATCCCGATGCGGCAACGGGCATCGTCTACAGCCACGCCGAGACCACCCCGGATCGAGTCGGCAGCGTCGCCGCCATGCGCTATACCGACAGCTACCGGCGCCAAGACGGTGTCTGGCGCTTCGCGCGCCGGGAAATCGCCTACCTGTACTATGTCGCAGCCGCAGACTATCCCGGCATTCTGGCCGAGACGCTCCGCGTCGACGCGGGTGGCACGCGCGTTGCCGCCGACTATCCGGAAACGCTGCCGAGCTGGCAGGCGTTTCGCTCTGCTCACGGAGCCTGAATCGATGACGACAACCGAACAAGATTCCCATGCGCTTGCCCGACGCGCGCTCGAGCATTTCCAGGCGCGGACCACAGATCAGGCGCCCGCCATCATGCGCCAGTCGCTCAGCGCCTACCGTGACCCGGCTCGTTATGCGCGCGAGGTGGATCGCGTCTTCAAATCCCACCCCGTCGCGGTCTGCCTCAGCTTAGAGCTGCCGCAGCCGGGCAGCTTTGTCACCCTCGACATGTTCGGAACGCCGGTGCTTGCAGTCCGCGGCAGCGACGGCGTCGCGCGCGTGTTCCTGAACGTGTGCAGACATCGTGGCGCGCGCCTGTGCAGCACGGAGCGCGGTACGGCGCGTGTCTTTGCCTGCCCCTATCACGCATGGACCTACGATCAGCAAGGCGCGCTGATTGGACGCTACCGTGGGGAAACCTTTGGTGCCGTGGACAGCGACCAGCTGGGTCTCACCGCGCTCGCAAGCGCCGAGCGCGCGGGCATCGTGTGGGCCACGCTGACACCCGGACTCCCATGCGACATCGATAGCTGGCTCGGTGACATGGCGCCGCTGCTGGAGCGCCTGCGGCTCGCTGAATGGCAACTCTACGCGCAGCGCGACCTGCCCGGCCCAGGCTGGAAGGTAACACTCGATGGCTACCTCGAGGTCTATCACCACGACAGCGTGCATGCCGGCACCGTGGGTGAACATACCATCGGCAACCTGCTCGTGTGGGACACCTATGGCCCGCACCAGCGCATGGTGTTCGGCCGCCGCACCATCGCGGAGCTCGCGGATTTACCGGAGAGCGAGTGGGAGCCCGAACGTCATATCCGCCGCATTCACTCGATATTTCCCAACGTGTCGATCTCCGGCATCCTCGGCGATCACTGTCTCTTCAGCCAGATTTTTCCCGGACCCACACCGGACACGACGATTACCCGGCAAACGGTACTCGCGGCTCGGCTGCCGGTCACCGCGGAAGAGCGCGCCGCGACCGAAGCCTTCAGCGCAATGACGCTAACGGCTGTTCGAGATGAGGATTATGCGATCGGCTTCGGTGTTCAAAACGGCCTCGCCAGCGGTGCCAACACCGAGTTTCTGTTTGGCCGCAACGAACCCGCCGTACAGCACTATCACCGCTGGGTCGAGCGTCTGGCGTCAGGTACCGACTAGGCAGGGCGACCGCGGAGCACGTCGGCCATGCGCTCCGCGATCATGACCGTGGTCAGGTGCGTATTGGCGGCGGGCACCTCGGGCATCACCGAGGCATCGATGACCCAGAGACTGTCGGTGCCGCGCACCCGGCAGAATGGGTCCACCACGGCTTCAGGATCATCCGCGTTCCCCATGCGACAGGTGGCGGTCGCGTGCTGCGTGTCGCCCGCAGTTTCGAGCATCAGGCGATCGAGGGTGGCGTCGTCCATTGCCGCCAGATCCTTGAGTTCGAGATTACCCGCGCGACCAATACCCCAGCCCGTGGCCGCGACGAAGACGTCGTCCACACACCCCGCGACGGCGCGATGATGCGCCAGCCGCACAAGCCGACGCACACCGCTGCGCAGGCGGGCACGGTCGAGCGGTGTGGACAGAAGATCGAGGTGCACCTCCGGGTGTGCAAACGGGTCGAGCGAGCGAAACAGCAGGCGACCCCGTGATTCACAGCGATTGAGCCATACGCCGAGCATGCCGATGGCGGGCGCATGATCATCGAGCGAACGGCGCCCAAGGCTGTCCCCCAGCCGGTTCATCGCCACGAACAGGAGATCTCCCGGACCGCCCGGCACGTCCTCCGCCGCCACGCGCGCGCAGCAGTTGGTGTGGCGAAATCCGGGCACCGGCACGTGCTCGTGCTTCAGTCGCAGCGCGATGGAGAACAGCGCATGGTCCTGTAGCCCCGCACCCACCGGCACATCAGACACCACCCCGACACCCAGCTCACGCAAGGTCTCTGCGGGACCGACACCCGAGCGCACCAGCACCGCGGGTGTGTGAATGGCGCCCGCAGACAGAATCACCTGATCCGCATCGATCCGTTCACGGCGACCTTGCACGATGATATCGAGCCCGGTGGCGCGTGCACCGTCGAACCGCACCCGATCAACCTGAACATCACAGCGGATGGAGAGATTGTTCGCTCCGCGCATGGGCTCCAGATAAGCGTCATTCGTGGTGACACGGGCCCCGTTGCGGTTATTGATCGCATAGGGCGATACGCCCACCGCGTCTGGCGCATTGTGATCGGGATGCCACGGTATGCCGTCATCCAGCGCCGCCTCCGCGAGCAGCCGATCGACAGGGCCAAATTCGGCAAAAGTCGCGCGATGGATCGGGATCGGACCGTCGGCACCGTGCCACGGCTCGTGCCCATAGGCGAGATCCGTCTCCAGTCGGCAGAAGTAGGGCAGCACGGTTTCGAAGTCCCAGCCGCTGCAACCCATCGCGACCCAGCGATCGAAGTCTTCGCGCATCGCCCGAATGGCGATCTGACCGTTTACGGTGGAGCTACCGCCCAGCCCGCGCCCGCGCCAGTACGTGCGCGCCGGCTGCAGCGCCGTGCGCGCCGCGGTCAGATCGTCATAGCGAAAATGCGCGTATTCGCGCGCTGTGATGATCGTGGACGGATTGGCGGAGCGCAGCGCCTCGTCTGCGGCGGCAGGGCGCCAGTCGTGTCCGGACTCGAGCAGGAGAACCTGCCGCGCGGGATCCTCCGCGAGCCGCGCCGCCAGCGTGGCGCCGGCGGAACCCGCGCCGACGATGACGGTGTCATAGCGCATGGCGTGCGCGGACTACCCGACCACCACCGTGTTCCCAAGAACGCCGATCGGCTTCACTTCGATCTCGATACGGTCGCCCGCATCCATGAAGACCGGCGGCTTGCGCGCCGCGCCCACCCCGCCCGGCGTGCCGGTAACAAGCACATCCCCCGGAACCAGCTCGGTGAAGATCGAGCAGTACGCGATGATCGCGGCAAAGTCGAACACCATGAGGTCGGTGGTGGCGTGCTGCATGACCTCGCCGTTCAGACGCGTGATCAGCTCCATGCGCTCCGGGTCACCTACCTCATCCGGCGTCATGATCCAGGGGCCGAAGCCACCCGTTCCCGCGAAGTTTTTGCCGGGCGTGAACTGGCTTGTCTGGCGCTGGTATTCGCGCACGGAGCCATCGTTGTAAATGCTGTAACCCGCAATGTACGACAGCGCCTGATCGCGCGGAATGCGGCGGCCGGCTCGGCCGATCACGATCGCCACCTCGCCCTCGAAATCGAGGGTTGCCGACTCCACCGGCCGCACCATCGGTTCTTCATGCCCGATCTGGGCATTGGCAAAGCGCGTGAAAATGGTCGGAAAGCCTTCGCCGCCACGCCCGGTTTCTTCCTGATGCGCCTTGTAGTTCAGTCCAACGCAGAGAATCTTTTCCGGATTGGTAATCGGGGGCAGGTAGTGCAGGCCCGCAAGCGGAAGATCAGCAACCGACCCGGCCGCGCGCGCCAGATCCGCCAGGGCATTCGCGGCGATCGCCGCACGCAGATCCGGGTAGGCGCCTCGGGCGCCTACGTCGACCACGCCTTGACCGTCTGCGGTAACAAAGCCGAAGGTCGCCCGACCGTCACGAATAAAACTCAACCAGCGCATGGCACACCTCAGTCGAAGACGATGACGTTACGCGCGACTTCCCCCGTGTGGAGCGCAGCCATCGCGTCATTGATATCCGCGAGACGGATGCGGCCCGATACCATGTCGTCGAGATGCAGACGCCCCTGCAGATAGAGTTCGACAAACCGCGGCATGTCCACGCGGAAACGGTTGGAGCCCATGAACGAGCCCTGAATGCGCTTTTCAAAGAGGAAGTCCGCGCCGTGCAGGGACACCATTTGCCCGGGCGGAATCATGCCGATCACCGTCGCAACGCCACCGTTGCGCAGCATGCCGAACGCCTGCTCTGCAGTCGCCTTGAGACCGATGGCTTCGAACGCGTAGTGCACACCGCCGCCGGTGATTTCCTTCACCGCTTCGATGGCGTTTACCTCCCGCGCGTTCACCACGTCGGTCGCGCCAAACTTGCGCGCGAGATCAAGCTTCGAAGCCACCATGTCGCCGGCAATGACGCGGCTGGCACCGGCAATAGCCGCGCCGTTGATGCAGGAGAGCCCGACGCCGCCGCAGCCAATGACGGCGACGGTCGAGCCCGGCTCAACCTTGGCGGTGTGGATGACGGCCCCCACGCCGGTCATAACGCCACAGCCGATCAGTGCGGCGCGATCGAGCGGCATATCGGGACGAATTTTCACCAATGCGTGTTCGTGCACCAGCATGTGCTCGGCAAAAGAACCGAGATTTGCGAACTGACCGACCGGGTTGCCGCCGTGGCTAAGTCGCGGAGCCTCGTCAGCGGCGCGCTTGGTCTCCGGTTCCACACACAGCGACATGTGTCCAGTGAGGCAATGCTCGCAGTGTCCGCAAAAGACCGATAAACAGGTGATCACATGGTCGCCTGGCTTGACGTAGTGCACATCGCGACCGACCTGCTCGACGATGCCGGCGCTCTCGTGACCCAGCACCATCGGGCGGACGCCCGGATAGGTGCCATTGAAGAAATGCAGATCGCTGTGACATACGCCCGCCGCGGCCGTGCGGATCAGCACCTCACGTGGACCGGGCTTGGAGATTTGCACCTCCTCGATTGTCATAGGCTGATTGATTTCGCGAAAAACGGCCGCCTTCATGGTTCCCCCCAACAATGGATAACCGGCGCGTGCACCGGTCCGTGACGTTCGCCGCAGTGTGCAGGGGGCATGCAGGTAGCGCAACCGCCTTGCCGCCCGCGGCACCCTGCTCTAGAGTCCCGTCGACCCTATTCTCTTGCGCCTCGCCGGACCGCCAAGGAGCAAACGTGCAGCGTCGCCGGTTTATCACCCGTACCCTCTCCGCCTCGCTTACCGGCGCCGCGCTCGCCAGCGCCGTGCTCTCCAATCAGCGGGCAGTTGCAGCGGTCGACGCTCTCTCAGATGCCGCAGCGCAGACCGCGGCTGCGGACAGCGCAGCCGCCACCAGCGCCGGCTCAATGGCGCAAGCGCGCACCCCGATCTCACCTCTGCTACCCGCGCCGTTACGCAGAGGCGACACCGTGGCGCTGATCGCCCCAGCCACCGCTGCTTTTCAGCAGGATGATCTCGACATCGCGCGAGAATCGCTGGAGGCACTTGGCTTGCGTGTGCGCATCGGCGCTCACGCCCGCGACCGCCATGGTTCACTTGGCGGGCTGGATGCTGATCGAGCGGCAGATTTGAACGCGAGCTTTGCCGACCCCGAGATCCGCGGCATATTCCCCGTGCGTGGCGGCTGGGGCAGTGCCAGGCTCCTGCCGCTTCTCGACTACGACCAGATCCGGGCCAATCCCAAGGTGCTGCTCGGCTATAGCGATATCACAGCGCTGCTGAATGGCATTCATGCTCGCACCGGGCTCGTCACTTTCCACGGTCCGAATGCTGGCGGACGGTGGGACGAATATTCGCTCGACATCGCTCGCCGCGTGCTCTTTGACGGCGAGGCGCTGCGACTCACCAACCCGCGCGGCAGTCGTGACGAGAACGTGCTGACCGAGACCGAGTTCCGTCGCATTACCATCACGCCCGGACGCGCAAGCGGCCGCCTGCTCGGCGGTAATCTGAGCGTGCTGACCACCCTGCTCGGCTCACCCTGGATGCCGGACTTCACGGACGCGATCCTGTTTCTCGAAGATGTCGGCGAAAACTGGTATCGCATCGACCGTATGCTGACCGCGCTGCGACTGGCGGGCGTTCTCGACACCCTCGCCGGCTTCGTCTTTGGCAGCTGTGCCGAGTGCGAGCCCGGCGCCGGGTTCGCCTCGCTTACCCCGGAGGAAATCTTCGCCGACCACATTGGGTCAATGGGGATCCCAGCGTGGCGCGGCGCCATGATCGGGCATGGTCAACCCCAGTGGACACTGCCCGTGGGCACGTCGGTCACGATCGATGCGGATGCCGGTACTTTGCTCATGAATACGCCAGGGGTTGCCAAAGGCAGTGCATCAAAAGGCAACGGTTAGCGATCGGTGACCTGCTTCTAAATTCTCGGACCAGCTGAAACTTGAGAAGATGGCTCTCTCCGAGAAGGAGAGTGTTGTGAGGAAAAGCAGGTTTAGCGAAGAGAAGATGGTGCAGATACTGCGGGAGGCAGATCGCACACCGATCGGCGAGGTCGCCAAACAGCACGGGATCAGCGAACAGACGATCTATAACTGGAGGCGACATTTTGGCTCGATGGATAGTGCAGACGTGAAAAGACTGCGCGAACTCGAGCAGGAGAACGCGCGCCTGAAGAAGATGGTTGCCGATCGGGATCTCGAGATCGACGTGATGAAGGAAATTGCCGCAAAAAAATGGTGAGCGCGCAGGCTCGACGCGAGCAGGTCCGGTTTGCGGTATCCCGGGGTCTGTCGCAGCGAAGGGCGTGCGCGCTGCTGTCGGTGGCAAGGTCGACCATGAGCTACAGGTCGAAGATGCTGGAGAAAAATGTGCCAGTGCTGGCTGCTATGGCGTCGCTGTCGTCGATGTATCCACGGTTCGGCTATCGGCGGATGCATATCTTCCTGGGGCGCCAGGGTTTCAAGATAGGACATGGTCGGGTTTGGCGCTTGTGGAGCCAGGGTGGTATGCAAGTGCCGCGTAAGCGGCCCAGAAAACGCGTGGCAAGCAGCAGGCCGCGTGTGTATGCGCCGACCGGACCCGGCCAGGTCTGGGCGTATGACTTCGTGCATGACGCCTGCGCCAATGGCCAGCAGCTCAAATGCCTGACCGTCATAGATGAGTTTACCAAGGTGAGCCTGGCCATCGATGTGGCGGGATCGATCCGCTCGGGACGTGTGGTAGAGACGTTAGCGAAGCTCGTCAGCCTCCATGGTGCGCCTCGCTATGTACGGTCAGACAATGGCCCGGAATTCGTGTCGCGTGCCATCTTGCGCTGGGCCAAAGCGGAAAATGTGGATATCGCGTTCATCGACCCTGGAAAGCCTTGGCAGAATGGCGTCGACGAAAGCTTCAACGGCAAGTTCCGGGACGAGTGCTTAAGCCTGGAGTGGTTCAGAAACCGAACAGAAGCCAAGGTCGTCATCGAGCAGTGGCGACAGCATTACAACGAGGTTCGACCCCACAGTAGCCTAGGCTATCGGACACCGAATGAGTTTGTGCAGCAAGGGTGTTCAACCATGAAACCGAGGGCTGTCGCTCTCCAGTAATAACTGGTCCGAAGAAACGTGGCAGGTCAGCAGCATGCAACTGCAACCCGAGCGCCGCGATGACCTTCATGATGGTCGCAAAT
>JBMTYG010000139.1:0-7576 GCA_049454295.1 Pseudomonadales bacterium
ATTTAAACAAGAGCAGCGGCGGGTTTTCACCAACAACTCGCTACCGCGATTACGCAATCAGTCCAACGCGCATCCATTGGGAGAGTCAGTCGACCACGAGAGCCAACAGCGATACTGGTCTGCGCTATCGTGAACACGAGAAACGAGGTCACACCATCATGTTGTTCTGCCGACTGAACAACACGGACCGGTCATTCTGGTTCCTCGGACCTGCAAGTTACCGCGGACACGTCGGAGAAAAGCCGATGGGAATCACCTGGGAACTGGCCACACCGCTACCCGGCGATCTATTTCAATCCTTTGCCGCAGCGGTTGCCTAAAAGGCCGGTCTTCGCCTTTTCCGCTCGCTGCACAGCGCGCCAGATCCGCATACCATTGGGGGTCGGCAAACACGGATAGACCTCATGCGCTTGCTGCTCCCTTTCGCTTTCGCTGCCCTGCTGCCCGCGGCAGCCGTTACAACAGCCCTCGCCGACGAAGGCATGTGGACGCTCGATAACCTGCCGCTCGACACCATGGAAGAGCGTTATGGCTTTCGACCGGATTCACGCTGGATCGAGCGTGTGCGCATGGCCTCAGCGCGGCTCGACGGTGGCTGCTCGGGGTCGTTCGTATCGCCGGAAGGTCTGGTGCTCACCAATCATCACTGCGTGATCAGCTGCGTTGAGGACCTGTCCAAAGCTGAAGCGGACCACGTAAAAGAAGGGTTCATGGCGCGGGAGCGGAACGCAGAGCGCCAATGCCCCGGTATGGAAATCAGCCGCCTGACCGCCATCACTGACGTGACCCCGCGCATGAATGCGGCAACCAAAGGGCTATCCGGCAAGGCGTACGCGGACGCGCGCCAGGCGGAAGAGGCACGGATTTCCGCGGAATGCGTGGGTGAAGACGGCGAGGCCGTGCGTTGTGAAGTCGTCAGTCTCTATCAGGGCGGACTGATGCACCTGTACCGCTACGACCGTTTTCAGGACGTGCGTCTGGTCTTCGCGCCGGAGTTCGATATCGGCTTCTTCGGAGGCGACCCGGATAACTTCAATTTTCCACGCTACAACCTGGATATGGCGCTGCTGCGCGTTTATGCGAATAACAAGCCCGCACAGGTTGAGCATCACTTTCGCCTGAATCCCAAGGGCGCCGACGAGGGTGAGCTCGTGATGGTCACAGGGCATCCGGGCAGCACCCAGCGACTGCTCACGGCTGCTCAGCTCGAGGCGGTGCGGGATATCGACATGCCCTTCAGGCTCGCCCTCGCCCAGGAATTGCGCGGCTATCTCACGCGCTACAGCGAAGAGGATCCCGAACAGGCGCGAATAGCGCGCACGGAACTCTTTTACATCGAGAACGGGATCAAGGCGCGCAACGGCATGTTCCAGACGTTGCTCGCGCCGGGGCTGCTGGCGGCCAAGCGAGAAGAAGAACAAGCCGCTCGCGCCTGGATTGCGGAAGATCCCGCGCGCGTTGCGGACTACGGAGACCCGTGGCAAGCCATCGAACGCGCGCAGTCCACCTGGCGCAATCTGTACCTGCGCCACCAGATGATCGAGGCGCTGCGCGGGTTTGCATCGACGCAGGCGCGGATTGCGCGAACCCTCGTGCGCGGAACCGCTGAACGTGCCAAGCCTGACCCAGAGCGTCTGCGTGAATACAGCGAGGCAGCCCTCCCAAGCCTTGAAGCCCAGCTGTTTTCGCCGGCGCCCATCTACGCGAGTCATGAGCAGGTGATGCTTGCCTTCAGTCTGACCAAGCTGCGCGAGGTGCTTGGCGCCGACCATCCGGTCGTACAACAGGTACTGGGCAAAGACTCACCCGCGATTGTTGCCGCCCGCGTCGTGGGCGGCACGCGCCTCGCCGATGTAGCGCTGCGCCGCGAACTCTGGTCGGGTGGCGTCGATGCCGTCAACGCGTCGAACGACCCGATGATCGCGCTCATACGACAGATCGAACCGGCCGCGTACGCGCTGCGCCAGCAATACGACGCCGACGTGGATGCGGTCGTGACCCGGGAGCAGGAAAAACTCGCCCGCATGCGCTTCGCGCGCTTTGGCACCAGCGTCTACCCGGACGCCACCTTCACGCTGCGGCTCAGTCACGGAGAAATTAAGGGCTGGCAAGAGCAAGGCGAGCCGGTCGCACCCTACACGACGTTTGCCGGCCTGTTTATGCGCGCATCGGATCACGCGCCGTTCGCACCGCCGCCACGCTGGGTAAACGGAAAGGGGGATCTCGACCTGGACACCCGATTCAACCAGGTGTCGACCAACGACATCATCGGCGGCAACTCCGGCAGCCCGTTGCTCGACCGTGATGCCAACGTGGTGGGACTCGTGTTCGACGGCAATATCCACTCACTGGGCGGCGCCTACCTGTTCGACGAGACAGTGAACAGGACCGTGTCAGTCCACGCTGCAGCGATCGACCACGCGCTGCGCCGACTGTATGACCTTAAGCACCTGGCAGACGAAATGATGCATCCCTGACCTAGCCCTCCGAGCAACCGCGAGAAACGCACCATGTCATCAATGTCCCGCACAAGTTTCGCCCAGCAGCACATCGTCTTTGCGAACGGCAGCGAAGGAGAGCACGTCCTTGTGCCAAGCGCTTCTCCGAGCAACTACCACCAGGTGCTGAACGATCGCGACGACATGCCCGCCGTCAACATCGACGGCAAGTTATTCCTGCCGGTCGGCGCCGCAGACGTCAAAGCGCGCGTCCCGTGCGTGATCGTGGTGCCGGGCAGCCTGGGAATTGCTGAATCACACCTCGCGCACGCCGAAACGCTCACGAACCTCGGTATCGCGGCATTCGTCCTCGATCCTTTCGGCCCCCGAAGCGTCACGTCCACCGTCGCCAATCAGACGCAGTATTCCTTCGCTGCGAGCGCCCTGGATGTTCTGGCCGCCGTGCGCGTTCTGGCCAATGATCCGCGCATCGATCCACACCGTGTCGGCGCGCAGGGGCACAGTCGTGGCGGATCCGCTGTGATGACCGCAGCGACCACTCGCTTCGCGCACGCCGTGCTGGAGGGTGCACCGCCTCTCCATGCGGTGCTCGCGGCTTACCCATGGTGCGGTCACCAGTTCCTTGACCCCCGGGTTGGAGCCACCCGAATTCGCGTGCTCATCGGCGATCACGACGCCTGGTGTCTGCCGCAGCAAGCTCAGGGGCATGTTCATGCGATCAGACTGACCGGCGGTGACGCGTCGATCAAACTGTTTTCGGGCGCTGCCCACAGCTTCGACCGCGGCACAGCGATCACGAACGTGCCGGACGCGTCCGTCTCACCTGGCGCACCCACGGTCTATATCGATGACCAGGGCGCCATGATTCATCCGGTCACCGGCGCAGCGGATCCAAGGAGCGTCGACCGCGATTTCATGGTGTACGCGCTCAAAGCCGGCTACGGCGTGCGCGGCGCTGTCATCGGCAGCAACCCCGGCGAGGCGGCGGCGTTCCACGAAGCGATGTCTGCTTTCTGGGTGAGCGCACTGCTGAGTTAAGCAGGCACGTCCCTCATGCCGCCGTAGCCTGCCCGACCTGTGATCCACGACCGCGCGCAAAGCCGAGCAGTATGAGCGCGGCGGCAATCAGCAGAATGGGGCACAGTGCAGTCAGCCCCATCTGCGCAGATCCGGTCGCATCATAGGCAACGCCCCACAGCACCGGACCCAGGAAATTGCCGACCTGAGCGATAGTGTTGACGGCGGCATAGCCCACAGCGCGGGATTCGGGATGCAGCACCTCTGTCGCGAGCACGAGACACAAAGGTCCGAAGATAAGCGTTGATGCCGCAAAGACCAGGTAGGCCGCGAGCGACAAGCCCGTCGCAAGCGCTAACGACAGCCCCAGCGCAGATAGGGCCCCGGCAATGAGCAGCACAGCAATATGCAGATGCCGGCTACCGAACTGATCCGAGTGGTGGCAGATCGCGAGCATGAGCACAGAGTTGACAATGCCGCTCCCGGCAATCAGATACCCGACTGAGTCCACCGTCCAGCCGGTCAACTGCATCAGCAGCACGGGCGCGGAGAAGATGACTGCGTTGTAACAGGCAAATCCCAGCATCAGCACGACACCAATGCGCAGCACGTTGCGATCGACGAGCACGCGCCAGAACGACTGTGCCTGTGCCCCGCTTGCCTCGACATCGGCCGCAAGGCGCGCCGCAAGCCAACTCTTTTCTGCTGCGTCCAGCCAGGACACTTTGTCGGGGGTATCCGGCAGCAGCCACAGCAACACGCCCGCCACGACGACCGCAGGCAAGCCCTCGAGCAGAAACAGCCACTGCCAGCCGGCAAGACCCAAGGTTCCGTCCATTCCGAGCAGCACACCCGCGAGCGCGCCCATGACCGACGCAGACAGCGGCACGGCGATATAGAAGCGGCTGACCGCGCGACCGCGCCAGGCGGCAGGAAACCAGTGACTGAGGTACATGAGCGTTGCCGGGAAGAAACCCGCCTCGGCTACGCCGAGCAGAAACCGCAAAACATAAAACTGCACGGGCGTCTCGACAAACATCATGCCGGCAGAGACGAGCCCCCAGGTCGCCATGATACGGGCGATCCAGATGCGGGGACCGAAGCGAAGGGCCATCAAATTCGACGGAATCTCGAACAGGGAATAGCCGGCGAAGAATAATCCGGCGCCAAGACCGTAAACGGCGGCGCTGAACCCCAGATCGACGTTCATCTGGACCGCCGCGAAACTGACGTTCGCGCGGTCCATGTAGGCCATCAGGTAGCCCAAGCCGATCAGCGGAAGCAGGCGCCATGCTACCTTCCGCATGACGTTCCGCTCGAGACTCTGCGTCATCGGGCGCCCCGGAGGCAGAACGGCCTCATTTACGACTTGGCGGTCAGAAAGTGTCCGCGCGCGGTGAAGGTTTCGTCGTACACCGGCTCTTCGAGATCGACCCGATACTTCAGGATCGGGCGAGTCATCGGCTTGCGCGGGTACTTCGCCAGGTGCGCACCCATGTCGCGATACCAGTGATCACGCAGGTGCGCCTCGAGCGTGTCTGAGGATGTCCACTCTTCGTAAACATGCACGCGCCCGGGTACCAGGTGATCTTCAGTCCAGTCATAGGCGATACAGCCCTCTTCCGTCAGCGCGCCTTCGATATGGGGACGAGCCGCCAGCAGCATCTCCTTGACGTCGGCTGGGTTCTCAAAATCAAGCGACCCCGAAATGATCACCTTCATGGACTAGGCTCCTTAACCGGTTGAAGCGAGGTGGGCGATAGTACCTGTTGCTCCTCTGCAACGGCACACATTGCGTGCACGTGCCCCGTCATCGAAGTTTCACGGGTAGCTCAAGCAGCGATCTGTCGACGATCGTCGGGCTCCAGCGATGCTCGATCGGCGCGAGCCGCATGCGCGGAAAGCGCTCGAGCAAGGTTGCAAACGCTACGCGCGCTTCCGCGCGAGCAAGCGCTGAGCCGACACAAAAGTGGATACCCGATCCAAAGGCTATGTGCGGGTTGGGTGCTCGGGCGATATTCAGCTGTTCCGGCTGTTCGAACACCGCCGGGTCGTGGTTGGCTGCCAGAATCCCAAGCCAGAGTGTTTGACCGGCTTGGATCTCGTGACCACCCAGCACCATGGGCGCGCGCGGCACACGAATGAACGTCTTGGAAGGACCATCGAAACGCAGCAGTTCCTCGACTGCCTGCTCAAGGTGCTCGGCGTGCGCTCGCAGACGTTGCAATTGATCAGGATGGGTTAGCAGAGCCCGCATACCCGAGGCAAGCAGCGCCGATGTCGTGTCATGGCCCGCGAACAGCAGCATGGAACACGCGCCAAGGATTTCGTTCTCGGTCCACCCCTCGGTCTCGGACGCGCGAATGATCAGACTCAATACGTCGTCCGCAGGCTGAACCCGTTTCGCGGCGATATGATCGCGAAAACGCGCGTGAAAGGTGTCACCCGCGCGTGCAACCGATTGCAAGTAGTCGGGTCCGCGCGACGAGGCGCCGTAGATCAGCTGCCCGAAATCCCGCGCCCACTCGCGCAGAAAGTCGCGCTCCCCGAGATCGACGCCCAGCAGATCGCAAATGACCATGGCGGTGAGTGGTTGCGCGAACTCGGTCACCAGGTCGCAACGCTCCGAGAGCCCATCAGCCAAGATCGCGGCATGCCGCTCGATTCGTGGCACGAGCCTCTTAACCAGCGCCGGTGAGAATGATCGTCTGACAGGATCACGCAGCCGGGTATGCGTCGGCGGATCATTGAACAGCATCCAGCCGTCCAGGAGCCCCATGGCATGACGCAGAAGCTCGCCTTGCTCTGTCAGCAGACGGCTGCGGAACGCGCCAATACCCTGCGCGGTGGAGACGGATGGATCCTTGAACACCTGCAGTACGAGAGCGTGGCTTGTCACGATCCAGACTTTGTGCCGGGCGCTCCAGAACACGGGATCGTGCTCGCGCAACACGCGGAAAAACCCCTGTGGATCGCGCACTGCTGCTGGGCTCAACAGATCGTCCGGCGGCAGCACGCTCATAATTTGAGCTTCTCCAGAAGATCATCGCCTCCACGCGGTGTCGCACCCAGTCCGCGCACACCGAATCCGCCGTCGTGATTCAGCACGGTGCCGGTCGCGGGGACATTGTCATCGCGGGAGGCGAAGAACACATAGGCACCGGCATACTCCGCCGGGGTCGGCATGCGACCGAGCGGAACGAAGCCCGGCGCGCCGCGCAGCATCGCTTCGGCGGGAAATCGGCGTGTCTCCATGCCGAGGCTCGCCGGGCCTTTGAGCGATGTGGCAATGGCGCCGGGGGCGACACCGTTCACGCGTACGTGGGGCGCGAACTCGAAAGCGAGCTGCCGCACGAGGCCAACCACTGCGTGCTTCGTTGCGGTGTAGAGCGCACCGCCCCCACCCGGCCAGAAACCGGCGTTGGACACGGTGAAAATCAGGGTGCCGCGTCGCGACGCGAGCGGACGTAACGCCGCTTTGGCCAACTGCAGATAGCCAAGCACATTGATCTGAAACAGCTCATCGAACGCGGCACCGAGACGCTCCGCAGGAATATCAACCAGCGGCATTGAGTAGTCCCAGATACCGGCATTTCCTATCGCCGTATCGAGTCCACCAAACCGCTCCACACACGCGCTGACCGCGAGTTCGTTCGCCCCCGGGTCGCGCACATCGCCGGTGACACAGAGCACGCGCTCTCCAAACTCAGCCTCCAGCGACCGGCAGCTCGCTTCGTCACGATCGAGCACGCCGACGCTCGCGCCTTCGGCAACACAGCGCTCGACAATGGCTCGACCGAGCCCCGATGCACCACCGGTAACCAGTATGGTCTGCTGCAGAAGACGCCCGTTAGAAGACTCGTTCATGTCAGAAGAAACTACTCATGTTCTGGGAAAGGATGACCGTCTGCTCGAGATAAATATGGCGGCGTGCGAGCCGCAACTGCCCATCAACGCGCCGCAAAAGATCTTCCCGGCGTCCGATCCAGGCGTCTTCCTCGCTGTTGAGCCGGGTTCGATAGAGCTGGAAATTAAGCCCCACGCTGATCTCCGCGCCATCAACACCCAGCACGCGCACGTTGGTCACTATGTGGCGCGTG
>JBMTYG010000140.1:0-7545 GCA_049454295.1 Pseudomonadales bacterium
TCAGCGCGTACTGCTCCGGCATTGATTTTGACCAGATCGTCTATGCCGTCGGTCTGAGCGTGACCTGGCTCGCCGGGTTGGGTCCCATGACATTTGGTATTGCCTATCCCATGAATGCCGGTCCGTTCGAAGAGGAAGAGCAATTCCAGTTCGAACTGGGGCGCACGTTCTGATGGGTGAGACGTTGGCGAGCGTCCTGCTAGGGCGTTCCATAGGCGTCCGTTGTTTTGTGTAGAATGGGGCGGGCAGGGCTCGATCGCCCCGGGTGTTCACCATGACGCCGTGGCGTTTCGCCCTGACTCATACCTGAAGCGACCCTGAGGAGAGAATTCACCGTGTTGAAGAAGTTGCTGGGCTTGGTTCTGCTGGTGGCGGCTGGCAGTGCCTTTGGAGAGCTCAAGATTGCGGTCATCGACACGCAGCGCGCCATGCTCGAAAGCGAGGAAGCGAAGCAGCTCATGCAGGCGGCGCAGACCGAACTCCAGGGGGAGCAGTCATCCCTGCAGGCGCTGGGTCAGGAAATCCAGAAGCTGCGCGAGCAATTCCAGAAGGACGCCGAGGTCATGAGCGACACCGATCGCCGCTCGCGTCAGAAGGAAATCGAAGACAAGCAGATCGAAGCAGAGTTTCTTGCCAACAAGCTGCAGAAAGACGTGCAGGACAAGCAGCAGGAACTGGGCCAGCAGATCGTGCCTAAGCTCGAGGCAGTGCTCAAAGAACTCACTGATCAGGAAAAGTATGACGTGATCCTGGAGCGTCGTGCGATCCTCTATGCGGATCCGAAGCACGACATCACCAAGCAGGTCACGGATCTTCTCAACGCGAAGAAAGGCAGCTGAGTACCGCGCGTCGGGTGAACTCGATCGAGTACACCCTGGAACATCTGGCTCGGCGCCTTGAAGCGCGCCGGGTCGGCCCACCCGATCTGCTCATTCGCGGTGTCGCGAGCCTCGCGGAGGCGGGACCCGAACACCTGAGCCACCTATCTAGCCCCAGCTATCGAGCAGCGTTGGCGAGTTCCCGAGCGGGGGCCGTCATTCTTGCGCCAGCCGATCTGTCGCGCTGGTCGGGAGCGGCGCTAGTGGTTGATCGCCCCTATCTGACCTATGCGCGTGCGACGCGCTTGTTTGCCGAGAGCCGCTCGATTGCTCCAGCTGCGCACGGCTCGAGCGCGGTCGACGCTACCGCCGAGATCGCGGCGTCCGCGATCCTGGCTGAGGGAGTTGTCGTTGGTCCTCGCGTCCGAATTGGCCGGCGAGTTCGCCTGCATGCGCATGTGGTGATCGGTGCGGATTGCGTGCTCGATGAAGACGTCGAGCTGATGCCCCACGTCGTGCTGTATCCCGGAGTTCGGATCGGTGCAAGGACCATTGTGCATGCGGGCGCTGTCCTTGGTTCGGACGGTTTCGGATTCGCGCCCGATGAACTCGGACGGCTCGAACCCATTGCCCAGCTGGGCGGCTTGTCGATCGGTGCCGATGTGCGTATCGGCGCATCCACGACCATCGATCGGGGGGCGCTCGGGGACACCGTGATTGGTGAGGGGGTCAAGATCGATAATCAGGTTCAGATTGGTCACAACTGCCAGATTGGCGCACACACGGTGATCTGCGGTTGCGTGGGTATCGTGGGCAGCACGACCATCGGACGCCATTGCGTCCTTGCGGGTGGTGTCGGCGTTGGAGGGGACGGTCCGATCACGATTTGTGATCGGGTGGTGGTGAGTGGAATGACCCATGTATCGGCCTCTATCGACACCCCGGGCGTATATTCGGGTGGGGTCTTGCACGGGCCGTCGCGTCGCTGGAAGCGTAATGCGTTGCGCTTTAATGAGCTTGATGCGCTGGCGCGCAGGGTGGCTGGACTGGAACGTCAGCTGGCCAGCCAGCATCAGAGGTTGGAGAAGAATGAATGAAAAAAATTGAAGAATTGCTGGGCTATCTGCCGCACCGCTATCCGTTCTTGCTGGTGGATCGGGTGCTTGAGGTGGTGCCTGGGGAGCGTGTTCGTGGTTATAAGAATGTGACGATCAACGAGGAGTTCTTCCTTGGGCATTTTCCAGGGCATCCGGTGATGCCGGGGGTGCTCATTGTCGAGGCGATGGCACAGCTGTCAGGGGTGCTTGCGTTCGAGACGCGCAACCTTCGTCCTGCGGATGGTGTGACCTACTACCTGGCGGGTGTGGATGATGCGCGTTTCAAACGACCGGTCGTGCCGGGGGATCAGCTCATGATGGAGAGCCGCATCCTCGCCAACCGTCGCGGAGTCATGAAGTTCTCGTGCCAGGCGTCGGTGGATGGCGAACTTGCGTGTAGCGCCGAAATCATGTGCATGGAACGGGCCGCGGCAGGATGATCGACCCCCGTGCCATCATCGATCCCGACGCGCGTATCGGCAGCGATGTCGAGGTTGGCCCTTGGACACTGATCGGCCCGGGGGTAGAACTGGGTGATGGCTGTCGAATCGCCTCCCATGTCGTGATCAAGGGGCCCACGCGCTTTGGGCGTCGCAATCGTGTGTACCCCTTTGCGGTGATCGGAGAGGACACGTCGGATCAGAGTTATCGCGGCGAGCCGACGGAATTGCTGATTGGTGATGACAACACGTTCCGCGAGAGTGTCAGTGTGCATCGCGGCACGGTGAAGGATCGCGGGCGCACCGTCATCGGCAATCATTGTTTGTTCATGCCGCATGTGCATGTCGCGCATGATTGTGTGATCGGGAATCACGTGATTCTCGCCAACTACGCCGCCGTTTCCGGGCATGTGACGGTGGGTGATTACGCCAACTTCGGTGGCTACGCGGGCGTTGCTCAGTATCGATCTGTCGGTGCGCATACCCATATCGTCGCATCGAGCCTGGTGATCAAGGACGTTCCGGACTTTGTCATGGCCGGTGGTAATCCTGCGCGAGCCATTGGCCTTAACCTTGAAGGCATGCGCCGGCGTGGTCTGACACCGGCCCGGATCGCGAGCCTGCGTCAGGCTTATGACATCATTTACCGTCAGCGCCGCATCATCAGCGAGGCGCTCGAGGCGCTGGCACCGCTCGCGACAGAGTCGCCGGAAGTCGCCGGGCTGGCGGCGTCTGTCGCGGCGTCCCGGTGGGGTATCGTCCGCCCGCGGGCCACAGGCGACGCGCGTGACGTCTGAAGCACGAACACTGGTCATTGGCATGGTTGCCGGAGAGGCGTCTGGAGACCGGCTGGGCGCCGGATTGATGCGCGAGATCAAAGCCCGCGGTGGTGCGGTGCGGTTTGTGGGCATCGGCGGGACGCGTATGTGTGCCGAGGGGCTTAAGCCCTGGTTCCCCCAGGATTCGCTGTCCGTCAACGGATTCATCGAGCCGCTGCGTCGGTTGCCTGAGCTGTGGCGGCTACTCCGGGACGTAGAAACCCGGCTCCTGCGCGAGCGAGTGGACGTTTTTGTGGGCATTGATTTCAACGTCTTCAACCTCGCGTTGGAACGGCGTCTGCGCGCGCGTGGCGTTCGCACTGTCCACTATGTCAGCCCCTCGGTGTATGCCTGGCGTCGCGGGCGCGTCCATCGAGTCGCGGAGGCAGCGGATCTCTTGCTAACGCTGTTCCCCTTCGAACCGCCGCTCTACGCGGGCACGGGGCTACGCGCTATTTGTGTCGGTCACCCGCTCGCGGATGCCATTGATCCCCAGCGAGATGCCGGTGCGGAGCGGCGTCGGAGTCGGCTACAGCTCGGGTTCGGGGTCGACGACACCGTGATAGCGCTGTTGCCCGGCAGCCGCCGCAGCGAAGTGCGGCTCATGACCAATCTCATGCTCGATGCCGCCCGACTTATCGCTCAGCATCGGGCCGAAGCGCGATTTGTGATTCCCTGTCTCAACCCCGAGCTACGCGACTGGATTCAGGCGGCGAGCCGGCGCTATCCGGAAGTTTCGGTCACACTGGTCGACGGGCAAGCTCGCGCGGTGCTGACAGCGAGCAATGCGGCGATGGTCAAATCGGGTACGGCTACGCTCGAAGCCATGCTGCTAGGTTGTCCGATGGTGGTTACCTACCGGCTGGGTGCTGTGACCCACGCCGTGGTTCGGCGGCTCGTGCGAACGCCGTTCGTAGCGCTGCCGAACATTCTTGCGGGACAAGCGCTCGTGCCCGAACTATTGCAGTCCGCTGCCACGCCGACGGCCCTTGCCGTGGCGTTGCTGCAGCAGCTCGATCGGCCGCAGCTTGACCCGGGGTATCTGCAAGCCTGCTCGCTGTTACATTCGGATCTGCGGCGCGACGCTGATCGCACGGCGGCTTCTGCCGTGCTAGATCTGCTCGAGACGCGCGTGACCGCGGCGCAGGGCAGCCCTGGGTCATGACGGACCCGGTCCTCACGGCCGGTGTGGACGAAGCGGGGCGGGGACCGCTTGCCGGTCCGGTCGTTGCCGCGGCGGTGATTCTTGACCCCGCGTTACCTGTCGAAGGGCTCAAGGATTCGAAGCAGCTTTCTCCGCGGCGGCGCGACACCCTGGCCGATGAGATTCGCGCGCGTGCGCTGGCGGTCGGCGTAGCCTTTGCCTCCGTCGAGGAAGTCGACCGGTTGAATATCCTTAACGCCACGCTTCTCGCGATGCAGCGCGCGGTGGCAGCATTATCGCCGAAACCGGCGCTCGTTCTGGTGGATGGCAACCGGTTGCCCGGGCTCGATATGCCCGCGCGAGCCGTTGTTCGGGGTGACAGCTTGGTGGCCGCGATCAGTGCCGCCTCGATTCTGGCGAAGGTCGCAAGAGACCGATGGATGAGCGCGGCCGCGCGGGATTATCCGTTACACGGGTTTGACGTACATAAAGGCTATCCCACTGTGGCGCATCGTCAGGCGCTGCTGCAGTTCGGGCCAACGCCGCTGCACCGGATGAGCTTTGGGCCCGTGCGTGCGGCGCTGCAGGCGCACGGATCTGGAGCCCGCGGCGGGAATCCCGTAGCGGTGAACTGGCGGGCAATAGACCCAGCAAACGGTGAGCGGTCAACGGCAGGTGACGATGAGTGATTTGGCTGCGCAGACGCGATCGAACCCGGGCTTCGTGCACCTGCGAGTGCACAGCGAGTATTCGATTTCCGATGGGCTGATCGAGGTTAAAGCGCTCGCCCAGCGCATTGCCTCGCTCGACATGCCAGCTGTGGCGCTGACAGATCAGAGTAACCTCTTTGCTGCGGTGAAGTTCTACCGCGCGTGTCTCGAGGCTGGGGTCAAGCCGATTATCGGTGCCGATCTGCGTGTAGAAACTCAGCCCGGGGAAACCTGCCGCATCGGCGTGCTTGCCCTCGATCAAGAGGGGTATCGTAACCTCCTGAACCTTGTGTCTGGTGCCTGGATCGACGGCGCCGACCGCGGGGTGGTTCGTCGTGAGGCCCTCTTTGCGAGCGGCGACGGTTTGATCGTACTGTCGGGGGGGCGCGACGGCGATGTCGGACTGGCCTTGCAAAAGGGTGACACCCGGCTCGCTGAGCGAACGGCGCAAGCCTGGGCGGCAGCCTTTCCCGATCGTTTCTATCTGGAGCTTGTCCGTAGCGGTCGGGCCGGCGAAGAGGCGTATATCGAGGCCGCTGTCGCGCTGGCGGCAACCCTTGAATTGCCGGTGGTGGCGACTAATGACGTCTGCTTTCTGGCGCGAGATGACTTCGAGGCCCACGAAACCCGCGTCTGTATCCATGACGGACGCACGCTTGATGATCCACGCCGGGAGCGCAGGCACCACGAGACACAATATCTGCGAAGCGCAGCCGAGATGTCGGCACTGTTCGCCGATCTTCCCGAAGCGTTGGAGAACACGATTGAGATCGCGCGCCGCTGCAGCGTTGAACTTGCGCTAGGCACTTACTACCTGCCGAACTATCCCGTGCCCGAGGGCGTGTCCCTTGAAGACTATCTGGCGCTCGAGGCGACGTCAGGGTTGAACCGGCGGCTCGCGCGGCTCGCGGAACTGGATGAGCTCACTCACGCCGAATCGACCTACCGCGATCGTCTCGCCTATGAGCTCGGCGTTATCAATCAGATGGGTTTTGCCGGCTATTTTCTCATCGTGATGGAGTTCATCGCCTGGGCGCGTGGCGAAGGCATTCCGGTGGGGCCGGGACGCGGATCCGGCAGTGGATCGCTCGTGGCGTATGCGCTCGGTATCACCGACATGGACCCCATTCGGTATGACCTGCTGTTCGAGCGATTTCTGAACCCAGAGCGCGTATCGATGCCTGACTTTGACATCGATTTCTGCATGGAAGGCCGCGATCGGGTTATCGCGCACGTGTCGGATCGCTACGGTCACGACGCGGTCAGTCAGATCATCACGTTTGGCACCATGGCTGCGAAGGCCGTCGTACGTGACGTCGCTAGGGTACAGGGCAAGCCCTATGGTCTTGCGGACAAACTCTCAAAGCTCATCCCGTTCGAAGTAGGCATGACACTCACCAAGGCGGTCGACCAGTCGAAGGAACTCGCCGCCTTTATCGCTGACAACGACGATGTCGGCGAAATCATGGATATGGCGTACAGGCTTGAGGGGGTAGTGCGGGGCGTGGGTCGGCATGCAGGCGGTGTGGTGATCGCACCGTCCAGACTGACGGACTTTGTGCCGCTCTATAGGGACGAACAGTCGGGCGGGCTCGTCGCCCAGTTCGACAAGGATGACGTGGAGGCTGCGGGGCTCGTCAAGTTCGACTTCCTCGGTTTGAAAACCCTCACCATCATCGACTGGGCGGTCGCCGCCATCAATGCGGCGCGCCCCGTCGGCAGTGAGCCGCTGCAAATTGATCGCTTGCCAATGAACGACGCTCGGACCTTTGAACTTTTGCGCAGCGCCGAGACAACCGGCGTGTTCCAGCTGGAATCGCGGGGTATGAAGGATCTCATCCGGCGCTTGATGCCGGACCGCTTCGACGACATCGTGGCGCTAGTCGCGCTGTTCCGCCCGGGTCCCCTCCAATCTGGCGCCGTCGATGACTACATCAACCGCAAGCACGGACGGGAGGGCGTCGAATACCCGCATCCCGACACCGGGCCGGTCTTGTCCCCGACCTACGGCGTCATGCTCTATCAGGAGCAGGTGATGCAGATCGCCCAGGTGCTCGCAGGGTTCAGCCTTGGACAGGCAGACCTGCTGCGCCGGGCCATGGGCAAGAAGAAACCCGAAGAGATGGCGAAAGTCCGCGCGCAGTTTCTTTCCGGCTGCGCGGAGCGCGGGGTGTCCAGCAGTCTCGCGGGCGATATTTTTGACCTGATGGAGAAGTTTGCAGGGTACGCGTTCAACAAGTCGCACAGCGCGACCTACGCGCTCATCTCGTTCCAGACCGCGTGGCTGAAGACGCATTACCCGGCGGAATTCATGGCCGCGACGATGTCGGCTGACATGCAGAACATCGACAAGGTGGTGACCCTCGTAGATGAAGCCCGGCGCATGGGGCTCGCGCTCGCCCCGCCCTGTATCAATCGCAGTGCGTTCCGCTTTACGGGCGCCGATGGTCAGGTGATGTACGGACTTGGCGCGGTTCGGGGTGTAGGCGAGGGTCCGGTGGCGGCGCTCGTCGAGGCC
>JBMTYG010000141.1:0-7464 GCA_049454295.1 Pseudomonadales bacterium
TCCTGCATGCGGATGGCCTGGCTCAGACTGGTGCCCGGAATGCGCAGCGCGTGCAGCGCGATATCCCCTTCTTCGAGATTGGGAATGAATTCTGATCCAAGTTGGGATGCCCCCACAGCGCTGACCGCCACGAGAGCAACTGCCGCCGCAGTCACTCGACGACCGCGCACCATGACCGCGTCGAGCACGAGCGCATAGCGTGTCTTGAGCCAGCCCATCCCGCGGCTCTCGCGCTCCTGAACCTTGCTGGTCACAAACAGGGCCACGGCCGCGGGTACGAACGTCAGCGACAGCAGCATGGCGGCGGTGAGGGCGAGTACCACGGTGATGGCCATGGGATGGAACATCTTTCCCTCGATGCCGGTCAGCGCAAGGATCGGCAGATACACCACCGTGATGATCACGATGCCGATCAGGCTGGGGCGTATCACTTCCGTGCTCGCCTCGGCAACCACCGCGAAGCGCTCATCCTGATGCAGCAAACGTCCCGCGCGCTGCTGGGCTTCGCCAAGCCGCCGCAGGCAGTTTTCCGTGATGATTACGGCGCCGTCCACGATCAACCCGAAATCGAGCGCGCCGAGGCTCATCAGATTCGCGGAAACCCGACCCTGAACCATGCCGGTCAGTGTCATCAGCATCGAGAACGGGATAACCGCCGCGGTGATCAGCGCAGCGCGGATGTTGCCGAGCAGCAGAAACAGCACGGCAATGACCAGGATGGCGCCTTCCACCAGATTCTTCTCGACCGTCGCGATCGTGCGATCTACCAGCTTGGTGCGGTCGTAGAGCGTTTGCACGATCACGCCGGACGGTAGGGATGCCTGAATCTGTTCAAGGCGCTCGGCCGCCGACTGGGCGACGATTCTTGGATTCTCACCCGTCAGCATGAAGATCGTTCCCAGCACGATTTCCCTGCCGTTCTGGGTCGCGGCGCCTGTGCGCAGCTCAGACCCGATGACGACCTCGGCAATGTCGCCGACGCGGATAGGCACGCCGCCGCGGACCGCCACGGTGATCTGCGACAGGTCGGTCTCGTTCGCGGCCTGGCCGGGCACGCGGATCAGAATCTGCTCGCCGGCGCGCTCGACATAGCCTGCCCCGCGATTGGCATTGTTGGCCTCGAGCGCCTCGACGACCTGGTTCAGGGGAATGCTCATCGCGGCAAGCCGGCCAACGTCCGGCGTAACGTGGTACTGGCGTGGGTAGCCGCCAATGGAATTCACTTCGGCAACGCCCGCCAGGGTGCGCAGTTGCGGCCGGACCACCCAGTCATTCAGCGTGCGTAAATCTGTCGGGCTCCACTCAGTGCCGTCCGGCTTTCTGGCGCCGGGCTTCGGTTCGACCGAGTACATGAAGATCTCGCCAAGCCCGGTGGCAATGGGCCCCAGTGTCGGCTCGATACCCGGGGGAAGCCGCGACCTCACCGACTGAATGCGTTCGTTCACCAGTTGTCGGGCGAAATAGATGTCCGTGCCATCCTCGAACACCACCGTCACCTGACTGAGTCCGTAGCGCGAGACGGAGCGCGTGTAATCGAGTCCGGGAATACCCGCGATCGCGGTCTCGACCGGAAACGTCACGCGCTGTTCCGCCTCGAGCGGCGAGTAGCCTTCGGCTTCTGTGTTGATCTGAACCTGGACATTGGTGATGTCGGGAACAGCGTCGATTGGTAGCCGCATCGCGCTTGAGACACCAAGCACGGCGAGCAGGCCGACCAGTGTCAGCACGAGCCAGCGCTGGCGAATGGAAAAACGAATGATGCGCGCGAGCATGGATCAACGCCTTCTTTGATCAGTGATCATGGCTGGCGCCGGACTTCTCGATGTCCGCGCGAATGAGGAAGGCGCCCTCGGCTGCATAGCGGGTGCCGGGTTTGAGCCCGCCGGTAACTTCGGTCCACGTCCCGGAGCGGCGACCCAATTCGAGCATGCGCACCTCGTACACATCGCCGAAGTTCGCGAACACGACGGTGAAATCGCGAAAGGGTTGCAGCGCTTCCGTGCGCACGGCGAGCGGCACCAGCACAGAACTCACGGTAACCTCGCCGCGCATCGCCATGCCCGGACGATAGCGCAGATCCTGATTGGGCAGACTCGCTCGCAAGAGCGCCGTGCCCGCGGCTGTGTTGGCGTCCGGCAGGTAATCACCGAGTGTCGATGTGGCGACGTGCTCGCCGTCAGCGGTTTTAATCGAGACCTGCTGCCCGGGACGCACTACCGCGAGATCTCTTGGAAAGACATTGAATGCCACGGTTGTCTGCGTCAGATCCGTGATCACATAAAGCGGTCGATCGCTGGTGACATCCCCTGGGTTGCCATGGCGTTCGGCAACGACACCGCCCGCCGTCGCGTACACGGGGTAAACCTGCAGGCTCTCGCTGGATTCGATACGGGCGAGCAGGTCACCGCTGCGAACAGGATCACCCACGTTTTTCATGACGGCGACCACGCGCCCGGGAAACTGCGCGCGGATTTCTGAGCGAGCTGCGCTTGCAAGCTGAACCGTGCCGTAAAGCTCGCGGGTTTCATCGATGGTGGCGGGACCTGCGGTTTCGTTGACGATACCGTTCGCCTTAGCTGTCGCGGTGGGAATGGCGGTCTGTCCTTCGGGGCTCGCGTAGCGCCACTCGTGGCGTTTGCCCTCGACGACGGCGTCGACCTCGACATCGAAGCTGTGCGGCTCGACGACAACCCCTTCGCCGTCAAGCGATTCGCCGTTGGGCGCGAAGCGGAACACGTTGACCTCTCCGTCAAGTCGGCGCAGCGTCATCGTCAGATCGACCCTTTTGGGGTCGAGCGCTTTGCCGCTCATAGTCGGAAAGACGCGGAACATGGGGGGCACGCCGTCCTCGTAAACGGTGATCTCGAGAGCAAGGTCGCCGGCGCGGAGCAGTCGGCCGTTGTGAGGCCCCTTTTCGACGTCTGGCGTCCCGGCGTGCTCTGCGGCGTGCGTGGCATGCTCATCGGAATGCTTGGAAGAATCGTCACAAGCCGCGAGTGATATCATTGCGACCAGGACCGCGATGCCGTGCGTTATTCTGTTGACAAGAGTCATAGAGCGGGCTCCTTTGAGCCCGCAGGCTCCCTCGAGCCCGCAGGCTCCCCAGATCCAAATGCTTCAAAGCGCCCGGACAGCCGGTCGATTTCGGTCTGAAGATCGCTCAAGCGATGGGCTTCGGCGATCCACGCTTGCTGGGCTTCGATCACAGCATCGGCAGCCCCCTGCATGTCGCTGAAGGTGAATCCCCCGCGCCGGTAGCCCTCGCGAACCTGCTCGAGCGCTTGGGTTGCTTTAGGCAGTATCTCGGTCTTAATCGCTTGGGCTCGCATCAGAGCGGAATCTGCGTCGGATTTGAGGACGGCGAGACGGCGCAGCCGCTCCAGCCGGTCGCTCTGCGCTTCAAGCTCAAGCTGCAGACGCTCAGCCTCAGCGCGTTTGATGTTGCCGTGGTTCTGGTTGAAACGCCCAATCGGTACGGTGATGCCAAAGACAACGGCGACATCATCGGTCTCTTTCAAATACCGAAGACCACTCGACAGCGTGTAATCCTGCACTCGGCGCGATTGTTCGAGTTCAACCGCTGCGGCTGCACGAGCGATTCTCGCTTCCTCAAACGCCTCATCAGCTGGCGCAATGGTTGTGGGCGCGTCCTTGTCTATCAGCACATCACCGCTGACCTCCAGTCCGTCGCCGGAGCCGCCCCAGAAGGATGCGAGCACCTGTCGTGCGTTGATTTGGCTGCGCTGCGCGGCCTCCAGCAATACTTTGGCTTCGGCGACCCGTGCCGCTGCCTGCGTTTCGACGAAGAGCGGATCCTTGTAGCCCCGCACCCGGCGCAGAGCTTCCTCTTGAAGTTCGCTCTCGGTCTTGAGGCGCTGCTTTGCGGTTGTCGCAACCTCATCGGCGATTACGACGTCGTAATAGGCGCGCTCAACCTGCGCCGCCAAATTCAACCGGATGACCTGTGCGGTTGCGGCAGCCACGCCAATGTCTCTTTCGGCGAGAGCGATCCGAGCCTCGCGCTTGCGCCCGCGTTCGAGGGTTTGTGCGTAGCTCGCGGTGATTTCGGACTGCGTCCAGACGTCGTAGCGACCGCTGCCGGCAAAGTTTTCTGCGGTCATCGTCAGGCTCGGAGTGGGCCGCGCCTCTGCCTGCAAGCGAGCCGCGCTGGCGGCACTGACGGCTGCCTCGCTTGCGAGCAGGCGTGGGGCATTGATGCTTGCCAGCTCAACGGCGCGTTCGAGCGAGACGGTCTCCGCGAAACCTGGCAGAGGTGCAAAAAGCAGAGCGGCGACCAGTCCTGTCGCCGGTCTCAATCTCAGCATGAATCTTCTCCTGATCAGAGCTCGAGCGGGCATGCCGGCGTCAGCGACGCCACGTACTCAGGGGCTTCCGATCTGCTGCGTGAGAGACCTAGATGGCGGCGGCTTTTCGCAGCACGAAGAGCGTGAAAGCGGCCGCGGTCTCGAGCGCAGGGCGAGCCTCGAGGGCGGCGCGGCGCTCAGCGCGCGCTCGCCACACGTAGGGTGTCATCAACAACAACTGCCGCAGTGCGGCTTGGGATAAGGTTAGCTCAAACGTGATATCTATCCTGTTTGCGCAGATGAATTGCGGTGACAGTGCGCGCAAAAACTTCTCCGGCTCATGGGCTATTACCCGATCAAACAAAGCTTCGCGCACGCTGGCGAGATGCAAGGGCGCCGGGGTGACCACGAGCAAAAGCCCCTTGGGTGTTAGAACGCGTGCCATCTCTTCGACTGGCAAAGGACTGAAGAGACTGGTGATCATGTCCACCGAGGCATCTCCCACGGGTAGCCGCGCGCCGCCCGCGACGAGCCAGATCGGACCCTTGCACCTGCGCGCGGCGAGCCGTATCGCCGGCTTGGCGATATCGAGACCGATGACCTGAGGTACCACCGTCGCCATGGCCTCGGTGTAGTACCCCTCGCCACAGCCGATATCGAGCAGGCTGGCCGGCGCGAGTTCTCGTAACAAGGAGAGAACCGTATCGCGAAGGGGCTGGTAATGGCCCGTGGACAAAAAGTCGCGTCTCGCTCGGACCATCGCCTCTGCATCGCCCGGTTCTCGGCTTTTCCTGTGCTGCACGGGCAGTAGATTGACATAGCCCTCCCGTGCCACGTCGAAGTCGTGGCCACTGAGGCAAGCCCAGCGCCTCTCCTCCCGCGCGAGGGGTGCCCGACACACGGGGCAGATGATCGTCAGCATTGAAACGATGTCTCTAAAGAGTGCGGTGTCGCCCCAGGTGGGGTGGGACCGAGTGCATGGCTTTTATTCAGAGCCGCTGTGAGTCGACCTTGAGGACCGAGCCGAGCACGACCTTACCTCAACCGGAATGCAGGAGTAATCTCCCCTGCGTGCAACCCGAGACGCCGTCGTGAAGCAACCCATCGATGCGTACAGTGACTATCGTGCAAAGGCTGCGCGGTACGTTGGTGCCCACTACACGAGCCGTTTGCGACGTCGGGATCCCGTGGACCCCGCGACCGACCCGTACTCGCTTCCGCTCGAGTCGATCAATGTCGCTAACCCGCAGCTCTTCAAGTTCGATTTGGTGGGACCGTACTTCAAGCGACTTCGCGAGGAAGCGCCGGTTCATTATTGCGCGCACAGTCAGTACGGACCGTATTGGTCGATCACGCGTTTCAACGACATTATGGCGGTTGATACGGACCATCGCCGTTTCTCATCCGATTCGCGCACTGGCGGGGTGGCGATCACGGGCTCGGCGGAATCGGGTGAATACATCCCGATGTTCATTCAGATGGATTCGCCGCGACACGACGCACAGCGAGCGGCGGTCGCTCCCCGGTTTGCACCCGGCAAGCTTGCCGAATTGCAGGAGGTCATCCGTGCGCGGGCCGCAGACATCCTGGATGGGCTACCCTGTGGCGAAACCTTCGACTGGGTCGAGCATGTTGCCAAAAATCTGACTGGGCAGATGCTCGCGACCTTACTCGGGTTGCCGGTTGAAGAGCGGACCAAACTTGTCGCTTGGTCGGACATTCTTTCCAATCCGGACAATCCGGAGATCGTCCCGTCGCCCGATGTGTTCTATAACACGCTGGCAGACGTTGGCGAGTACTTCATCGCGCTTTGGAACGAGCGTGTTGATGCGCCAGAACCCGGCTTCGATCTGATTTCCATGCTCGCTCACGGCGAGGGTACCAGGAACATGGGACCGCGGGAGTTCGTCGGGAATCTGGTCTTGCTCATTACCGGTGGTAATGACACCACGCGTAATTCCATCAGCGGGGGTCTGCTTGCGCTCAATCGCTTTCCCGATCAGTACGCGAAGCTGCGGGCAAACCCTGGGCTTGTCACCAACATGGTGCCCGAGATTATTCGCTGGCAGACGCCGCTCGCCTACATGGGACGTACCGCGACGGAGGATGTGGATCTGCACGGGCAGCGCATCCATGCCGGTGATCGAGTCATGATGTGGTATCTGTCCGGTAACAGGGACCCAGACGTTATTCCCGACCCTGAGTCGTTCATCATCGATCGGCCGAACGCGCGGCACCATCTGGCGTTTGGTTTTGGTATTCACCGCTGTCTTGGCAACCGCCTCGCGGAGATGCAGCTACGGATTCTTTGGGAAGAAATTCTCAAACGGTTTCCAGTCATCGAACTCGACGGCGAGCCCGAGCGGATCAGTTCCTGCTTGTTCCATGGTTTCAGCAGCATGCCAGTCCGGATTGCGGCGTGAGCATGCGCGTGGCCCATCTATCGCGGGTTTGCGATTGCGACCGTGACCATCGACTCCGATTGGGCTAGGCGCCGGGTTGGGGCGTTGTCTGCCCGCAGGTTACGGAGGTAGTCTGAAGCATGGGTCCCCGACAGGATGTGCTCGACACGCTGAAGCTGCTTCGTCCGCTTGCCGGGCTTTCGGCCGAGTGGCTGGAGATACTCGTCAGTGCTGCGCGTCTGGTGCGGGTGCGTGAAGGCGAGCCCGTCGCCGAGCAGGGCCGCGCTCTTGCGCATATGATGATCCTCCACGAGGGCGAACTGGAGCTCAGCATCACGGGGCACACCGGCCGCAGGCATGTGCTTTCTCGGCTGAGCCGCGCGCAGACCTTCGTCATCGTCGCCGCGCTCGATTTGCAGCCTGCCCTCTACCCCACCCGCGCCTGCTGCGATTCGAGCGTGATCCTCGTGCCCCGGGAGACGCTCATCGAGGCGATCCGCGCCAACAGCGATCTCGCGCTCGGCTTGCTGATGGATCTCTCGGGGCGTGCGCGCCTGCTGTACCGCTTCCTGGGTGCCCAGGCGACCCTCCCGCCGAGGGGGCGCGTGGCGAACGTGCTGCTGACTCTGATGGCGCTTCGTGGGCCAATCGCCGATGCCGGCAGCACGGTTGACCTTCGGTTCTCGCAGACCGATATCGCCGACATGATGGGTATCACGCGCCAGAGTCTGGGTACCCAGCTGAAGGACCTCCAGGCG
>JBMTYG010000142.1:0-7406 GCA_049454295.1 Pseudomonadales bacterium
CGGCATGCACCACCGCGACGCCGGCCCGCGCAAGCGCAATAGTCTGATTAAATCCCTTCCCACCGGCAAAAACGCCATAGTCAGTGGCGGGTAGTGTCTCGCCGGGGCGCAAAAAATGCGGCACCTGGTAGACATGGTCCACCATGAACGAGCCGACATTGAGAATGGCCATCGCGCTCCCTGCCGACGCTTGATGAGATGTGGGACTCAGTTGACCCCGCGATCCTTGCCTTCCCAGAACGGTGCTCGCAGCTCGCGTTTCAAAATTTTGCCTGGGCCGGATTTAGGCAGCGCCTCCTGCCGGATATCAATCGCTTTCGGCACCTTGTAACCGGCGATGCGTTCGCGGCAGAAGCCGATAATATCCGCAGGATCGACGTTACCGTGTTCAGCGCGCGGTACGACAACGGCATGAACAGCCTCACCCCATTTTTCGTCGGGGATGCCAAATGCGGCTGCCTCGAGTACAGCGGGGTGCTGGTACAACACTTCTTCCACTTCGGTGCAATACACATTTTCGCCACCGGAGACGATCATATCCTTGCTTCGATCGACCAGATACACGAACCCGCGCTCATCCATAAAGCCAAGATCACCGGTCCAATAGGCTCCGTCTTTGAGCACTCGGGCAGTTTGCTCCGGCTTGTTCCAATAACCGCGCATGACATGGGGCCCCCGCACGACGACTTCCCCGACCTGCCGCGGAGCCACTTCCTTGCCCTCGCCATCCAGGATGCGCACATCACTACCCATGATTGCCTGGCCACAGGAGCGCGCGCGTTCCGAATCAAGCCAACGCTCCTCATGGCGAAGCGTCGTGGTCAGTGGCGATAGCTCCGTCGCACCATAGACGTGAACCATCTCTGCGCCCGGAAATGCCGTGACAGTGCGGCGCACGACCTCAGTCGCGATAGGCGAACCGCCGTGGGCGATCACCCGCACGGAGTCGACTCTGCGCGGTCGTGCGCTGTGCTCCTCTGCGATGGCAGACAGCATGGTCGGAACGCCAAGAGTCAGGGTCACACGATGGGTCTCGATCAGGTCGAGAGCAGCCGCAGGATCGAAAGCGCCCAGCGTGACCTGTGCACCGCCGCTCCAAATCGAAGCAAGCACCCCGTTAGACCCTGCCGCATGAAATAGTGGCGCCATCACGAGCGCCACATCGTCGCTGTCCTGCGGGGCGGACGTCAGCCAGTGGTAAGTGTTGGCAATCAGGTTTCGGTGCGTGAGCATGACGCCCTTGGACTGACCCGTCGTTCCCCCGGTGTAGAACAAGCCAGCCAGCGACGCCTCATCCAGATCCTGATTTAGCGGACGCGGTGTGGCCTGCTCCAGCAGCTGCTCGTACTCGGCATCGAGGCGAATGACCCGCCCAACCGACGCCGCCAGACTCCCCGCATCTCGATCGGTCAAAAGCACAGCGGCGCCAGAGTCTTCCAACGCATAGCGCAGCTCGGGCTCTGCATGACGGGTGTTAAGCGGCACCACAACCAACCCCGACGCGGGTACCGCCACGTAGGTCTCAAGATAGGCGTGACTATTCGCAGCCAGGATCGCCACACGATCGCCCGGTTCAAGTCCTAGACCATAAAGGCCACCGGCAAGGCGCTCGCATCGCGCGTTAAACTCACGGAAGGTGAAGCGCCGGGCGCCATCGATTACGGCAATCTGGTCGGCACCAATCTGAAGAGCACGGCGCAGGGGATCTGCAAAGGTAAGCACGGGCGACCTCATCACTGATCGAGATAGTTGGAGTCTCCCAAATCCGGCAGCGCGGGAAAACTATTCCCTCAGCGACGAGATACACTGTCGGGGCTCACAGTCAGGGAGAACATCATGAGTGCACCCCTTCTCGCGCCCGCTGCCGTGCTGGTGGCGTGGTCATTGATCATGCTTTTCTGGATGGCAGGAACACGGTTTCCGGCCATGTCCCGTAGCGGTATCGATCTCGGAACAGCGCAACCCGGCGGGCGCGGACAAGATCTCGAGAACGTGCTGCCTCCCCAGGTCAACTGGAAGTCACACAATTACACCCACCTGATGGAGCAGCCCACTCTCTTTTACGCGACGATCATGATCCTGGTTCTGGCCGAAGCGGGTGATGGGATCAACCTGCTGCTCGCATGGGGCTACGTCCTGCTACGGATTGCCCACAGTCTCTGGCAATCACTCGTGAACTCCGTTCCGGTCCGTTTCGCCCTGTTCTTGTTGTCGACGCTCTGTCTGACCGGACTCGCGATTAACGCGCTGCGGGCGACGATCAACTTCTAGGGGAGCCGCTTTTGCTCGACCACTCCCAGTTCCACCGCCTGGCTGCAAGGCAAAACACGCTATGCCTAACCGTTCAGTGATCCGCACTCCCGAGACCAATTTCGAGTCGCTGCCCGCGTTTCCGTTTGCACCGCACTACCTTGAGCTGAACACCGATATCAGCGGACTGCGCATGCACTATTTGGACGAAGGCCCCAGAAACGCCCCCGTCGCCCTGCTGCTGCATGGCATGCCGACCTGGAGCTACCTCTATCGTCACATGATCCCACCGCTGCTCGCAGCCGGCTTTCGTTGCATCGCCCCCGACCACGTCGGGTTTGGGCGAAGCGACAAGGTGACGGATCCAAACTGGTATAACATCGAACGCCACACAAATAATCTGACCCAGCTGATCAACGCTCTCGATCTGCGCCAGATCACTCTCTTTGTCCAGGACTGGGGCGGACCGACCGGTCTCGCGCAATACGCCGCGATGCCTGAACGTTTCGACCGTCTTGTCATCATGAACACGTGGCTTGATCACGCGGGCTATGAATATTCGACCGGCATTTTGCAGTGGATTGAGCAAAATCAACCGGGCGGTCTGTTTCGCAATAACATACCTAGCCGCTTTAACTGGGGCACGCTGATGGCGCTATCTACGGGTCGCGTATCCCCGAAGGACAGTCTGTTTGCGATACTGTCAGGGTCCGAGCCGGTTCTTTCGCCTGAGGCGCGGGTAATACAGCGTGCTTACGATGCCCCATTCGCGGGGCTTGGAGAGAGCGGCGTCGCGGGGCCGCGCCGATTCCCCCTGTGCATTCCCATCCATGATCCTGTTTCCGGCAATGCTGAACAACAGCGACAGCACTATGCATGGGTCAATGCAACCCAACTTCCGGTCCACTTCGTCTGGGGCGTCAATGACCCAGTCTTCACGCTATCTTGGGGAAAACAGTGGCATCGCTTGATCCCGCATTCCACCTGGCACGAGGTGAATGCGGGTCACTTTCCGCAAGACACCCATGGCGCTGACATAGTCGCACACGTGCTCTCCGCCAGTGATCTCGCGCATGGGCCGTAACATCTCGGTGCGCCAGCGCGCCGAGTGAACGCGCTTGACTCGCACGGGGGCTGGGGCGACAGTCGGGCAAGCATCAGGAGGGCTGTCATGCCACGGAGACTTGTCGACCTGTCGATTTTTCTCGAGAACGAGGTTCCATCCGACCCGCCCGGCATGGCACCCAAGATTCGGTACTTTACGCACGAGAACACGTTCGCGCAGATCGAGCCGTTCTTTCCCGGGTTGCGCAAGGAAGATCTGCCGGACGGTGAGGGCTGGGCGGTTGAGCAGGTCAGCCTGTCCACGCACAACGGCACGCATCTGGATGCGCCCTGGCACTTCCACAGCACTCAAGATGCAAAACTCGGCGAGCGCAAACCGGCACTCGCGATTCATGAAATACCCCTCGACTGGTGTTTTCAGCCCGGTGTGAAACTGGATTTCCGACGCTTCGAGGACGGCTATGTCGTCACCGCCGCGGATGTCGAGCAAGAGCTCGCGCGGATCGGGCACACCCTGCGCCCCCTTGAGATCGTCATCATCAACACCCGAGCAGGCGTTCGTTATGGGCAGCCGGACTACGTGTCCGCGGGCTGCGGCATGGGCTATGACGCCACCCTGTATTTGCTCGAGCGCGGTGTTCGACTGACAGGCACGGATGCGTGGAGCTGGGACGCGCCGTTTGTTCACACCGCTGAAAAGTATGCAACATCGCGCGACGCCTCATTAATCTGGGAAGGGCACAAGGCGGGACGCGATATCGGTTACTGCCACATCGAGAAGCTGCACAACCTGGAGTCCCTGCCCGGCGACGGATTTTTCGTCTCATGCTTTCCACACAAGATTCGCGGAGCATCAGCCGGCTGGACCCGCGCCGTCGCCATCTTTGATGACGCACTCATGGCATCGATCGAGCAATGACTGCGCTCACAGACTGTGCTCCGCGCAGCCCGGCGAAAATCCAGACGCAGAGACCCCGGGCCCCCTGCAAGGGAAGGAGGCGACTCGCAAGCCCGTGAGGTCTTGTCAGGCGTAGCCGAATTCCTTGCGATAACGCGGGATGAAGAGAGTCTTACCCTTGATCATCGACGTGACCAATGCGCCAACGGCAAGCCCTCCGCTGGTTACGGGCAGAGCGCTCGCACCATGCTTCGGGCCGAGAGGGAGCAAAATTGGCGCAAGCGGCCAGGGGGCATAGCGCGGTAGATCTTCGACCCCTTTTCCGTCCAGGACTGCCTTCACGGTCTTCTGCAGCCAGGGCGCCTGCCGCATGACTGCAACCACCGTCATGGCATCACCGGTCGAAGCCGCATCACCCAGCGCAAACAATGAAGGATGCGCGGAGGATGGCCGAAGCCACCCGTCAACCAGCGCGCGCCCCGACGCGTCAATCCGAACATCCGGCAGCGCCTGAAGCAGGTTTGAGAGCGGCGTAGAACCCATGACCGGAAAGACAAGATCGGCGTCTAACGTAGATCCGTTGGACAGTTCAAGCGTGCCGGCATAAGGCTCGCTCATGCTGACAGGATCACGGACGAGCGCACCGGAGAGCACCCTTACCCCCAGCGACTGGAGCTGACTCGCGAGCTTGCGTCCAAGGGAGGGTCCGTAGCCGGGGAACAGCGTTTGCGCCGCATTGATCAAATGAATCTTGCGACCGGGAAGCCCAGCGGCCAGTTCACCCGCGAGTTCAGTTCCCACCGCGCCCGCGCCCACAATGGCAATGGACTCTGCGGCGCTGGCGCGCCAGTGGGCTTCCTCGATCGCCGCACGCAGGTCCTCTGTGTTATCGGTGGCCGGCTTGAACGGTTTGGCGTAGCGTGACCCTGTCGCAACGACCACCATATCCGACTCGAGCGCGTCACCGTTTGAGAGCGTGACGGATAGACCCGTCACAGCCGTTGCGCGCTCTCGAATGACTCTCCCCCGATGCAGCAGACGGTCATAGGCAAACGCCGCGCGATCGAATATCGATGGATCTGCCACAGCCCTGATAGCAGCGACGTTGTGTACGAAGCGGTCACGTGGCTCGACGAGAACGACGTCTGCGCTTCGATCTAAACCCCGTGCCAGAGCCGTTCCCGCGTAGCCGCCGCCGATGATAACGATACGTTTCACAGAGCGGAGGTGGTCTGAACCGAATGCTTAGGCGTCATACCCAAAGCGCTGTAAATCCGCCGCTTGAGTGGGCGCAGGCGGCGCATCAGCAAGTGTTTGCGGTTGGTCCTTAGATCTGCGAGCACCGCGCCGTGTTTTCTGAAGAACCGGTAGGCTTCTGCAAATCGCCGAGCGTCAACAAGCGCCTGAAACTCGGTCAGGAGAGACTCATTGCGCTCCACGGCGGGCAGTCTTTTCTGCCAGACAGCAGCCCCCCGCTGGCGAAGGATGCCGATGCCGGTATCCGTATCCAGCACGGTGATTGCGAGCCCCGGGTGCCGCAACGACAGCGTCATCAGTGCAGCATACGTGGTGCCGCCCCACGAGCCCTTGATAAAAACCGGCGCTGCAAACTCCGGGTAGGTAGGCGCACAGTCATGGGCGATCAGCACGCCATCAGGCGACAGCAGCGACCAACACAGTTCGAAGTCAGTCACGCTGTGATCGTACTCGTGGTAAAAATCCACGAGGATCAGATCGAACAATTCACCCGACGCCACTTTCTCTTGCATCGCACTCAGAAATTCATCGCGCGAGGGAAACGGCTCTGAAGGATGCTGATGGCTCACCGCGTAATAGGCGCGGGTAATTCTGGTTTCCACCGGGAGCTGAGTCTGCTCAAGCCATCCGCCGGTCGTGGGCGTCCGGATAAAGAGCGCGCGAGCGGGTGGTTGTGCGAGAGCGATATCTTGCGCCACCTGTTTGATCACCACCCCGTTTCGCGGGTTGTCCTGAGCGAAGTAGGCGCTCGTCAGCACATCGAACCCCGGGTCAAAGCCATCTAGACAGGTGCTCCCGACTTAAGACTGAGGCTCAGTAACAACCGTTTGACCGTAACTCGCGGCAAGCTCGACAAGCGCTCGTCGATCCGGGTCCGCCCAGTTGATACCCTTGTGAAATGCCTCGAACATTTTCGACGCATTGCCGGCAGAAGTGATCGTAAAAATCTCACCGCCGCCCGAAGCGAACTTGAACCAGTGGGTAGTTCCGCCCGGGACATGGATCAGCGTGCCCGCAGTGGCTAAGGTATCGATGCCGTCGACGCCGCAGTGTAACGCACCCGTCAGTACGAAGAACGACTCATCCCACGCATGGTGGTGGGGGCCGGGGCCCGTGCCCTCGGGTCCAGACATGCGGAACAGCTCATAACCACCGGTCTGTTCAACCGATGCAAGAACCGCGATGTCGAACCCACCAACATTTAACGGCTTCGGGGATTGTTCGGCACTCATCACCAAAGGTTTTTTCATCAGAGTGGCTCCTGAAGTTGGTCCGTAACAAATGCTATGGAGGGGCAAACCTTAAAGCTTAAGCCTGCAGTCTATATCGAGCAGGCACCCGTCCGCTCGCATTACTGTTTGCAGGGGAATGTCCCGATGGGGCACGCGGGCAGCACCGACGCTTTCGATTTTTGGCCGAAATGATCGTTTCCTCTATGACTTCAAACTATGACTTCAAACCGACTTTCTGATTGCGTGTCACCGGACCGAATCCATAGACTGCCCGAACAACACCTGCACAACCTGGAAGTCGCACCGATCATGATCAATATCCGAAAACATCGGACCGATGACCACGTTGAGCTTGAGATCAGCGGGCGACTCGATGCCAGCGCTGCGCCAGACCTCGCGACGGCGTTGGCTGCCGAAACCGACATGCGCTCGCTAACCCTCGATCTGGATGACTGCTCGTTCGTCTCCAGCGGCGGCATCCGAGAAATTCTGACCGCGCATAAGCGATTCACGTCGATCGGCGGCAGAGTCTCGCTGAAAAACGTTCAGCCGGACGTCTGGCGCGTGCTAGAGCTCACAGGACTCACCCGGATGATGGATGTCAGGGAAAAGCTGCGTGAGATCTCCGCCGACGGGCTCGAATACTTAGCCGAAGGTGTCTTTGGTGAAGTATTTCGGATTGACGACGAGACGGTGGTCAAGCT
>JBMTYG010000143.1:0-7065 GCA_049454295.1 Pseudomonadales bacterium
CCGCTTCGCGGTCGCGCCGTTTCTGCCGAACTCAGCCCCGCGGCATAATCGGGTTATCCCCCGGGCGGAACAACTCGTGTGCCCGCTTCCAGCCGGCAAAGGTCGAGAGAATGTGCGGCGGGTCGCCGTGGATCTCTGTGAAACCGCCATTGACCGAGCGCGTGTCGAAGTACCCAGCATTGACGTCGTCAGCCCACAGCTCGCAAGCAAGGGTGAATCCCATATCCAGCAGACGCTTGCGCTCGCCCTGGTAATCGTTCACAAGAATTCCAACGTGGTGATAGCCCTCCTGCCCAGCCGCATACATATCGCGGTAAATGGACGGTTTGTCATCGTGCTGCTGGATAAACTGGATCATGTCATCGCCCAGATAGCCGAAGGCATAGGACACATCGGCCTCCGTATCCGTGCCCCGATACATGAACTCATCGGTCTTATGGTGCGGCACCACGACGAACGGTCCTGCGCCGAAGACCTTAGCCCACTTGTGAATGGTGGCCTCGATGTCGTTCACATAGTACGCGTACTGAAAGAGTGGATAGGACGTGAGCATCTTCATGGTGGTTCCCCCCAGGTTAAGGCCAGCGTCAACTGCCGCTGGCACGAAATTCAATATGAAGCTCGCGCAGCGCGCGCAGCGAGAAATTGGGCTGTACCCGGAAATCGTTCTTGCCCGGCGCGAACCAGAGCTCATCGACGCGGTCCGTTAGCGCTTTGAAAGCCCAGTACAGTTCCCGTCGCGCCAGCGGCGCGCCCAGACAGTGATGGATTCCGGAGCCGAAGGCGAGATGTCGACCTGGCTTGTCGCGATCCAGATCCAGTTTCTCCGGACATTCGAACTCACGCTCATCCCGGTTGGCAGCGGCATAACGAATGTTGAGCATCGCGCCCTTGGGAATCCGGACGCCGTGCAGCTCGAGATCAGTGCTCGCCCAGCGGAAGAGCCCCTGCACCGGACCTTCGAGACGCAGCACTTCCTCGATGAAGGTGCGCAGGTGACGCTCAGAATCTTCTTTGAGACGCGCCCAGACATCAGGGTTTTCGATCAGGAGCTTCACCCCATAGGCGATCGCATTGGTGCTGGTCTCCGAACCGCCGACGAAGGTGTCCGCCATCATTTCTGCGTGCAGCTCATTGTCGTTGAGCGCGCGCCCCCATTCGGGGATGACGCGATTCACCATTTCGGAGAGCAGCGTGTCGTCGGGCTCTCGGCGCAGACGTTCGAAGATCGGCTGAAAATAGTGCTGAGCCTCGATCTCCATCTCGACCGACCAGCGCTCTTCCTCTTCGGTTTGCATCATGCCGAGACGCTGCACCCATGCGTCGGTCCAAGCCTTGATGCGCCAGATGTCCGATTCAGGAACACCCATCTGCCGACCAATGACGATAAGCGGCAGCGGTACGGCCATCTGCTTCATCCAGTCGCAGTGTCCGGCGTCGATAAAAGCGTCGATAAGCCCGTAGGCGGTATCGCGCACGAAGGGGTCCATCGCCTCGATCTTCTTCGGACGGAACGCCTCGTTGAACATGGCGCGCATCTGCTTGTGGTTGGGATCATCCCTGCCCGCAAGCGTCGGAGCCGGCAGCCAACCACGGGTTTCATAGAGCTCCCGCATGCGCTGCTGCCGCTCGGAGCCCAGCGCCTCACGTGCGCCACCCTGCCCACCGCGCGCGCTGTTGTTGTAATCCGTCGTGTTCAACAGGATGTCGCGCAGGTCATCGAAGCGCGTGACAACAAAAAAGCCAGTGCGCGGATCCTGCCAGACGGGTGCTTCCTCGCGTAGTTTCGAGTAGGCATGGTAGGGACAGTTCTGCAGATCCACGCTCAGCAGGTTGATCTCGTCAAGCGTCTTCGGCACAACCGGCTGATACGGTATCCGCGGCTCGCCCGCACTGCCCTGCTCTTCGCTCATTCCTGGCTCCTGGATAGTGCCTTGATCCGATCGGCTCATGCGCCGTATGCGACGCGTCGCCCCGATCAAGGTTCACGCGTGAAGGTTGTGCCTCGGAGTTAACCAATGTTCCCTCCGGGACTCAAGAGCCGCGCGTTTCTGCTAACCTTTTCCGATCGCGCAGATCGCGATCCCCTGAACCTCTCTCCCTGGCACCAATGCGCCGTGTTCTCGAGGAGCCTTCGATCATGTTCGACTTGCCGACCACGCTTATGCTCGCACTGGGCGGCGCGATATTGATCCTGCAGATTGCGCACTGGCTACGTTCGGCGCACCCACGGCTGCCGACGGCGCTCGAAACGCGGCTCGGGCTCAGCGAATCGCATCTCGAAGCCGCGCGGCAGGAACTGGCGCGTATCGGCGGCGATTTGGAGCGCCAGTTCCGCACCCTGGAGGACATGAAAGCCGCCGCACAGCTCGGCAGCAGCGCGGTACAGCGCACGCTCGACGAAAAACTGGGCCAGACCATCGAGGAAGGGCGCGTTGGACGACGCGAGCTCGGCGAAGCCAACGCCCGCTTTGAACTTGCACTGCAAGGGCGCTTCGACACGCTAAAGGAAGACGTGGCGCGACAGCTCGGGGCTATCGCACAAAGCACGACGCTGACCGCCGACCAGCTGCGCAACACCCTGAACGAGCGTCTGCTGACCATACAAACGGACAACGCGAAAAAGCTCGACGAAATGCGGCAGACCGTGGATGAGAAGCTGCACGCCACCCTGGAGCAGCGTCTGGGTGAAAGATTCAAGCTCGTCAGCGAGCGGCTGGAGCAGGTCCATGCGGGGCTCGGTGAAATGAAGACGCTCGCGGGCAGCGTTGGTGATCTGAAAAAAGTCATGAGCAACGTGCGCACCCGGGGCACCTGGGGCGAGGTGCAGCTCGGCGCCATCATCGACTCGATACTGACAACCGATCAGTACGCGCGCAACGTGCGCACCGTCCCGGGCAGCAATGATCTGGTGGAATTCGCGATCCGGCTTCCGGGGCGCGATCGTGATGCGCCGGTGTGGCTACCGATAGACTCGAAGTATCCGGTCGAGGATTACCAGCGACTCGTCGATGCACATGACACCATCGATCGGCTTGTCATCCAGCAGGCGACCGCCGCCTTTGAAGCGTCGATTCGCGCAGAAGCCCGGAAGATCGCGGCAAAGTACGTGCACCCACCGAACACCACCGATTTCGCCATTCTGTTCGTGCCAACGGAAGGTCTATTCGCGGAAGCACTGCGCATTCCTGGGCTTGCGGAGGCGCTGCAGAACGACCATCGCGTCGTACTCGCAGGACCCACCACGCTCTCGGCGACACTCAACAGCCTGCTACTCGGATTCAGAACGCTGGCTATCGAGCAGCGCTCGGCGGAGGTTTGGAGCTTGCTCGGCAGCGTGAAGACCGAGTTTCGCAAGTTCGGCGAAGTGGTCGATTCCACACGCAAATCCATCACCGCGGCCGCCAACAAGTTCGATGAATTGGGGCGACGCACACGGGCAATCGAGCGCGGGCTGCGCAGCGTGGAGGTCCTTCCGGTCGATGCGGCGGACACGGCGCCACTCCTCGCGGAACTGACCGACTCCCCCGCCGACGACGGCAGTGATCACAGCGACACGGGGAGTGGATAACGCCAGCCGATAGCCTGCTGACTGCTGCGCGCGCGCTTTCTAGAATCACCCGCTTATGACGCAAGGAGTGCCTATGGCAACGGCTTGTATCGACCCCGTGATCCCCAGCGTGCGACCGTTGGGTTACTTACCGGTGTCCGCGTGGTTGGCCTTGATGTTCGCGCCGCTGATGGCAACGCTCGCACCCGCCCCCACGCAGGCGGATGCCGTGCCGCTGCGTGACGCCCCTTTCGACGTCGAGGAAATAGCCCGGTTCGAAGAGCCCTGGGCCAGCGCATTTCTGCCCGACGGTCGTCTGCTCGTTACCGAACGCCCAGGGAAACTCTACCTGGTCGACCAGAAGGGCAAGCGGTTTGGTCCCATCGCCGGGCTGCCTGAGGTTGACTATGGCGGACAGGGTGGCCTCGGTGATGTGATCGTGCATCCCGGCTTTGCGACCAATCAGATCATTTATCTCAGCTACGCCGAAATGGGGTCCGAGCCTGGGCTTGAGAACCTGCGCGGTGCCGCCGTGGCGCGAGCCCGTCTGGTGCTCACGGGGTCAACTGCCCAACTCGAACACCTTGAGGTGATCTGGCGCCAGGTACCCAAACTGCCCGGACGAGGGCATTTCGGACATCGACTCGCGTTCGATAACCAAGGATTCCTGTACATCACGTCGGGCGAGCGACAGGCATTCACCCCCGCGCAGGACCTGAAACAAAACCTCGGCAAGATCATCCGGCTGCACGACGACGGCAGCGTTCCCGAAGACAATCCCTTTGCGGACGCGGGCGAGGTCGCGGCGCAGGTTTGGACGCTCGGGCACCGGAATCCGCTTGGGATCGCCTTCGATGCCAGCGGCACATTGTGGGTGCACGAAATGGGACCCAAGGATGGCGACGAACTCAATCGCATCGTGCGCGGGTCAAATTACGGTTACCCCGTCGTTTCCAACGGCGATCACTACAACGGCAACGAGATTCCGGACCATTCCACACGCCCCGATCTCGCGGCACCGGCACTGTGGTGGGCACCCGCTATTTCGCCCGCCGGCTTTGCGATCTACCGCGGCAACAAGTTCCGCGACTGGCAAGGAAGCGGATTCATCGGTGGTCTATCGTCGAAGGCGTTGATTCGAGTGATCTTCGATGGCACCCAGGCAAAAGAGGCTGAGCGATTCCTGATGAAAAGACGCATTCGCGAGGTCGAAGAGGACGCCGCCGGTGATCTCTGGCTGCTAGAGGACGGTCGCAACGGTCGATTGCTGCGACTGACGCCGCGATGAGCACGCAGACCATCCCGATGAACGGGCATTTCTGGGGCAGCGTCAATACCTGGGAGTGCGACGAAAACGACCACCAGAACGTGCGCTTCTATGCGCACAAGGTGCTGCAGGCGCTGCAATCCTGGGCACTCGAGACCACCGGACGAGCCGACGCAGTGGAACGCGTGACACGAGCGATTCGCCAACAGCATATTCGCTTTCTCGCCGAGGCCCGAGCCGCGACACCGGTGCGTGTTGACGTCGGCGCACTGGCTCAGACGCCGACAGCGCTCACGCTGCTCGCGGTCATGCGCCACTCGGCCACAGAGACGCCGCTCGCCGCCTTCACCTCCCGGCTCGATTGGGCGATCCTCGAAGATCTGTTTGCTGAGACCGGCTATTCATCAAGCGTCCGTGACTCCGCAAGCGGCGAACCGCCCGCATTCGCCCTGCCGCGAGGACTGAAAGACGATCTTCCACGCCCACCCTCGACTCTCGCTGCCGCGATCGACGCTGGCTACCACGTGGTCGGACGCGGCGTGATCGGAATCACCGAATGCCAGCAGGATGGATTGCTCTGCCCCTGGGCGTACATCGGGCGGGTATCCGACGGCATGCCCAATCTGGGTCTCAGCTTAAGCACAACGGCAGAGAGCGAAGCGCGAGAGGACGGGCGCTTCGGCGGCGCCGCGCTGGAATATCTCCTCGAGATCGTGGAACCCCTGAGACAGGGCGACGTGTTCGTTCATTTGTCAGGAGTGAGCGCCTTGGCGGAGAAGACGCAGACCCTATCCCATGTTGTGATCAACGCGCGCACCGGCCGCCCAGCCATGCAGGCGGCTGCGGTGGGGGTCTCTATGGATCTGGTCACTCGGCGCGCGATCCCCATACCCGACGCCCGACGGGAACGGCTCCGCTCAATGTTGCTGCGCTTGCCTGCTGCCTGAGCCTGCCAAGCGCAGGCTTTTGCCGTCGCGCTACGCTGGTCAGCCCGCGGCGCCGGCTTTTAACACGCGCAAAACGTCTTCGAGTTCGACGATCATCTGCTTGACCAGAAGTTTGAACTGGGTCTGGTCCTGTTTCGCCTCTTCGCCCTGGAGACGTTGGCGAGCACCGCCAATCGTGAAGCCCTGATCGTACAGGAGCCCCCGAATCTGGCGGATCACAATGACATCTTGACGCTGGTAATAGCGCCGATTGCCACGCCGCTTTACCGGCTTTAGCTGGGGAAACTCCTGTTCCCAGTAGCGCAACACGTGCGGTTTGACCTCGCACAGTTGGCTGACTTCGCCAATGGTGAAGTAACGCTTGCCCGGTATCGGGGGCAGTTCGTTATTCTGACTCGCGTCCAGCATAAGCTTCCACTCGGGCTTTCAGTTTCTGGCCAGGTCGAAACGTGACCACACATCGCGCGGAGATAGGAATCTCTTCGCCGGTCTTCGGATTGCGCCCAGGGCGCTGACCCTTGCGTCGCAACTCGAAATTTCCAAATCCAGACAGTTTCACCTGCCGGTTTTCTTCTAGCGAGTGCCTGATTTCGTCGAAGAACATTTCGACGATTTCCTTGGCCTCGCGCTTATTGAGGCCGAGTTCGTCAAATAGACGATCCGCCATCTGCGCCTTTGTCAGAGCCACCACGAGTGAGTCTCCTTCCCTGCTGCGAAGCGGAGCCTACGCCGGGCCCGAGATCGAATGGATTGTTCCCCGATCACGTGCGCTCATCGCAGCCTTGCGCCGTGGACTTCAGCCAGTTTGGCAAGGACGGCAGCCGTCGAGTGAGCGATCCGTTCGTCTGTTAGCGTCGCCGAAGGATCCTGCAAGGTCAATCCTAGACCCAGACTTTTTTCTGATTCATCAACGCCTTTGCCCTGATAGACGTCAAAGATTTGCAGATCAGTCAACAGATCGCCAAGCACGCTACGCACGGTCTCGGCCACGCGGGCTGCGGCCAACTCGCGGCGCACGACGAGCGCTAAATCACGACGCACGGCGGGGAAGCGCGAAACGCCAAAATGACGGCGTTCGCCCCGCGTTAGCGCATCTGTGAGCGTCAGTTCGAACACATACGCTGGCTTCACCAGATCGAGCGCCGACTCCACCGCCGGATGCAGGCGCCCCACTCGCCCGATGCACCGCCCGGCACGCACAACATCCGCGGACTGCCCGGGATGAAGCACAGGGTCACTACCCTCCGCGAAGGTCACATCATCCAGACCCGACCATTCGATGACCCGCTCGCCCAACCCCT
>JBMTYG010000144.1:0-7024 GCA_049454295.1 Pseudomonadales bacterium
GTTGCGCCAGTCGCCCCCGTTGCGCCAGTCGCCCCCGTTGCGCCGTCGTCACCGTCATCGCCCGAGCAGCCGGCGAGCAGCAAAGCGCTGCTGAATACAAACGCCGGTAGTAAGTTGCGTGAGACCATAATGACACCGTTCTCCTCGTGGATGGCATTGCGAAGATGGTGTCGGTCACGTATGACGGTGCGCTGACAGTTACGTGTCGATCGCGTGACACGCTGTGTGCCCCGCCGCGTGCGCAATGCGGCACCCGGCGCGCAGTTCCGCGCCCGTTGCGACCGCTGGTGCGAGGAGCAGCGTGGGTGGGAGAAGAACGATGATGGTCGAGCCCTGCTCGAACCAGCCGAGCTCATCGCCGCGCGTCACGCGAGCGGAATCAGCCTCGGGCGTCCAGATGGAGGGTCCGGGGACATGGGGTCCGAGCAGCGGCTCCACACCGTGCACGCGAAGACTTCCGACCAGCAGTGCCGCCACCGGCACCAGTGTCAGCAGTCCGTAGCGATCGTTTTGCAATCGGATAACCGCGCGCTCGTTGCGGCAGTAGAGCCGACCCACCCGTCGGACCGCCGGCGGATGGACATTCCATAGCTCACCCGGAAGCCAGTCGACGCGCTGAATATGCCCAGTCGCCGGCGCGTGGAAGCGGTGATACATATCGGGTCGTAGACGCAGCGTCAGGAACCTACCGTACTGGTAGCAATCTGCGAGCGGCTGATCCCCGAGCAGTTCCCCGACGGTGAAGTGCTGTCCTTTCGCTTGCAGGAGCAGCCCATCGCGTACGGTGCCGCAGGCCATCACAATTCCATCACAAGGAGCAACTAGCGTCGATGTATCGGGATCCAGCGGTCGAGCTCCCGCGCGTAGGCGGCGCGTGAAGCAGGCGTTCAGCGTCTCGAACTGAGTCTCTGCTGCGTCGGACAGATCGAGCCCTCCGAGATGCTGCCAGAGCCAGATCAGGCTGTGAACGATCCAAGGCTCTCGCCGCCGCGCCATCCAATGCACGAACCGCGTCAGCGCGCGTCGCGGCCACCAGTTGCCCGCGGCGAACGCCAGTTCGTCAGCGATTTTGTGCAATCGTCGGTTCGTCATCAGCATGTCAACCTGACCGTTTAACAAGGCTCCATAAGTCAGTTGCGGAGCCGGGATGGAACCCTGGATTGTTGTTGGTTGCATCGTCGTCGCCTTGATGCTCGCGTTGCCCTTGCGTCGCAGGCTGGTGTTGTCCCGTGCCAAGCACCCCTCGCTCGCGGGTCACGCACGCATTGCTCAGCTCCTTGCAGCGCGCTTGCCAGGTTATGCGTTCAACGAAATCGACTTCTTCTCGGTGGATGGTGCGCCCGCTGCTGTGCTGGCTGCGCGGCGCGCCGGGTTTGAGCGGCTGGTCGAGAAGCTGAATGCGCGCTCGCGCGACTCGGCGGCTGTTTCGGCGCAGCTGCGGTCGCAGCTCTCGGATCTCGAGTTCACGAGCGCGTATCGGGTACCGTTCCAGTTTGGTACGTACCTTCGTTCCCGCCTCGCACTCGGCAGCATCGTAACCTCGTCTCGGGAGGGTGAGCTCGAGGACTTGGATGGCACGCGGTATATCGATCTCGCTGGGTCCTATGGTGTGAACGTGTTCGGTTACGAGTTTTACAAGACCTGCATAGAAGAAGGCGTGGAACGCGCTCGAGCGCTCGGTCCTGTGCTGGGTCAGTACCACCCTGCGGTGATCGACAATGTGCGCAGGCTGCGTGAGATTTCCGGACAGGATGAGGTGTCGTTCCACATGTCTGGCACTGAAGCGGTTATGCAGGCCGTTCGTCTGGCGCGCTATCACACTGGACGCACTCACCTCGTGCGCTTTTGTGGCGCTTACCACGGCTGGTGGGATGACGTTCAGCCCGGTCCAGGTAATCCGATGCATCCCCGGGAGACTTATACGTTGCGGGACTTGGACACGCGTTCGCTCAGAGTGCTGGAAGAGCGGCGGGACATCGCCTGTGTGCTCGTCAATCCGCTGCAGGCGCTGCACCCCAATCGGCCCGCGCCGGGCGACTCCACCCTCGTCGACAGCGGTCGAAGCGCCGGGTTCGACCGGGCGGCGTACGTGGCGTGGCTCGCTCAGCTTCGGGATGTCTGCACGCGCCGCGGCATCGTGCTGATCCTGGACGAAGTATTCCTGGGTTTTCGTTTGGCCCCGGGCGGCGCGCAGGCTTACTTTGGGGTGCGTGCCGATATGGTGACTTACGGCAAGACACTCGGCGGCGGGTTGCCGGTTGGAGTGCTTTGCGGAAGCGCCCGCTTGATGCGCCGCTATCGCGCGGATCATCCGGCCGATATTTGTTTTGCCCGTGGCACTTTCAACGCGCATCCCTATGTGATGTGCGCGATGCAGGTGTTTCTCGAGCGCTTGCAGACTGAATCCGTATTGGCGCTGTATGCAAATCTCGACACGGTCTGGAACGCGCGGGCGGATCGTCTTAATGCCGCGCTCCATGATGTTGGTGCTCCGGTTCGGGTTGCCAACCTGTCGACCGTCTGGGTGGTGCTCTATTCGACGCCATCCCGCTACAACTGGATGTTTCAGTTCTATCTCCGTCAGGCAGGGCTGCTTTTAAGCTGGGTGGGGAGCGGCAGGATCATTTTCAGTCTGGACTGCGACGATGCTCGGTTTGCGACCATCGTTGAGCGGTTTGTCTGCGCCGCCCGTGCCATGCAGCAGGATGGTTGGTGGCACGCGGCGCCCGGAGTCAGCAATCGCCGTATACGCCGCGCGATCCTCGGTGAAATGATGGCTAGGTGGCCGACGTCTCGCGCGCGTGCGTCATCGGGTCGATGAGTTCGCCGCGAAGGAGACATAGAGGGGCACGCCAGTAGAGCAGGATGTCGTGGAAAGGATCGGTCAGAATCTTCAGGGCCCACACGAGACCGGTGCGCACGTCGCGGATGAAGAACAGTTGTACCGTACGGAATATCAGTCCGCCAACCCCGATGATCAGCCAGAGCATGCCGGTGTTGCGTGCCAGCGTTCCCATTGAATCGTGGGGGGTCATCAGACCCAGCAGGCTGGGGTCTAGCAAGACGATCATCGGCGAAAGTGCCCAGATGGCCATGAGCACCACCTTGCGGCGCAGGTTGTAGCCCACCTTGATGGCTTCCTTGTGCTCATGAGTGGCCCGGTTCACCTGGTCATAGTCCTTCGGCTCGAAGAAGAAATGACCGAGCTGCCGACTGGTCATGGCGATGAGCCAACCGATAACGGCTGCGACAACGGGATCTTTGAAAACGAGTGCATAAGCGCTCAGGAAACTAAGGGCGCTCACCAGATGAAGGCTCTGGTTGATACGACTGTGGTGGTAGTAGCGGTGATCGTCCCAACGCTGCAGCGCGAGTTCGTCGCAGATATTCTTGATCAGAGTCATCAAAACCATCCTGGTGCAAGAGCGGTAAACACGGAGGATGGAGCGCTCAGATGAAGTGAACATGACGGTGCCTATCTGAGTGAGCACGGACCCTCGAGCGGGAGGGCATTACGACCTCAATCGGGATTTTTGAAGCCGCGCAGTATCAAGGCAGGGGGTAGGTTGAGCCAGATAGGGCCCCTTATGCAGGTGTTGGCGAAGATCTCGCGAAGGCTCGATCGCAAGGCGCGCGCCCCGCGGCGCGGCCAAGAGTGGAGGTAGGAGAGCGCTCGGAACTCTCCCCCATCTGCGAGCAGTTCGTGGCAGTCCGTGAGTATCTGCGAATGAACGGAAGGATCAAGCAATATGAGAGGAATAGCGCAGATGATCACGTCGACGCGCGCAAAGTCCTCCGCCAGGCAAACGCGCTTTGTGTCGCGCGCGTCCGACTCGGCGAACCGAAGATGGGGGAAACGCTCGCGCAGGTGGGTACAGAACTGCGGGTCACGCTCGATGCCGAGATAGCGAGCGCCGGGCGTTCGCTGTAGGAGTGGAGCGATGGCCGCGGTCAACGCGCCTGTGCCCGGTCCCAGCTCAAGGATGCTCGCGCCTGCGTCGAGATTGAGCTCGCTGACCATGCTGCCAGCGAGCGCGGCAGAACTCGGCGCGAGGGCCGCGACCGCGAATGGACTCGACAGGAAGCGGCGTAGCAAAAGGAGGGCGTCGGACATCCTGGGCAGTTTGGTCGTTGCAGATGATCACTGTGTGACATTCGTGGGGCACCGTGAACGGACGCACTGTCATCGAATCCTGTTCGACATTCCTGTCGGGCATCCCTGTCGTGGACTTGCTCCCCGACAGCCAGCACGGGATCATTCGGGCTCGGGGAAATGCCGGGGGATGGTCCTTGCAAGACGAACTGCTGTTTAGCGGTCTGCGCGTGCTGGATGTGGGTACTTGGATAGCGGCGCCCACAGCGGCGACCATGCTCGCCGATCGCGGTGCCGACGTGATCAAGATCGAGCAGCCGGGCGTCGGGGATGCCTATCGCAATTACTATCAGGCGGTCGTCAGTCCGGAATCGAGTATCAACTACACGTGGGCGCTTGATGCTCGCAACAAGCGCTCGCTGACGCTAAACCTGAAGACGCCCGCCGGTAAGGCGATACTCGAGCGGATGGTGCGGGAGTGCGATATCTACGTCACCAATCAGCCTCTGCCCATGCGCCGCGCGCTCGGGCTCGAGTACGAAGATCTGAAGCCGCTGAATCCGCGCATGATCTATGCGTCTCTGACCGGCTACGGCGAGCTGGGACCCGAGCGTGACCGCGAGAGTTTTGATCTCGTGGCCTATTGGTCGCGCTCTGGGCTCATGAACCAGATGCGGCATAAGGGTACGCAGCCGTTTCAGGCCATGGCCGGGATGGGCGATCACCCAACGGGCGTGGCGCTCTATGCGAGTATCGTCACGGCACTGTTGCGGCGCGAGCGCACCGGCGAGGGCGGTAAAGTGCACACCTCACTGCTTGCGAATGGGCTCTGGTCTGCGTCCTGTTTCGCGCAGGCGGCGTGGGCGCGGGATGCCGATTTCACCACTATTCCGGGGCAGCGCCTGACCACGGCGCTGTATCGCACGAGCGATGAGCGCTGGATTCAGTTTTCCATGGTGCGCACTGAGGCCGAGTTCGACGCCCTGCTCATGTCCATTGATCGTCTGGAGTGGCTGGCGGATGAGCGCTTTGCGACGCCCGAGCAACGCCTGGCGCATGCGGAAACCCTGACCGGCATGCTTGACGAGATCATCATCACCCGGACTGCTCAAGAATGGATGTCGGTCATGACGGACAACGGCTTCCCCGTGGCATTGGTTGCCGAGTTCCCGGACCTGCCCCATGACCCGCAAGTATTGATCAACGGCATGGCAATGCCGGCGGTCGAGGATGTGGGTATGACCCATATCATTCGCGACCCGGTAAATGTGGACGGTTTGGCTCGGGTGGGTCCGAAGAAGGCGCCCACATTGGGCGAGCACACGGACGAGGTCCTGGCTGAGCTCGGGTTCGATGTCCTGCAGATTGCTCGAATGCGAAATGAAGGGATTGTGTGAGTGGGGCACCCGTCAGAAAACGGTCTTTGGACGATGAGTGAAAAGGAGAGCGAGATGAGCGATTTCAAGGATAAGGTGGTCGTAATCACGGGGGCGGGCGGCGGTCTTGGGAAGGCGCACGCCCTCGAGTTCGCGCGCCGCGGCGCGAAAGTGGTCGTCAACGATCTAGGGGGGCGCGGTGACGGCACCGGCGCGGGTGATGCCGCTGACAAGGTGGTCGAAGAGATTCGTGCTGCGGGTGGCACCGCGATCGCCAACAAGGCTTCCGTATCGACCCCCGAAGGGGCCAAGTCCATCATCGATGACGCGGTAAAGGCCTTCGGCACCGTTCATATTCTGGTCAATAACGCCGGAATCCTGCGCGACAAAACCTTCAAGAAGATGGAACTTGCCGATTGGGACATCGTCATGGACGTGCACCTGAACGGCACAGCCTATGTGACGCATGCCGCCTGGCCGATCATGATGGACCAGAATTACGGTCGCATTGTGCTCACCAGCTCGACCTCAGGCATTTTCGGCAACTTCGGGCAGGGCAACTATGGTGCGGCCAAGATGGGCATGCTCGGGCTCATGAACGTGCTGGAAAAAGAGGGCAAGTCGAAGAACGTGCGTGTCAACACGCTCGCTCCTGCGGCCGAAACCCGACTGATCGGTACTATTCCGGGTCGTCAGGTCAACCCGGATGATCCGGACCCGTCGCGGCACCCGCGTCTCGTGACGCCCGCCGTGCTGCTGATGTGCGCCGAGGATGCGCCGACCGGCAAAGTGATTCTCGCGGGCATGGGGCGTTTTTCATGCGCTGCCGTGTTCAACAATGACGATCTCGAATTCGGGTCCGATGTCACGTATGAGGATCTGCTCGAGAAGAAAGAGCAGCTGCTCGACATGAGTCACGCGCAGGAAGGCTGGAACTGGCTGCGTCGTCGTCAGTCGATGTGAGCATCAGGATGAGCGCGGGGCAGTGCACACACTCCCCGCGCGCGCCCCACCTGTTCCCCTCGGGCAAACGGTGTCTGGTGGACTACACTCCCTTCTGATACGGCAATCCTGGAATCGAGCGCCTCGTGAAGTCCCCTGGGCAAGCAAGCATCGTGAGCTTATTGCGACGGATCGTGTCGCACCTGAGCCGGCGCCGCCGTTTTCATCTTGGTATCCAGTTCGCACTCGTGCTGGTCGCGTCAATGGCGGAGGTGGTCAGTCTAGGCGCCTTGGTGCCCTTTCTGAGCGCGCTGGTGGCGCCGGAGACCATTTTCAGCCATCGCCTGGCCCAGCCGGCGATAGCACTTCTGGGCATTGAATCGCCGCGGGAGGTTCTTTTCCCCGCAACACTCGCGTTCTGCACCTCCGCGGTGGTAGCGGCGATCGTGCGCGTCGTCATGATCTGGTTCCAGTCGCGGCTAGTTGGCGCCATCGGCGCTGATTTCAGTATCGCAGTGTATGAGCGCACCCTCTATCAGCCGTACTCGGTGCATGCTGGTCGGCATTCAAGCGAGATTCAGGCGGGGTTGGGCAAGGCACGCGGTCTGGTGCC
>JBMTYG010000145.1:0-6997 GCA_049454295.1 Pseudomonadales bacterium
AAGGAAGTCGGGATCAACAAGTATTTCTCTATCTTCCGAAATCCCATCGAGAGCATGGAAAAATGGCGTAAGGATCTAACCTTGCAGCAGCAAGCCGACATTCTTGAGATCGTTGCCGATTCACCGGTCTTCATCCTTGGCGTACAGGAGGCTGAGTGGATCTCCTGTCCCACGAGTTGACTCAGCCTCGGACCAGGCGTCCCGGTAATGCGCCGGTAGCCTCGCCACGCTCGTAGGTCACCTCGCCCGACACGACGTTGACCAAGTACCCCTCGGACTTCTGCTCCAGCCGAGCACCGCCCGCAGGGAGATCGTTCACCATCTCCGGCGCGCAGATACGAAGATTGGCGAAATCGATGACATTGACGTCCGCCTTCATACCGGGTTCCAGCGTGCCGCGGTCGTTCAGATCCACCGCCCGCGCAGTGTCATGGGTCTGGCGCTTGATCAGCGTAGGCAGATCGATGAGTTCTCCCCGCGTGCGATCGCGCCCCCAGTGCGTCAGCAGCGTTGTGGTAAAACTGGCATCGCAAATCGTACCCACATGCGCCCCGCCGTCGCCCAGGCCCGGAACGGTCCACGGACTCAGCAGCATGTCGCGACAGCAGTCGAGATTATTATCCGCGTAGTTCGCAAACGGCATGAACAGGATCTGTCGCCCCTCACGCTCAAGCAGCACATCGAGCGCAAAATCGAACGGATCACGCCCCTGGCGACGCGCCCGGGCGGCGATGCTGTCGGCGGGATCAGGCTCATAGTTCGGCGGATCACCCAGAACCCATACTTTCTCGAGTCCGGCCATCATGCGGAACAAGCGCTGGAAGCCTGGGGATGTCTCCTCACGGAGGATCCGCTCTCGCCGCGCCGGATCGCGCAGCGCGTTCACTCGCTCTGTGAGCGGAAGACGCGCGATCTCACTGAAAGACGGACGGGTGGTGAAGGGATTGAGCCTGGTAGTCAACCCAAGCAGCACGCCAATGGGCCGCGGCGCGACCTGCCCCCGAATCGTGAGACCCTCTGCATTGGCGGCTTCGATGCGGTCCATCACGGTGCGCCAGCCGTTGGGCGATAGCCCCTGAGCAAGCGAGAGCGACAACGGCCGACCGCTCTCGCGCACCATGGCGCGCAGAAGACCGAACTCATAGTCGAGATCGACGAAATCAGAAATGAACTCCAGAACGCCGCGACCCGCGTCGCGCAGACCACGCGCTATTGCGACCAGTTCGTCGTGCTCCGCGGTCAGCGACGGTGTCGGCGCTCCTCGGCTGCTTCGATGGTTGAGCGAGCGCGAACTGGTAAATCCAATCGCACCCGCACGCATGGCCTCAGCCGTGATGCGTTGAAACGCGGCGAGATCATCCGCGTTGGCAGGTTCGCGGTTAGCTCCGCGTTCACCCATCACAAAGACGCGCATCGCGGCGTGGGGCAGCTGGGCCGCTACGTCAATATCAAACTGGCGAGGAGCCAGGTAATCCAGAAAATCCGGAAACGATTCCCACTCCCAGGAGAGACCTTCATGCAGGGCAGCGCCCGGGATGTCCTCGACCCCTTCCATCAGCTCCACCAATAAACCATGGTCCCGCGTCCGCACCGGCGCAAACCCTACGCCGCAGTTACCCATCACCGCAGTCGTAACGCCGTGGTAACAGGACGGGGCCATGCGCGAAGCCCAGGTTGCCTGGCCGTCATAATGCGTGTGGATGTCGACGAATCCAGGGGTGACCAGAGCGCCAGCGGCATCGATCTCGCGCCTGCCCGCACCGGAGACACGGCCGACTTCGACGATTCGACCCCCATAGATCGCGACATCCGCGGTACGGGCCGCAGCGCCCGTGCCATCGATGACCGTTCCCGCCCGAATCACCACATCGTGCTGTGCCATGGCCACCCCCTCGCGATCCATTTGCAGTCAAATTCGTTCGATTGTCGCACATGGGTTTGGACTGTCTAGAATGGCGCCTGCTGTCGGCTACCGGAGTCGTTGTGAAAAAGGTCGCGTTTGCCCTGATCGCTCTGTCCCTCGCCGTGGTTGCATGGTTTTTCCTGGCACCGGCGCCCGAGCCCGAAGCAGCACTCATCAAGCCGCAGCCGCTGACGATCCGCCAGACGGAGAGCGGCGAAGTGATTGGTTTCGTGGCAAATGGGGCGCGCACCTGGCTCGGCATCCCTTATGCAGAAGCCCCGGTCGGCACGCTGCGTTGGCAGCCTCCCCGCCCTGCCGTGCCCTGGGTGGGCCTTCGCGAGACGATTAGCGCCGGCTCTCGCTGCCCGCAAAAACCGTCGGCGCTCGCACCAGCTGACGGCGAGACGCCGGTCGTGGTGGGCAACGAGGATTGTCTTTATCTGAACATCTACTCTCCCGCCAATGCGAGTCGGCTGCCGGTCATGTTCTGGATCCATGGCGGCGGAAACACGATTGGTAGCGGCGCCGAGTACATCGGCGCTCATCTCGCCACACGCCACAACCTCGTTATCGTTACCATCAACTACCGGCTTGGCCCGCTCGGCTGGTTCTCTCACCCGGCGCTCGCCAGCGGAGACCCTCGTAGCGATTCCGGCAATTACGGCACGCTCGACATCATTCGCGGGCTTGAGTGGACGCGGGACAATATCGCCGCATTTGGCGGCGACCCGGACAACGTCACCGTGTTCGGCGAATCCGCTGGGGCGTTCAATACGCTCGCCATGGTGGTATCGCCCCTCGCCCGCGGTCTCTTTCACCGAGCGATATCTCAGAGCGGGGGTTTTCAGCCGACGGACGTGCAGCATGCGAGCGATTACGCGTCGCGCGGCGGACATCCTTACAGCGCCCGCGAGATCGTAAACCAGCTCATGGTGGCGGACGGCAGTGCCTCGGATAGGGCGGCTGCAATGGCAAAACAAGACGCCATGAACACCAATGAACTGCGAGGCTATCTTTACAGCAAGACGTCGGAAGATTTGTTTGCCCTCTGGAGCGGCGGCGGGTTCGGCATGATCGACGTCCCAGACAATCTCGGCGATGGCCACGTCTTGCCCTCTGGCACAACCAAGCAACTGTTTTCGGACCCGGAGCGCTACGCCAATGTCCCGATCATGCTCGGCACCAACCGCGACGAGCCGGCCCTGTTTATGGCCCAGGATCCAAAACATGTCACCCGATTCCTCGGGTTTCTACCCCGTCTGCGCGACGAGGCGGCTTATCTGCGGACAGTGCGTTACGGCGCCCTCGCGTGGAAGGCGCGGGGCGTGGATGAGATAGCGCAAGCGCTCACCGCGTCGGGTCACGGGTCGGTCTACGCTTATCGCTTCGATTTTGATGAGCTGCCAAGCCGAGGCGGCTACGATCTCGCAAAAGCGATCGGAGCCGCACATTTCCTTGAGGTGCCATTCGTCTTCGGCGACTTCGCGAATTTCCCACTTGGCTATCTGTTTGGCGATGGTAATCCGGATCGCGACACCCTGTCGGACCAGATGATGTCGTACTGGGCGCAGTTCGCTTACGCAGGGGCACCGGGAAGAGGCCGCGACGCGAACCTCCCACCGTGGTCGCGCTGGGGCGAGAACGGCCAGCGCACGCTGGTACTCGATACGCCAGAGGGTGGCGGACTGCGCATGATCGATGCTGTGGTCACCCGCGCGTCAATCGTTGACGAGCTGGCAAACGACCCAGCCATCCCCAACCAGACCGAACGGTGTGCCCTCTATCGCAGCGCGTTCCGCTGGGGCGGACAGTTCGATTCGGTTGAATACGCGCAGCTCGGTACTGAGGGCTGCAAGACCGCAACCGAAGAACCTGGCAACGGCTGAACCTCTGCGCGCAGTATCAGCCGACGGGCTTCACCCGCCGCAGGAAGCGCAACAGGGCGTCATTGACTGGCTCGGGCGCTTCCTGCTGCGTCCAGTGCCCGATACCCGGGATGAGTTCGTTGATCAGCAGGTCCGGCACACGTACCGGTAATGCCTTCAGCGCTTCCGCCGCCATCAGGATGACCCCGTCTTTGGCACCAGCGACGAACATGGCTGGTTGTGCGATGGTCTGCGGCGCCCCCGCAGTCAGCGCCCAGGACAGATCGTGGTTCCGATAATAATTGAGTGGGCCACGCATGCCGCTGCGAGAAAACTCACCGACATAAAAATCAAGATCCGCCTCTGTGAGCCAGTCGGGCAGACGCGCGGGATCCGGCAGATCCGACAGCAGATCGGCATCGGGGGCCTTCGGCTTGACACCCGAAAGATCTGCGTCGCCGCTCCCGAGGTACAGGAATTTCCGCAGAGCGACCCGCAGATCGCGTTCGAATTCGGCCTCCGCAACGCCGGCCGTCTGGAAATACAGTTGGTAGAAGAACGTGTCCTTGAAGACTGCCCGCATGGTAGCCATTGGCGGTGTCGCCGGGCGCGGGCTGAAAGGCACCGATAAGGCCCCGACCGCGGTGACGCGATCGGGGTGATGCAGCGCGCTGCTCCAGGCTGTGGGCGCCCCCCAGTCATGGCCAATGACCACCGCCGTCTCGTATCCCAACGCCGGAATCAGACCTACGATATCGTTGACCACGGCAAACTGGTTATAGGCTTCGATCGCATAGGGCCGGTCGCTCTTGCCATATCCTCGCATATCGGGAGCTACCACGCGGTACCCCGCCGCAGCCAATGGCTCGAACTGGTGCCGCCAGGAGTACCAGGACTCGGGAAAACCATGCAACAGCAACACGAGAGGCCCGCTCCCAGCCTCTGCAATATTTAGCGCTATACCATTCGTTGCCACACGTCGTTGCGTGATTGCCATATTCGGATTCCTGTGAAAGTGACTGTTAGCTACGAGCGCAGACGAACGCCCCGGGCACCGGACCCGGCGCAACAAGCTCGGGATGACTGTCTTCGAACTCAAGCCCCAGCGCTTCCGCCATCGTGGCCGGCACCATCGCAGCCGACAAAGGCTTCGCGGGGGTATCAGGATTGCGCGGCGGAGTATCCGGTCCGAGGATGGCAAGCCAGGTCTCACCGTCTCCCGGGCGCGTCGCCGGCAGTTCCGGAGCCGCGGGTCCGTGATGCCGCCAGTCAGCCAGCGTACGCCCGCGACCATGGTCGGTCGTGACGATCAGTGTGGTGCGATCGCGATAGTCGCGATCCGCCTGAATCCAAGACCACAGGTCCGCGATAAACCGATCGGTACGGTGAGCCGCGCGCGCGTAGGCGTCGTACCAGCCATCGTGAGCAAAATCATCTGTCTCGCCGAAGGCGATCAGAAGCACGCGCGGTCTGCGCGCCGATAGCCAGGTTTTGGCATAGCGATGCGTGAAGGCATCGAGCCTCACCGTATCCCAAGGGCTGGGAATTTCCTTTTGCAGGGCATTCAGCAGCGGTATATCACGCTCATTGGTCAGCGAGCTCGGCTCAAACCCAGCGTTGATTGGGAACCGCGCTCGCTCTTCGTTCAAGATGTAGGGAAACAGGTCCCAGGAGGCAAATGCAGCCACCTTGCCACGAAAATCCGAGCGTGCGTTCAGCCACTCGAGCACGGTCCGGTTCGGATTCGGTACTTTGTCATTCGAGTTGATTCGTGGATCGACGACTCCGGTCAGTATTTCGCTGTAACCGGGATAGGAAAAATGCAGGGTGTTGTTAACCGAGACCGTGTTGCCCTCGGTACGATTGCCATAGAGCTGACCCTCAGTTGCGATCGTCTTCCAGAAAAAAGGCATTAACGCAGCACGCCGCTCCGCGGCGGACTCGCGCCAGAATTCAGCCTCAAAGTTACTGACGGTTTTCGCGTAGCGAATCGATCCCGGGTGACGCGCGATCGCGGCATCGACGCCGGTGAATACCTCCTGCCAACGCAGGCCGTCTACCGTCACGAGGATCACGTTGCGGGTGCGGCAGGCCTCTGACGCCGCTAGTGGTGACATCACGAGCAGCACCATCGCAAGACACCAACGAACGCTGACCAGCCCATGCACGCGCCGTTTCCTCGGCTTAGTCTTCAATCGCGGCATAGATGATGTTCTTTAACTGACCGCGAAAATTGAAGGTGGCCGACGGCATTAGCTGCGTCATGAAAACCACCACCAGGTCCTCATTAGGATCAACCCAGAAAATAGTCGAAGCCGCACCGCCCCAATAGTAATCACCCACACCCAGTGATCCGGTCGTGACCTGGCTTAACGACATCGCAAACCCCAAACCAAAACCCACGCCCTCATACGCAGTTTCGGCAAAATCACCGAGCGCCAGCGTCGCTAAATCCTGACCTCCCGGCAGATGGTTGGCCGTCATGAGCCCCAGCGTGCGACTGCCCAGGATGCGCTCACCCGCCTGTTCTCCACCTTGTCGCAACATGTCACAAAAGCGCAGGTAGTCAGCCGTGGTTCCCGTGAGTCCACCACCGCCGGACAGCATGGAGGGTCTCCGCGCATAGGTGCTCGCGAGCGGGTCATCGATAAGACGAAGGGATTTATCGGACTGGCGCTGGTAGTTTGCGGCGAAGCGGTCGAGTTTGTCCGGCGCCACGCTAAAGGCCGTGTCCGTCATGCCGAGCGGCGTGAAGATGTGCTCGGCGAAATACGCGTCGAGGGATTGACCGGATAGTATCTCCACTAGCCGACCACAGACGTCCGTCGCATAGGAGTACAACCAGCGCGAACCAGGATCAAACGCGAGCGGCATGCGCCCAAGTTTTTCGACGAAGCCCTCGAGCGTCTCGCCCTCGTTGCGTACCACGCCGGCGCTGCGGTAGAGCCTGTCTACCGGAGTCTCGCCCCAGCCATAAGACAATCCCGCCGTATGCATCAGGACATGGCGCATGGTGACGGGATCCCGCGGCGCACGCGTCTGCATGACATCGCCTTCGCCGCTGACCCAAACCTGTTGATCGCGCCAGGAGGGAATGAACCGGTGCACGGGATCATTCAGCTGAAACAGACCCCGCTCGTAGAGCTGCATCAGTGCAACCGACGTGATTGGCTTTGTCATCGAATAGATGCGGAAGATCGTGTCCTCGGCCATCTTCTTGCCACGAGCG
>JBMTYG010000146.1:0-6962 GCA_049454295.1 Pseudomonadales bacterium
TCCACTCTGAGGACGGGGCGGCGGCGCAGCGGCAGGTGCCGCTGCGGGCATTGGGGCGCTCGTGCGGTCGGCGGCTGCGCGCTCCACATCTTCCTTGGTGATGCGTCCTCCCGGACCGGTACCACGGACGCTGCCTAGGTCGATATCGAGCTCTCGCGCGAGCTTGCGCGCGATCGGCGAGGAGGGACCGCCGCGCTCTTCAACGGCTGCCGCCGCGGCTTGTACGTCGGCTTCGACGATACGTCCCCCGGGGCCCGTTCCGGTCACCTCGTCCAAGCTGACGCCCAACTCTCCCGCTAGTCGGCGAGCGGCAGGAGAGGACAGCAGTCGGCCGCCTTCGCCACGCGTTGCCTCCGCGGCGACCGGCGCTGGCGCAGGGGAGGCTTGCGCGGCAGGGCTCGCCGGGGAGTCGGCTGCCGCGCTGGTTGCCGAAGCGCCGCTGCTTGCCACGTCTGCGGGCATTGCCTCGTTCGCCGCGTAGATGTAGCCGACGATGTCTCCGGGCTTCATCGTGATGCCCTCGGCGACGACATGACGCACGATGCCATCGAGCTCCGCATCGACGTCGAGGTTCACTTTTTCCGTTTCGAGTCGGTACAGCAGCTGTCCCTGGGTCACAGCGCCGCCGTCGGGGATATACCATTCCTCGACGACGCCCTCGGTCATGTTCATGCCGACTTTGACGAGGTAAATGGGTGTGGGCATGGTAGTTCCTTGATTCTGTCAGTCGTTTCTTAGGAAAAGGGTGTCAGGGTCACTCGTCGGCGTGCGCTTGATCACCCGTCGGCGCGGGTTCTGCAGGCTTCATTCGAGCAAAGAGCCCCTGTCGGGCCGCGCGGCGCAGAGCACGGCGCACGTCGATGACCCAGGGGCCTGAGCGTTCGACACGCATGACCGCGGTCTGTCCCTCGTGCAGTACACGCTCGCGCTCGCCGTCGAAGGCAAGAACCCCGGGACCGGCGACGATGACCGCTTCGCCGAGTCGCGTGCGGCGGTGATCGCGGACAGCAATGGGTTGGTAGTACCCGGGCGCGATCGGCGCCTCGACGAGAACGCCGCCGGGTCCTAGCTCAAGCCATAGCCCCGCATTGCGGCGGTGGCGCAGCGGCTCGATAAGACCGCCAATGGCGGTCATGCCCACCGCTGCGGGGTCGGCGCGGGTCAGCAGGGCAGCTGCCAGGTGCTCGGGCGCAAGCAGCGCGCGGGCTCCGACAAAGCGCTCGCGGGAAAGCACGGCGTCGATCAGCGCGATATCGTCGGCTTCATCGGCGATCGAGATACGCACCAACTTACGCTGCCTCGCCACCTTGAAAAGTGGCACCTGCCCGGTCGCGACAAGTCCAGCCGCCGCGCCAGCCACGGTCGCTTCGACAAAGCGCGGGAACACGTTGTTGGTGCCGGTAGAAATAGGCAGCAGGGGAGCATCAGGCCACCGCTTGGCGACAGCCCGGTTGGTGCCATCGCCGCCCAGGGTGATCACGACTGCGCAGCCGAGCTCGCGCATGGCGGATGCCGCGGTCTCTGTGTCCAGCGCGCTGACCGTGCGCGTGGCGCTGACGGGTGTGCAGGTCACGCCATCGAGCTCGGATTCGAGCAGCGCGCGTTCGATTGCTCCCGAGACAATGCCGTGCGTGTCGTCCATGTAGGCAACGTGGCGAACGCCAACGGTCGACAGGCCTTTGAGCAGGCGACCCACGATCGCCTGCTTTTCCTGGTTGTCGAATACCGAAGCGCGCGCAACAAGTCGCCGGACATCTTTGCCCGATGCCGGGTTCGCAATGATGCCGACGATGCCGCGCGGGTCGGTCATGGTTGCCTCAGAGCCCGAGCTGCTGCTTGACTGCCGCGACAATGCGGTCGGCATTTGGCACGTACTGCGTCTCGAGCGCTGGGCTGTACGGCACCGGAGAGAACGGGGCGCCCACACGGGCGATCGGCGCGTCGAGATAATCAAAGGCAAGCTCCTGAAGCTGTGCCGCGATCTCGCCGCCAAGGCCGCCGAAACGTACCGCCTCGTGCACGATGAGTGCGCGATGCGTGCGCTTGACCGACTCCACCACAGTGGCGGCATCGAACGGTTGCAGCGTACGCGGGTCGATAACTTCGACATCCAGCCCGAAAGCCTTGAGCTGTTCCGCCGCCTTCAGCGCTTCGTGCACCATGCGTCCGAGCGCGATCATGGTGTAGTTGCTGCCGGGGCGCACGATGTTTGCCTTGCCGAGCGGAATCTCGTAGACCTCGGTCGGCACATCGCCCTGCATGGCGAGCGACATTTTGTTCAGCACTACGATGACCGGATTGTCATCCCGCGCTGCGGCGATGATGAGCCCCTTGGCGTCGTAGGGCGTGCTGGGCATGACCACCTTGAGCCCCGGGACGTGGCAGACCCAGGCTTCAAGGCTTTGGGAATGCTGTGCCGCCAGGCTGGCGCCCGCGCCCGCCATGGTCAGCATGGTCACCGGCAGTTTTGCCGCGCCGCCGAACATGTAGCGCATTTTCGCCAGCTGGTTTGCGATCTCGTCCATGCACTCACCCATGAAGTCCATGAACATCAGGTCAACGATCGGGCGGCACCCGGTCGCCGCGGCGCCCACGCCGAGACCGACGATACCCTCTTCGGAAATCGGCGAATCATAAATGCGCTCAGGTCCGAACTCGCCGAGGAGCCCGTTGTAATAGCCATACACGCTGCCGGCGCCGGCGACGTCCTCGCCGATCACGAACGAGTTGTCGAATTCCTTCAACACCGCGCGCACGCCATCGGTAATGGCAGCCACGTAGGGCAGACGGCGAGAGGTGGTTGCTGCTTCAGCCATGATGTATTCCTTTCTTGTTCAAAGCGTTACGCGTCAGGCGTAGACGTCCTCGAGGAGCGCGGAGATGTCCGGCATGGGGCTCTCTTCTGCGAATGCGATCCCAGCCTGAACGTCGTTCATCACCTCGGCATGAACCGCTGCGGCGGCGTCAGCGCTCAGAATGCCCATGTCGGCAAGCCGCGCTTCCAGCAGCTTGATCGGATCCCGGGTCTTCCAGTACGCCACTTCCTCGTCAGTGCGGTAGGTGAGACCCATGCCGCGCACGCCGACGTGGTCGTAGTAGCGGTAGGTCTTGCACTCGAGCAGTGTTGGGCCTTCGCCGCGTCGCGCCCGAGCGATGGCGGCACCGGCGGCTTCGTACACGGCGACCGCGTCCATGCCGTCACAGATCACGCCCGGCATGCCGTAGCCCGCAGCGCGGTCTGCGATATCGACGATGGCCTGATGATTAGCCTGCGAGGTGTACTCGCCGTAGCCGTTGTTTTCGCACACAAACACGATCGGCAGTTTGTACAGCCCGGCCATGTTCGCGGCTTCGTGGAATGCACCTTCGTTGCTGGCGCCGTCGCCGAAGAACGTGCACGCCACGTTCGTGGTCTTGCGGAACTTGTTGGAGAAAGCGGCACCGACGGCGATCGGCGGACCACCGCCAACGATACCGTTCGCGCCGAGCATGCCAAGCTCCATGCTGGAGATGTGCATGCTGCCACCCTTGCCCTTGCAGTAGCCGGTCGAGCGACCGTAGAGCTCTGCAAACATTCGATCGAACGCGCCGCCCTTCGCGATCAGATGACCGTGTCCGCGGTGCGTGCTGGTGATCCAGTCCTGGTTCGAAAGGTGAACCATCACGCCGGAAGCAACAGCCTCCTGGCCGACATAGAGATGCAGCGCTCCCGGGATCTTGCCGTTCTCCATCAGCTTGCCGGCGGTTTCCTCGAACAAACGGATGCGCACCATGCGCCGATGAATGTCGAGCAGGGTCTCGTTCGAAATCTGGATGGTCACGCTGGACTCCCCTACAGTTAACGGGCACCTTTATAGCGGATACAGGGCTTGGGAGGGAATGGAATTGACGACGTTTGCTGCAGAACTTGCGCGTTCGCGCCCGAATGAGGTGGCGATTCGCGATGAGCGACAGGCACTTGGCTGGGGCGCCGTGGATGAAACGCTGAATCGCGTTGCCAATGGGTTGCTCGCGCGGGACCTTGGACCTGCGCATCGGATCGCTGTCTTTGCCGAAAATGCGGTCGAAACCGCCATGGCGAATCTGGGCGGTCTCATTGCGGGCGCGTCGGTGGTGCCGGTCAATTTCCACCTCACCGCAGACGAGGCGGCGTATATCCTGAGCGATGCTGAGGTGCGCGTACTCTTCGTTGATAGCATTACCGCGGCGCGAGGGCTTGAAGCCGCGCGCCAGGCGGGGGTGCCGCTGGTCGTTGGTTGGGGGGAGATTCCCGCCGGGGTCGAATCCTGGTCCGAATGGCTGGCAGCGCAGAGCCCAGCGGAACCGCCGAATGATCAGCCGCCGCGCCCGAATCTGCTGTATACGTCGGGCACCACAGGTCGTCCAAAAGGAACGCCGCTACCACCCACCATGTTTGCAGGCGGGGCGACGGTAAAGGAGCATCTCGAGAATCTGGGCAAGAGTCCGATGGCAGCCTTCGGTCCGCACCTCGTGGTGGGTCCGATGTATCACACAGGGCCCCTGTCGGGCGCTCGTCTTTTGGCTGCGGGTGTATCGTCCGTGATCCTGGGGCGGTTCGATGCCGAGAAAACTCTCGATGCCATACAGCGCTATGGCATCGGTAATTCGGTGATGGTGCCAACACACTTCGTACGTATGTTGGCACTGCCTGACGATGTGCGCGCAAAGTACGACATGAGCTCCCTGCAGCGTGTCAGTCACACGGGCGCCAAGTGTCCGGTAGACGTCAAGCGCGCCATGATCGAATGGTGGGGTCCGGTTTTCGTAGATGCCTACGGGGCGAGCGAAGTCGGTACCACGTGCATGATCACGTCGGAGGAATGGTTAACTCACCCAGGGTCCGTCGGGCGTTCGGTTCCTCCGTTCGAAGCCATGATTCTCGATGACGACGGCAACCCGGTACCCGCGGGCCAGGAAGGACGGCTGTTCTTCAAAGATGCCACCGGACGCGGCATTGTCTATCACAACGCGCCGGAGAAGACCGCAGAGGCGCACATTGCGCCGGGCGTGTTTACGCTCGGCGAGATTGCCTACATGGACGCCGAAGGATATGTCTACATCACCGATCGATTCAGCGACATGGTGGTCTCCGGCGGCGTAAACATCTATCCCGCGGAATCCGAGCAGCTACTGATCCATCATCCGGGCGTGCTCGATGTGGCGTGCATCGGTGTGCCCCACACCGAGATGGGTGAGGAGTTGAAGGCGCTCGTCATTCCCCGGGACGCGGCAAATCCACCATCGGCGGCGGAGCTCATTGCCTGGATTCGCGAGCGGCTGTCCACCTACAAGTGTCCGCGGACGGTGGAGTTCGTCTCCGATCTTGGACGTAACACCATGGGCAAGATCAATAAGCGCAAGCTGCGCGCGCCCTATTGGCAGTCCTGACGCCGGGTTCGGTCAGCGTTTGTGGCGGGGGTCAAGGAGCCCCCGCTCCTCGGCTCAGGCTCTACGAAAAGTGACGTGGAGTTGCTTAAGCCCGCGCAGGATCATCGACGGGTGATGCGAGAAGTCGTTTCGGTCCGCTTCGAAGGCCAGGTCCCGAGTGCGCACGAGCAGCGCGGCGAAGGTCTGCACCATTTCCTCGCGCGCCAGATTGGCGCCAATGCAATGGTGAATGCCTGCCCCGAACGCAAGATGCGTGCCCGCATTGCGACGGAAGCAATCGAGCGAGTCGGGCGCGTCATATTGGGCGGGGTCGCGATTGGCCGCGGCAAAACGCAGCATGATCCGCGCGCCCGCCGGGAGTCGCACCCCGCCGATTTCTGTTTCCCGCTTAACCACCCGGAACAGTCCTTGGACCGGGGCTTCGAGGCGCAACACCTCGTTCGCAAAGATGCGTACGCGGGCGAGACCCGATCCGTCGCCTGCGCCTAGGGCGTCTTTCTCGAGCGAGCGTGTCAGCAACGCGTACTGCTCGGGATTTCGGATCAGCAGTTCCACCCCCGCGGCGAGTGCATTGGTGGTGGTCTCGTTGCCGGCCACGAGGAATTGCTGCGTGAGTGAAAGCATCTCTGGCACGGTCAGTGCTTGCCCTTCGGTATCACGGGCATGCACCAGATGCGAGAGCAGATCCTCCCGAGGAGCACTGCGCCTGGCTTCGAGCTCCGCAACGATGAACGCCTGAAACTCGCCGATGAGCCGCGTGCACTCGAGCAGACGCTCGTCGCTGACGAGCATGCCGAGCGGTTCTACCGAGGCGTCGGACCAGGTTTTGATGCGTGGCGCCAATTCATGGGGTAGCCCGAGCATGTCCGCAATCACCCGGATCGGCACCGGGATGGCAAGGCTCGCCACAATGTCGCAGCGACCTTGGTCGATGAATTCGTCGAGGGTGGCGTCTGCGATGGCGCGGATGCGTGCGCCAAGTGCCGCGATGCTGCGTGGACGGAACGGATCATCTACGAGTTTACGAAACCGCGTGTGCGAGGGAGGGTCGTTCGTCACCAGCGTATTGACGGTGGGGTACAGCGTCCGCCGAAGCGCCGCCAGTTCGGGCGGCGGCGGCCGCAGGCTGTCCATTGACTGGCTGTCTATGCTCGAGAATACCTCGGTGTTGCGCAGGATCTCGCGCATCAGCGTGTAGGTAGAGCAGATGTAAAAGCCGAGGCGGGGGTCGAAATAAACGGGCTCCTCATGCAATGCGTGGTGATAGCTATTCGGGCGCTCCAATATCTCAGCGTCCCGCAGGCTTGCGCGCGCCAGCAGCGCCCGTTTTTCACCCTGACTCAAGTTGGCGATCCCCCTCGTGATTCGCTGTCTTGATGATACCGCGACCGCATCCACCCCTCGACTACCGCTGATTGACTCTGCCCCGACCATCCTCTAAATCTGCCCCGACCATCCTCTAAAAAGGCGCCGCAGCAGAGCGGCAGCCCGGCTGCGCAACTATCGATATGTTGTTTAACATATTTCGATGAGTGCGTGATCCATTTAAATAG
>JBMTYG010000147.1:0-6864 GCA_049454295.1 Pseudomonadales bacterium
CGTCCACGAGTCGGCGTCGCGCGCGGCTTCGTTGACGGGGACACGACCGCATCTGCCAATGCTCCGAGCACGGCACCGCAATCCGCCTCGATCTTCAGCGCCAGCAAATCATCTGCCCGGGTGACACCGTCATTCACCGCGAGGATCGGAATTCCGCGCGCATGTGCATGACGACAGAAGCGAAAACTCGAGAACACCATGAGCGAAGAACCCGCGACGAGCAGCACATCCGCACTTTCCACGCGCGCATACGCCTCGTCGACGCGCGTACGCGGGACGCTGTCCCCATAGAACACAACTGCGGGTTTCAACACGCCTCCACACGCCGGGCAGGCGCGCACCCGAAACCCGTCGAGATCAATGCCATCAGCGAATGCGGCATCACCGTCCGGCGCCGCGGTCGCCTGCGCATCAGCCAGCCAAGGATTGTCCGCAGCGAGCCAGTCCTGCATCTGCGCACGAGCACAGGTCCAATCGCAGCCGAGACATACGACCGATGCCAAGGAGCCGTGCAATTCGATCACATCGCGATGACCCGCGCGCTGGTGCAAACCATCCACGTTCTGGGTAATGAGCCCACCCAGATAGCCCGCGCCTTCAAGCCTCGCCAAAGCAACATGCGCCGGATTGGGAAGCGCGCTCGCAATGCGCGGCCAGCCGATCTGGCTACGAGCCCAATAGCGTCTGCGCATCGCAGGGTCCCTCAGAAACTCCTGCATCTGAACCGGCGCCGCGTGTTTCCAGCTGCCGTCGGATCGGCGATAGGCGGCGATACCGGAGGCCGTGCTGATCCCCGCTCCCGTGATCACGGCGACCCGAACTCCAGGCGAAATCCAGGCGGCAAGCGAGCAGTGATCGGTCACGCGCGCCGCGCATCCGCCGACCGTAACGCGGCGCGCGCGATACGAGGCATGCTGGTGTTGCCCATGGGCGTGCCGGCGCCGCTGTTCAGTGTGAAGGCCACTGAGAGACTGCGCAGAGGATCGCAGAATGCACCACTGCCACCATAGCCATAATGACCGAAGGCGGTTGGCGACTGAGACCCCCACACGAACGCACGGTGATAACCCAAGCGCCAGTGCATGGGCAGCAGCAGCACCCGATCGCGGGCACGACTCTGCACCTTGCTCAGCGCCTGCACGGTGGGCGCCGACAAAGTGCGCGTTCCTTCGAGCTCACCGCGCCCCGCCAGCATCGCATAGATGCGAGCCAACGATCGGGCCGTGAACTGCCCGTTGGCGGCAGGAATCAACGCCTGCACGGTTGCCTCGGCGTTCCAATCAAAGTCCCGTGAGAATGGATTGAGCGCAGCATCAAACTCGTCCAGGTTCAACCCCGCCGACCGCGCGACCCGAGCGCTGATCGCACGGATGCGCCCCTGCCAACGCGGCGCTGTACGCCGGGGTCGCGAGACGCCGCGGATGAGCTCGGCGCGGCGTGGAAGGGCCTCGGATGGCATACCGATAAAGGCCCCATCGAGCTGCAGCGGCATCACAAGGTCATCAAGCAAAATCTGCCGCAGGGGCTTGCCGGTCACCGCCTCAAGCAGCCCCCCGATGAGCCAACCGTAGGTAATCGCGTGGTAACCCTGCGCGGCTCCCGGTTCATGCACGGGAGGCGCAGCGGCCAGCAGCTCAAGCATGTGAGGCCAGTCGAGCATTTCATGCGGGTCGCTGATCAGGTCGCGGATACGATAAAGACCCGCTTGGTGGCACAGCGCCTGCCGCACCGTCACATGCTCCTTTCCGGCAGCGCCAAATGCGGACCAGTGCAGGGCTATTGGATCGTCGTAGCGGAGCAGGCCCCGATCTACCTGAATGTGGAGCAGCGTCGACAGCACGCCCTTGGTCGTCGAAAACGACGGCGCCGTCGTATCTGCCATCCAAGGCTCGCCCTGCAGACTGCGCGCGCCCCCCCAGATATCCACCACGCACTCACCCCGATGGTAGACGCAGACCGCGGCGCCCGCGCCCTCGCGCGGCTTGATGAGCGGACGCAGCGCCTGAGCTACATCCGCGAAATCGGGGTGAACCGTACCGTGTAGAAGAGACATGTTTGCACCAAAATGTTGCAGAGCAGGGGAAGCAAAAGACCAAGTTTAAGCGGGAGCGGCGAAAACCAGATGAATCGCGCGCGCACCCCGCTGACGCGCTTTACGCCTCGGCGTAATTGTGACAACGTGACCGCGTCCACTCCACCACCCCGCTCATGACCATCGACTGGCGCCAGTACCCGACCGAGGGCTTTTGGGACGAGCTTGTCAACCGGACCGGTCGACCCCGGCCCGGCGCTGGCGCGCTCTGTCGCACGCTATCTCGTCTCAGCGATAGCGAACTTGCCGAGCGGCGCCGAGCGGCGGAACTGGCCATCCGGACAATGGGCATCACGTTCACGGTCTATACCGGGGAAGGCAGCGGCTCCATCGATCGAGAGTGGCCGTTCGACATCATTCCGCGCCTCATTCTCAAGAAAGAATGGGACCGCATCGCTGCCGGCCTTGCCCAGCGGGTCAGGGCGCTGAATCTCTTTATCAATGACGTCTATCACGATCAGCAGATCCTGCGCGATGGGGTACTGCCTGCCGAATACATCCGACAGTCGCGCGAGTTTCGTGCCGAGTGCGTGGGCATCACGCCGCCTCATGGCGTGTGGTCACATGTCTGCGGCTCGGATCTCGTCCGCGATCACGCAGGCACAACCTACGTGCTCGAAGACAACCTTCGTGTGCCCTCCGGCGTGTCCTACATGCTCGAAAATCGGGAAGTGATGAAGCGGGTTTTTCCGGAGCTGTTTCTCGACTACGTGATTCATCCGGTTGACGGTTATCCCGACGCGCTGGCCCGCTGCCTCCGATCGCTCACCTCCGTTCGATCGCCCCAGATCGCCGTGCTTACCCCAGGCATCTTCAACTCTGCCTACTTCGAGCACGCGTATCTCGCCAACGCGATGTCGGCGCAGCTCGTACAAGGCTCCGATCTCGTCGTTGGTCGGGACGATCGCGTTTACATGCGCACGATCGAGGGTTTGGTGCCGGTCGACGTCATCTACCGACGCATCGATGACCTGTTCCTCGACCCCGAGGTTTTTAACCAGGATTCGATGCTGGGCGTACCGGGCTTGATGCGGGCCTGGCGCGCGGGCAACGTGGCACTCGCTAATGCACCGGGGTGCGGCGTCGCAGATGACAAAGTCATCTACACCTATGTGCCAGACATCATTCGCTACTATCTATCCGAAGAACCCCTGCTACCGAACGTGCCCTCGTACCGCTGTGTAGAGCCCGAGCATCTCGAGTATGTGCTCGACAACCTCGACCAGCTGGTGGTGAAGCCCGCTAACGAATCCGGTGGCTATGGCATGCTGATCGGTCCCAAGGCATCACGCCCAGAACGGGACCGGTTCGCACGCGCGATCAAGGCGGACCCGAGGAACTACATGGCTCAGCCCATGCTGCTCTTGTCCACGGCACCGACTCTGGTGGAGCAACATGCGGAACCACGACATATCGATCTGCGTCCGTTCATCCTCTCTGGAGCCGATACCTACGTGACCACGGGTGGTCTGACACGAGTCGCGCTGCGCAAAGGATCGACTGTGGTCAACTCGTCTCAGGGCGGCGGCAGCAAGGACACGTGGATCGTGGATCTCGAATGACCGCACACACGCTTTCAAGCACCGCTGAGCGCGCCTACTGGCTCGGCCGCTATCTGGAACGTGCGGAGACCACCGCGAGGCTGATCGTGGTGCACGGTAACCTGATCATGGATCTGCCGCGCCGGCTCCGAGACGGGTGGCGGCCTATCATTGACATCACCGGGTCCAGCGCCGACTTTGGCCTGCGGTTCGAGGGACACGCGGAGCGCCAGGTGTGCCGCTATCTGATCAGCGATGGGCAAAACCCGGGATCACTGCTCAGTTCCCTTGCCTGGGCGCGAGAGAACGCGCGAACCCTGCGCGGCATCATTCCCAAATCCGCGTTCGAGTACGTGAACGAGATGCACATTGAAGCGCGGGAGATGTTTGCCGAACCTCTATCGCGCAGCCGCCGCGTGGACGGTCTTGGCCGCATAGCCGAATACGTGCAGCGCGTCGATGGCTTCATGTCCGCCAATATGATGCACGACGCCCACTGGCGCTTTCTGCGCATGGGCCAGTTCCTCGAGCGCGCAGACATGACCACCCGTGTGATCGATGTCGCGGCTGACGCCGTCTGGCAGAACGAACTCGGGCTAGATCTCTTCAGCGATGTACAGTGGCGCAGCGTGCTCAGATCGCTTTACGCTCATCACAGCTACAACACGAGCGTCGGCGAGCCGATCACTGCCGCACCGGTCATCGAGTTTCTGCTCAAGCATCGCGGGCTACCGCGAGCCGTTGCCTACGGTCTGAATTCTCTGCGCAACAATCTGCGCGACCTGCCGCAGAACGACACGCCTCTCGGCGTTGTTGATGCCCTGCTCCAACACATTGAAAGTACTGACGTCAGAAGTCTGCCCGGCACCTCGCTCAGCGGGTTCCTCGACGACTGTCAGCAGCAGATTTCCGTCCTGCATAATACGATCCACGCACGCTACTTCGACTTCCAAGCGCACTGACACACGCATCGACGGACATCAACGTCGCCACATACTCCCTGCGCCAAACACAGTCAGACCGTGTCTGAGGGGGTCGGCCAACGCTCGAGCGCCGGTGGTTGGCGCAACGCCATGACTACGTAGACGACACACGAGATCGCGAGCGCGGGGAAGACTTCGTGCAGGACATCGCCCCAACCCGCCAGAAGCCACGCGAGTAGCACACTCGTACCCAGCACCATCGATGCGAGCACGGCGTTCGCCGTACCACGCCGCCAATGCAGCCCAATGAGAATCGCCGGCAAAAAGCAGACGGCGTACAAACTGCCCGAGAAGATGGTGATCTCGACGATACCCCCGGGAGGGCGCAAAGCAATCCATGCCGACACGACAGCAATACCAACCACACCCCAGCGTGTCCAACGCATGGCATTGGTTGCCGGACGAAAGATGCCCACCAGATCACGATGAAACACCGTTGCCGCTACGAGCAGAACACTATCCATCGAAGACATCGCCGCGGCGATCATCGCTACGAGCAGGAAGTCCGCCACCCATACAGGGAAGACATCGGGATCGTTCAATAGCGTTGGCATGATGAAGTCGGTATCGGTGACACCGTCCAACAAAAATCGTGCATAGATCCCCACGGGAAACAGCGCAAACTGAATAATGGCGATGCCAATCACAGCCACCCAGAAGCCGGTGCGTACACTCTGCTCATCCCTAAGCGCGTAGAAGCGCGAAACCTGTCGCGGATCAACCATCAGCTTCAATGATCCGCTGAGCGCGATGCCGATCAGGACAACGAGAGGTACGCCAGCATTCCAGGAAAAGAGGTGCGCCGTATCGGGTCGGGCTGCAAGTTCGGGCAGACGACTGGCGCCCCCTGCTGCATTCGTGACACAGACAAAGATGGTCACCGCGCCGATGATCATCAGCAGTCCCTGCAGAAAGTCCGTCCGAACCACAGAGACAAAACCACCAATGGCCGTGTAACCCATAACGATGACAAGCGTCAGCAGCACGGCGCTCGTGTAGTCAATACCGAGAAAGACTTCGAACAGCATACCCGCGCCTTTGTAGATCGCGACCAGGTACAGAATGCTCGACACCAGAATGACGCCCCCCGCTGCAACTCGGAGCAACGGACCCCGCGCGGCAAAGCGCCGTTCGAGATAATCGGGCAAGGTAAGCGATTCCCAAGACGCCGTGAAAAGACGCAGTCTCGGGGCGATCACGACCCATGACAAACCGGTGAACAATACGATGAGCGCGGCCATGATGAGCCAGGGCAGCCCATAGGCGTACCCCTTCCCGGCATGGCCGATGTAGCTATTCGTGCTGGCATAGGTGGCAAAAAACGAGACCCCGATGACAAGCCCACCCATACCGCGCCCGCCCACGTAATAGTCACCGAGGGATCGGGTTGATCGCTTACCAATCCAGGCATGGTGCACGATGAGCGCGGCATAGCCGAGCAGCAGGAGCACCGCTACCCAATGTGTTTGCAGCCAATCGGCATACGGCATTACCAACATCCCCTACCAAACCAAGCGAGGAACTGCGCATTGCATGGGGCCTACGCCGCTCGCTATGCTGAAAAGACGTCAGGGGGCTGACCATGCGCTACTTGCTGCAAATTGCCATTCCCGCGCTCATCACCGGCGTCATAGTCTACCTGCTTGTGCGACGCCGCCGGGAATCCTCTGCCACCGACGAAAGCGATGCCCTCGGCATCGTGTTGCTGTTCGTGGCTGGCATGGTGGTTGCGGGGCTCGCATTCCTGTCGGCAGTGGAGCTCGCACAGTGAACAGCGCCGCGGCGTTACATCTCTCCTCGCTTCACACCCGGAGAACGCTTTGATCAAGGACTTCGAACTTCACCCCACGCTCGCAGCCGACACGCTGCTGCTGGGTGACATGGCGCTTTCCCGCGTGCTGCTAATGAATGACGCGCGCTTCCCCTGGCTTATTCTGGTGCCGAGACGGCCGGGCCTGCGCGAGCTGCACGAGCTGAGTGTTGCCGACGCTGCAGAGCTTTTTGCCGAGATTAGCGCGTTATCCCGGGCCCTCGGCAGCTTTGAGCCCATAGACAAGCTGAATGTAGGCGCCCTCGGGAACAAAGTGCCGCAGCTGCACATTCATATCATTGCGCGCCACTCGGGAGACCCCGCCTGGCCAGGGCCCGTTTGGGGCTTTGGTGCCAGCGAACGCTACCATCCGGACACGCTCAAGCTCCGTGCAATGCATCTGCGAGAGCTCTTGCGCCTGGTCGCACATTAGGCGCG
>JBMTYG010000148.1:0-6801 GCA_049454295.1 Pseudomonadales bacterium
CCGAGATAGAGCATTTCCCCGAGAATTGCGATGCGACGCGGAGCGGGCGTTCGGTCGAGCGCGACGAGTGCACCAGCCATGCTGGAAGGGTTGGCGTTGTAGCTATCATCGATGATTGTTCGATCACCGAAGCGGTGGTAGCGACCACGTCCAGCAGGTACAAGCTCCTCGGGCAAGGCAGACGCACGTCGCAGGTCCAGTCCCAGGGTATCAAGCACGGTGAGCACCGCCGCGAGCGTCAGGTCTCGGTGATAGCCACCACCCGGCACCCTGGCATCGATGATTTCCTTTCCAATACGGTAATGCGCCGAATGCCCCTCGACTTCGAGCAGCACGCCCTCTGACTGAGGTTTGCGTCCGAACCGCTTGATCTTGATGTCCGTGCGGAGCCCGGTCGTGTCGACAGCGTCATGCACGACCAAAACGCCCCCGGTGAGAAGCCCCGCCGCGATACTGAGCTTTTCCCCGCGAATGCCGTCTGGATCAGAGAAATTCTCGACATGAGCTGCTTGCACATTGAGCACCACGGCTACATCCGGTCGGGCGAGCCGAGCGAGCGGTGCAATCTCGCCAGGATGATTCATCCCGAGTTCAAGCACCACGGAATGGCTGTCACGGGGCGCGCGTGCAAGGGAAAGCGGCACGCCAATGTGATTGTTCTCACTGCCTTCGGTGGCATAAGCCTCGAGAGCTGCAGCAAGCAGCGTCTTGCAGGTCGTCTTACCGCTACTGCCAGTAATCGCAACCACGGGGCAAGTCAGTCGCGCTCGCGACGCGCGCGCAAGCGCCCAGAGGGCATCAAGCGTATCCACGACCTTGAGCTCTGGGCCTGCTGAGGCCGGCTCTGTGGAAGCGTTCACCCGATGTACCAGCACCCCCGCAGCACCGCGTGCGAACGCATCGGACACATAATCGTGACCGTCGCGATCGGATCGGGAACTTGTGTTGAACCGCGGACCAGGATCTCCCGGCAGCGCTACGAACAAATCACCGGGCACCACGCGACGGGAATCAATCGCGATTCCAGTCACGTCAGGACCGTCAACAACGGGCAGGTTAAGCGCCGCGCATAGCTCGCTCCAATGCCATAACGCCATGTGTCACATCCAAGACCGTGGCTCAGGGCGCGCACTTCAGCACAGGCTTTGCGCGCTCTCAATATCCGGGCAAGTTTTCCGAGCCGTCTTTTCCTGCCGGCTATCGATCGGCTGCCTTAAACGCGGATGCTACTCAGCACACCGGTCGTGCATTAATCTGATCCGGCTATCGACACCCGAGAACGCACCATGTCCGAGCTTTCGCGCAGCCGCTGGCGTCGTTTCAGCGACGGTATTGCCCGTCTTCGCCAGCTTCTGGGTAACCTGTTCTTCTTTTTCGTGCTGAGCCTGATCGCACTTTCGATCACGCTTGGCCCTTCCGGGCCCGAGGTCCCCGAGCGAGCTGCGCTCCTGATCGAGCCACAAGGCCTGATCGTGGAGCAAAGATCCCTTGCGGATCCACTCGAGCGGATCCTGGGCGCTGGAAATACCGGCGGGGAAATGGAGCTGCAGTCCATCATCGAAGGGCTTGAGCGCGCAGCGGAGGATGAACGCATCCAGATCGTCGTTCTGAGACTGGATCAGATGTTCGGAGTAAGCCCAGTCCATGCCGAGGCCATCGCAAAAGCAATCCAAGGTTTCCGCAGCTCGGGCAAAGAGGTTGTCGCCTATGGGCTCGCGTGGGATCAACAGGGCTATTTGATCGCAAGCGCAGCCGATGCGGTCTATCTCCACCCGCTCGGGCAGGTGCTCTTCGAGGGATATCGGGTGGAACGCCTCTACTTCCAGTCACTGCTTGAGAAACTGGCAATCAACGTCCATGTTTTCCGCAGCGGCGATTACAAGGAGTTTGTCGAGCCCTATATCCGCAATGACATGTCGCCCGAGGCGAGAGTCATGAACGCCCGTCTGGTAGACGGATTATGGGACCGTCTAGCCAGGCAGATCAGCGAACATCGATCACTGACACTCGATCGGTTCGAGCGATATGCACAATTCCCTGATCAGATCATCGGGGAGACCAAAGGCGACGTTGCACGGCTCGCCATGGAGTACCGGCTGGTAGACGAACTCCTCACCTTGGACCAATTCAATGCGCGCATCAAAGAACAGGTGGGCGCTGATGACACCGGCGCGTTCAACGCCATTCATGTGGAGGACTACATTGCGGCCACAGAGGTGGAGACCAGCGACAATGAAGATCAGCCACAGGTAGCGGTCATAACAGCCCAGGGTCCGATCACGCCTTCCGGAACGCTGCAGGGCATGATCGCTGCCGACGCACTCATCGAGTTGCTGCACGCTGCGCGGGATGATGAGGGGGTGAAAGCACTCGTCCTCAGAATCGATTCCGGGGGAGGAAGCGTTCTCGGCTCCGAGCTGATACGAGAAGAACTCGAACTACTCCAGCTATCCGGCAAACCTGTCGTCGTGTCGATGGGTCCGGTCGCTGCCTCAGGAGGCTACTGGATTGCAGCAACGGCCGACGCGATCTTCGCGGAACCGACAACGCTGACGGGATCGATCGGTGTGTTCGGACTGATTCCCACCTTCGAGAACAGTCTTGAGCGAGTCGGGGTACGCAGTGACGGCGTCGCCTCTTCCTCGATTGGGTCCATGAGCCCTGTCAGTGGCATCAGCGACACGGCGAGACAAGTCATCCAGGCAAGCATCGAGGATATCTACGAACGCTTCGTTACATTAGTGGCTCGGGGACGAGATTTGTCGCCGGAAGCAGTTGCTGAACTGGCTCAAGGACGGGTGTGGCTCGGTCAGGAGGCTGCAGAAAACGGGCTGATAGACGCGATTGGCGACCGAGCGAGCGCGATCGCGCGGGCGGCAGAGCTTGCAAACCTGAAAGATTACGGGGTGCAGGAGATACGCCCCACCCTTTCCCCAGGTCAAGCCTTCCTGGCGGCTCTGACGGAGAACCTCACTGTAGGCGCCGCGGGGTGGGGGTCCCTTGCATCAGTGGTTTCAGCCATGCGTCGTGAGACTGAACTGCTGACCCAGTTTACTGATCCGCGACATGCCTACGCTGTGTGCGGCGCCTGCAGAGTGAGCCCTGCGCCCTGACGCTATCCCCGGCCACACGGGACGTGCTACCAGACTGTAGCGTATTGCAGCGCGATCAAGGTGCGGACGGAAAGAGCACCGTTGCCATGATCGCGTACAGCCGGTTTTGCTCCAGCACGCCGCGGAGCGCCACGGCGTTGGGACCACGGGCATAGGCGGCGACATCTTCGCCGCCATGAGTCTCGCTTTCCATGGGAATACCAGCGACCTGCAGGAAGTCGATCGCTGTGGTATCGACATCGGCGAGATCGGGTAGCTCGTCGCGATAGCCCGGGCCGTTAGCATAACCAAGCGTCGTGTACGGCCGCCCGCGAGCATCGGCAGCAGGCTCCCCCGCTGGCGCCTCCACCTTTCCGAGTATGGGATTGCCCCGTTTTGGGTAACCTGCAATCGTAAAGGTGTGGCTGTGGTCAGCTGTCACAAGGATCAGGGTGTCAGCGGCGCTGGTCAGAGTATCCGCAGTGGCAACCGCCTCAGCAAACGCGATAGTTTCGGTGAGCGCACGATGGGCATTGCCTGCGTGATGCGCATGATCGATCTTCCCACCCTCCACCATCAGAAAGTAGCCGTTCGGATTTTTCGACAAGCGCTCAATGGCAACGCGGGTCATCTCGGCGAGTGATGGCTCCCCTGCCCCATCCTTTTTCGCACGCTCGATATCAAATTGAAGATGGGATGGATCGAACAGACCAAGGAGTTGTCCAGGCTCCGACCCCAGCCCTCGAAACTGCTCGACGTTCCAGACGTAGTGCCGCTGTTGCCCACCCTGTTGCCAGGTCTCGATGAGATCCCGATCGTCGCCGCGAATACCTTTGAGGCCTTGGTATTCCGGATCGTCCTGGCTGCTTGGCATGAACAGCACTCGGCCTCCTCCCAGGATTACATCGATGCCATCTCCGTGATCGAACTCGACCAATTGACGCGCGATGTCACGACAACCCGCCTCACGGGCTGCTGCCGGCAGCTGCTGGTCTGATTCCCAGTCCCGGTTCGGTACATGAGCATAGGTGGCGGCAGGCGTCGCATGCGTGATGCGGGTAGTGGAAACGATACCTGTAGCGAATCCAGCGTCTTCCGCACGTTCAAGGAGCGTTGGCAGGGTATTCGCAAGCGCGGCCTTGCAGTCGTTCCGCTCGACGCTGGCATTCACCCCAAAAACCCCGATCCGGGTCTTCTCGCCGGTCATGATCGCAGACATGGTGCCGGCGCTATCTGGCACCTGGGCATCGACGTTGTAGGTCTTGACCAATGCAACATTAGGGAATCGCTCGAAGGACAGTTCGTTCTCTTCACCGGTCTGGCCGGCAAGCTGTCCTGCGAGAATGCGCGCAGCAGTGATCGTGCTGACCCCCATGCCGTCACCCAGAAACAGGATCACGTTGCGCTTTGCGACCGGCGCTTCGGCAGGCGCCTCTGCCTGCGCTAGGGCGCCGGCGCACAGGAAGAGCAGGTAGCAGAGCATCAGGGACATAATCCGGGTCATGCCGATTTCCTCGGTGTGCGGAGAGTGACGAATTCTTCGGCCGCCGTCGGGTGAATGCCAATAGTGCGGTCGAAATCTGTCTTGGTTGCGCCGGCAGTCAGAGCGACGCCAATACCTTGGATGATCTCACCCGCCTCCGGCCCGACCATGTGAGCGCCAAGGACTTTTTGCGAGCCAGGATGCACGATGAGTTTCATGAATGTACGCTCATCACGACCCGACAGCGTGTGCTTCATTGGACGGAAATCCGTCGCGTAGACGTCCAGATCGCCAAAGCGCGCACGTGCATCCTGTTCAGTTAATCCGACCGTGCCAATATTTGGCTGACAGAACACCGCGGTGGGAATGAGCTCATAATTTACCTGCCGTGGCGGCAGATCGGTGAACAGGTTGTTCGCTATGCACATGGCTTCTGCGATTGCGACCGGCGTCAGCTGTACCCGATCGATCACATCCCCTATCGCATAGATGCCGGGGACCGATGTGGCATAGTGATCGTCTACGCGAATGCCTCCGCGCGGATTGAGTGCCACACCGACGCGCTCGAGCCCAAGCCCGCTGGTGTTCGGCGCTCTGCCCGTGGCATAGAGCACGGTATCCGCGTCAATCCACTCGCCGCTGCCGAGATGCACCCGTCGCAGGCTCGGAGACAAGGACTCGATCCGAGTGACGTCCGTAGAAAATCTCAGATCAATACCTTTTTTGCGCAGCTCGTTCGCAACGAACGCGCGTACTTCGTCATCGAAACCGCGCAGAAAAAGCGGTCCACGATAGATGAGCGTGGTTGCTGCCCCGAGGCCCGCAAAGATGCCCGCAAACTCCACGGCGATATAGCCGCCACCCACAATCACGACCCGTTCGGGAAAGTCCGGCAAATAGAAAGCTTCGTTGGAGGTAATGGCAAACTCGCGCCCGGGAATATCCGGCAGCACCGGCCAACTGCCAGACGCAATCAGAATCCGTTCGGCAGAGTGAACGTGGTCATCGACGCGCACCCGATGTTCATCCAGCAATTCGGCATGCCCGCGCTTGAGATGAACGCCTGCTTGCGCGAGCAGATTGCCGTAAACGCCGTTCAGCCGCTCGATCTCACGTGTTTTGTTATCACGCAGTCTGTGCCAGGCGAAAGTGGGGCGCTCGCTATCCCAGCCGAATCCCCGTGCATCATGGAACTCTTCGGCGAAGTGTGAACCATAGACAAAAAGCTTCTTGGGTACGCAGCCCACGTTGACGCAGGTGCCGCCCAGATAGGTGCTTTCCGCCACCGCCACGCGAGCCCCCTGAGCTGCAGCCATGCGGCTGGCCCGCACACCGCCAGAACCTGCGCCAATCACGAACAGATCGTAGTCGTATTGCATAAATATGTTTCTCAAAACTGAGGCGAGCCTAAAGGATCGATTGCGCATTGCCTAGGCAAGACAGCCCAGGCAAGACAGGGAAGTTCCCTCGTCGCCCAGAGGCTGTGCGCAGGTGATACGAATGAGCAGATGCGTCAACGCAAGAGTCATAGCGCACGCGCTATAATTTTGCGAATCACTTTGGATTGCTGCCATGAAGATCACCATGTTCGGGACGGGTTATGTCGGGCTTGTGACAGGAACCTGCTTTGCCGAAATGGGTAATGAAGTGCTCTGCGTTGATATCGACCCGGACAAGGTCGCGCGGTTAGCGGCGGGGGATATTCCTATCTACGAGCCCGGACTCGAGGAGATGGTCCGCTCCAATACCGCGGCGGCACGTTTATGTTTCACCACATCACCAGAAGACGGCGTCAATCATGCCGATATCCTGTTCATTGCGGTTGGCACACCGTCGGATGAAGACGGTTCTGCTGACCTTGGTCATGTGCTGGCGGTTGCGCGCACGATCGGACGGCACATGCAGAAACCGAAAGTCATTGTTGACAAGTCGACCGTACCGGTCGGCACAGCCGATCGCGTGCGCTCAACCGTGGCTGAGACATTGGCCGAGCGCGGAATCGAAATCGAATTCGATGTGGTCTCGAACCCAGAGTTTCTCAAGGAAGGCGCCGCTGTCAGTGACTTCATGAAACCTGATCGCATCGTGATCGGTTCAGGTAACCCTAAAAGCACGCTAGCCAACTGCGACGTGAACGCGACGTGCATGAACACGGCGGGCAGCTATACGTGCACATGCAAGAGCGGATACAGTGGGGACGGCGTTAGCTGCGTTGACATCGACGAG
>JBMTYG010000149.1:0-6758 GCA_049454295.1 Pseudomonadales bacterium
CCGCGCGACTGCGCGCGCAATTAGACGAAGAAACCGCGCGGGCAGCCGCGCTTCGGGACCAGAACCGGAGACTCACGGCCGAAGTGCTGGCGTTTAAGCAAGGAGCAGAAAACGGGTTCGCTGCGGTGGAAGCTCGCGCCAGGATCGACTTGGGTATGGTTCGTCAGGGAGAGCAGCTGTACCTCTTCCCCGAAACGCCATGAATCGCAGGTCGTCGCCAGGGATTGGCATGACCTCGCAACGCACCCGCGACCGGCTTGTGCAGTGGCTGCGGGACTCCGGAATCAGCGACGAGCGGGTACTTGCGGCGATGGCGGCGGTACCGCGCCACGCGTTCATCGATGAAGCGCTTGCACACCGCGCCTATGAAAACGTAGCGCTGCCAATCGGAAATGGCCAAACCATTTCCCAGCCGCTTACGGTTGCGCTGATGACTCAGACGCTGCTTGATGTGCCGCGCCCTCGTGTGCTCGAGGTGGGCACGGGGTCCGGTTATCAGACGGCGGTGCTGGCCTGCATGCGCCCGGCGGTGCGACGCGTGTTCACCATCGAGCGTATTGCGATGTTGTCAGAGCGGGCCGAATCGCGTCTGTCCACGCTGCGCATTGCGGGACCGCGATTCCGCTACGGCGATGGATACGGGGGCTGGCCGGAGGAGGGGCCGTTTGACGGCATTCTGGTGACGGCTGCCCCGCCGGAAGTGCCGGAGGCGCTTCTCACGCAACTGAAGCCGGGTGGTCGTCTCGTCGTACCCGTTGGCGATGATGATCGCCAGGAGCTGCGCGTGATCGACCGAACCGATCAAGGGTATGTCACGCACACGGTCGAGCAGGTGCGTTTCGTACCCCTGCTCAAAGGTAAGCGCTGAGATCATGACACGCCTCAAAGAGGTTTCGGGCGCTAAAGCAATCGTCGGAAGTGGCTCCGATCGCGAAGCTTCACCGCGCGGTATTAAAGCCTGGGTCGGTATTTTTACGCGTGGGCTCGCGATGGGAGTCGCTGAGGCAGTTCCCGGCGTTTCCGGCGGAACGATTGCATTCGTAACCGGCATTTATGACGAATTGCTGCGAACGCTGTCCCGATTTGGGCCCGCCTCGGTCGCGCTGCTGATTCGATCGGGCCCGCTGGCGTTCTGGCGGCAGCACAACCTGACTTTTCTGCTGGTACTGAGCCTCGGCATGGGGACCGCGCTGCTTGTGTTTGCGCGGATACTGGGGCTGCTGCTCGATACCGTCGCCCCCGTGGTCTGGGCCTTTTTTCTGGGCCTCATCGCCGCTTCGGTGGCTCAGATCGGGCGCGCACGAGCGCTGCGTCGGTTGCTGCTCTGGGGGCTGCCAGGCGTGCTGCTCGGGCTTGGGCTGTTGGTGCTTGATCCGGCGGACGCCGGTGCCCATGCGTTGGTGTTCTTGCTGGGTGGGGTGGCGGCAATTTCCGCCTGGCTCCTCCCCGCGATATCCGGCAGTTTCGTGCTGCTCGTGCTGGGTCTGTACGAACCGGTGCTGCGGTCGCTCAATACGCTTGATTTCAGCGTTCTCGCGCCCTTCGTGATCGGCTGTGCGCTGGGTATCATGACCATGGCGCGCGTGCTCGCCTGGCTGATGCAGCGATGGCGTGAACAGACCCTCGCGCTCCTAACGGGATTCATGGCAGGCTCAATGGTCACTCTGTGGCCGTGGCGCGTCGGAGGCGTACTGCTGACGCCGTCGGGCTACGCGGCGCAGGGCGCGGGCGACCCCTTGGTTGGATTTTCGATTGCGGCCGCTCTGGCCGGCATGGTGGTGCTATGGCTGATTTCCCGACTCGAGCAATGACTCCTTCCGCCTCGGTTAGACGCCGTGGTCGGCAGGCGGCGGTGCCGGCGGCCGCATTGGCTATGCTGCTCCTGGGCGGATGTGTCACGCGCCACCCGCCGGCGCCGGTGGAAGACCGGACCGCGGCACCGGCCGAGCGAACGGCAACTCCCGCGATTGCATCCGCGCCGGCGATCGTTCCAGGGTCGCAGGGTATTCCCCTGGACGGGCATTTGGTCGTCAGCGGTGACACCCTCTATGGCATCGCCTGGCGCTACGGTGTGGATTACCGAGAAATCGCTCGCATCAACGGTATTGAGCCCCCGTACCGCATCTTTGTGGGTCAACGCCTGCAACTCCAGGCACCTGTGACAATGGCGCCAGGCACGTCAGTCGCAGGGGTGCCTGCGGGTTATCCAAGCGCTCCAGCGGCCGCGCCGCTACCGGCGGAGCCGGTCAGCCGGGGCTTTGAGTTCGTGCCGGAGAGCCCAGCACAGACCGAGACCTGGCAGGACGTACCTCCCCCTGCGGCGCAGACACCGATAATGCCGCCGGCATCGCCACCGACCGTTGCGGGGCCTGCACCGATGGGGACTGCACCGGCAAACGTGCCATTGGCGACAGGGCCCGCGAGCACAGTTCCCCCTGGCGCAATTCCCCCCTCGTCGGCGCCGTTAGCGTCAGCGCCGGTCGCAACCGCTCCAGTCACGACCGCCCCTCAGGCAACCGCCCCAATCGCAGCCGTCCCGCAGGCCGTAACTGTTCCTGCGGAGACCGCGCCGACGCCGACTGCGCCAGCCGCAACAGCCGTGGTATCGCCCGCGTCGCCGATTGTCATGGCGCCTCCGGTCGCGGCTGAGCCAGCCACTCGCCCGGTTCAGCCCGCAAGCTCAGGCGGCAGCGTTGGAACCTGGCGTTGGCCGACCAAGGCCACTGTGCAGAAGGGGTTTGGTAGCGGCAGCAAAGGCGTGGATTTTAAGCTCGACCCCGCCCAGCCTGTTCTCGCTGCCGGTGGCGGGGAAGTGGTTTACGCGGGCAACGGACTCGGCGGCTTTCGTCACCTCGTGATCGTGAAACACGATCAGCGCTTTCTGAGCGCCTACAGCCTCAACCGTGGCATTACGGTGCAAGAAGGACAGCGGTTGGAGTCCGGCGCGATCATTGCCGCGGCGGATCCGGCGGGTGCTGCGAGCACGCTGCGGTTCGAAATCCGTAAGGATGGTCAGCCGGTCGACCCGGCCAGTGTGATCGGACGTTAGCGGCGACTAAGCTCGGGGCCAGTCGCCGCCGCGTGAATCAGCGTTCCAGCAGCGCGCGTTTGCCGGACTTGCCGTTCCAGTCCTCGGCGTCCGCGAACGCGTCTTTCTTTTCGGTAATGTTCGGCCAAATCCCTGCGAGTTCCTGGTTCAGCGTCAGGAATTCCTGTTGCTCAGCGGGAAGCTCATCCTCGGAGAAGATAGCGTCCACTGGGCATTCCGGTTCGCACAGCGCGCAGTCGATGCACTCATCCGGGTGGATGACGAGCATGTTGGGGCCTTCGTAGAAACAGTCCACAGGACAAACTTCAACGCAGTCCGTGTGTTTGCACTTGATGCAGTTCTCGCCGATCACAAACGTCATGGTGCTTCGATCCCCGACTGGTCATGGACGCAAGCCGCGCATTCTAACCCGTTTGCCTCGCGTGTCGAGCGCTGCGGGGACCGTGTTGCTGTGCCCCATGCACGCTTGAATGCTCATTCACGCAGAGCATGCGCGGCTTACTCTGGTGCCGAGTCGGCGGCAAGGTCTCGAAGCTCGTACAGCACGGCAAGTGCCTCGCGCGGGGAGAGCGTATCGGGCTCGAGTTCCGTGAGTCGCTCGCGCAGCCGGTCGCTCTGCGCGGGCGCTGGGGGCTGCGCACGGAACAAGTCTCCTTGGGGAGATGCAGCTCGTGACTCGGATTCGAGGGCGGTGAGCTTGCGTCGCGCGGCGCTGAGCACGCTCGCAGGCACTCCCGCCAGTCGCGCGACCTGGATGCCATAACTCTGGCTAGCGGGTCCGTCCGTCACGCTGTGCAGAAATACAATCTGTCCTCGATGTTCGGTGGCGGCCAGATGTACGTTGGCGGTTGCGGGCAGCTCCTCGGCGAGGGTGGTGAGCTCGAAGTAGTGCGTCGCGAAGAGGGTGAATGCGCGACGTTCATGCGCGAGCGCGCTAGCGGTGGCCCACGCGAGCGCGAGGCCGTCGTAGGTGCTTGTGCCTCGTCCGATCTCATCAAGCAGCACCAGGCTCTCTGAGGTCGCGTGATGCAGGATGTTCGCGGTTTCAGTCATCTCCACCATGAAGGTCGAGCGCCCGGCTGACAAATCGTCAGACGCACCGATGCGTGTGAAAATGCGATCAATGGGCCCGAGTCGGGCGCTGGTAGCGGGCACTCCGCATCCGGTATACGCGAGCAGCGCGATGAGCGCTGTCTGGCGCATGTAGGTGGATTTGCCGCCCATGTTGGGACCGGTAATGATCAGCATGCGACGGGTATCGTCGAGCGCGAGATCATTCGGTACGAAAGGGGTGGTGGTCGCAGCGGCGACGACGGGATGCCAGCCACCCTGTATGTCCAGCCCGGGCGTCGTATCAAGTAACGCTTGGCAGAAACCGAGGGCGATGTTCCGTTCGGCAAAGGTAGCGAGCACGTCCAGTTCGGCGAGTGCCGCAGCGCTTGCGCGTAGCTGGGCAGTAAAGCCACAGAGCCATTCGCAGAGTTCCTCGAACAATGCGCGCTCCAGCTTGAGAGCGCGGCTCTGGCTGGTCAGCGCTTCGTCTTCGAATGCCTTCAATTCCGGCGTGATGTATCGCTCTGCATTCTTGAGCGTCTGACGCCGCTGGTAGTCTGCGGGAAGCACGTCACCGGCCGCTCGACCCGCTTCGATGAAATAGCCGTGGATGCGGTTGTAGCCGACCTTGAGCGTCGCGATTCCGGTGCGGGCGCGCTCGCGTTGTTCGAGCTCAGAGAGCCACTCTGCCGCGTTGGCTGTTAATCCGCGCAGCCGATCGAGTTCTGCATCGTATCCCGTTGCGATCGCGCCGCCTTCCCTGATCACGGCGGGCGGCGTTTCAACGAGCGCGCGCTCGAGCCGCTCGCGTACGGCTGTGTAGTCGGGCAACGCATTTATCAGGGACTCGATCAGGGTCGATTCCGTGTGCGCAAGCTCGGCACGCATCTCCGGCAACAGCGCCAACGCGCGTCGCAGTTGCCCGAGATCGCGTGGGCTTGCGCGCCGAAGCGCGAGTCGTCCCACGACGCGTTCGAGATCGCCCACGCCGCGCAGGAGTGATCGCGGGCCCGCCCCGGAATGCTCAAGCGCCTCGAGGCTTGCAACAGCCGTCTGCCGTGCGATCACGATCGCCTGACGGCGACTTGGCGCGTTCAACCAGCGGCGCAGCAGTCGGCGCCCCATGGGCGTGCGGCAGGTATCGAGAAGCCGCGCCAGGGTATGGCTTTCGCTGCCGTCGAGGCGACGGTCGATTTCAAGGTTGCGTCGCGAGTGGGGATCGAGAGCGATCGCATCGCCGGGATCCATCCGCACGAGTCGGTCGATATGTTCAAGCGACTGGCATTGGGTTGCGCGGGCATAGCTAAGCACCGCTGCGGCGGCGCCGATCTCGATGCCGGTGTTGTCGACACCAAACCCAGAAAGATCATGGGTCGCGAAATGCTCGGTGAGCAGCCTGAGGCCAAGGTCCTGATCGAATGCCAGGCGATCGCGTTGGCGAGTCGTGAAGCCGAAGGCTGCGAGTGCCGCAATCAAGGGCTCCTCGACAAGGATTTCGCTCGGCCGCATCCGAGCCAGCTCCGTTGTCAGCGCCTCGAGTCCGCGGATACCCGCAACCGCGAATTCGCCGCTGGAGAGATTCAACAACGCAAGACCGAACTCGTCGCCCCGCGCCGCAATGCCAGCGAGCAGGCTCTCGCGGTGCCCCTCCTGCAGTGCATCGTCGATCAGTGTCCCGGGGGTCACAACGCGCTGGACGCGCCGCTCCATCGGACCGCGGGAGCTGCCGGGGTCACCAATTTGCTCGCAGATCGCCACGCTGACACCCTGCCGCACCAGGCGCGCAAGGTAGCCCTCCGCGGCGTGAAACGGCACGCCGCACATGGGAATCGGTGCTCCTGCTGACTGTCCCCGAGCGGTGAGCGTAATGTCGAGCAGCGCCGCTGCGCGCTCGGCATCGGCATAGAAAAGCTCGTAGAAATCGCCCATCCGGTAGAAGAGAAGGGTGTCAGGGTGGTCTGCCTTGATGCGCAAATATTGCTGCATCATCGGCGGGTGCTGGGAATAGAGGTCCTCTGTTGCCACGAGAGTCTGAGCCTGCGATTCCCTGATTGTCCAATGGGCAGGTCGAACGGGATGCGCGTTGCCAGGCTGGGTGGCAGTTGCGCGCCAAGGACGACCTTACGAACACGTGGTTTAGACGAGAGCGTACGCTATCGGGCGGCGAGGTGCTCGCGAAAGGGGGTGAGAAAAATTGTGGGATCGGTGTGGCTGTGCCGCTGAAGAAGTTCGGACTAGGATCTGGACCATTGTCGAGGATCCGCCATGCGCTACCGCAAGAAGAACATGATCGTCACGCCCCAGCCAGAGTCCGCGGAGGCAGGTGCCGACATCTTGCGTGCTGGGGGCAACGCGGTGGACGCGGCCATGGCTTGTGCGCTGGTGCAAGGGGTGGTCGATCCCTTGATGTGTGGGATCGCGGGCTTTGGCAGCTGTGGGCTCTTTTTGCCGGAAAAGAGGTTTCACGGCTACATCGATGCCCACGCCCCGGCCCCTTTGGCCACGCGGCCCGAGATGTGGGCCAACATCATCGAAGCTGAAGCCCGCGACGGCTACGGCTTCATCCTCAAGGGAAAAGTTAATGACATCGGCTACGGCTCGATCTGCGTGCCGGCCAGCCTCAAGATGTACTTTGATGCCCAGCGGGAGCACGGCC
>JBMTYG010000150.1:0-6597 GCA_049454295.1 Pseudomonadales bacterium
GGCGAAAGCGCGGATGTGCCGCGGCTGACGCCGGATCGTCTTGCGCAGCCAAGCGCCAGAGATCCGCCCCGTGATCGAGAGCGTGCACGGCGCGGGCGACGGTGCCATCGACCTGATAAGACCCGGGACCGATGGCAGGACCCAGCCATGCAGTGAGTTGACTGGGCGCCACGGGGAGCGCCGCGATCAACGTTTCCAGAACGCCCGCAACCAGTCCACGCCAACCCGCGTGGGCAACCCCAATGATGCCCTGGCTCGGCGCCGCCAACACGACCGGCACACAGTCCGCGGTGAGAATGCCAAGCGCTAGATTCCCCGCGTCCGTCCACGCGGCATCCGCCACAGGAGTGCCCGAATCACGCGCACTGATGTAGACGCAGGCATTGCCGTGGACCTGACGCAGCCATTGAATCCGGGCTACCCCAAGCGCGCGTCGCAGGCGCTCCCGGTTTTCCGTCACGGCGGCTGTCGCATCACCCACGTGATCGCCGAGATTGAGGCTATCCCAGGGCGCCGAGCTCACACCCCCGGCGCGGGTCGTCGCAACCGCCTGAATCCCCGGACCGAGCGCGCGTGCCGGGCGCAACAACGTCAGGCTCATGCCGACCCTCCCACGCCCTGCGCGGATGGTTCGGCGACTCGCCGCGCATGCGCCGCCAAGGCATCCACGAGCGCCGCCATGTCATCCGGCAGCGGCGCCTCGAAGGCGAGTTCCGCGCCGGAGCCTGGATGCCTGAAGGCAAGCCGCCAGGCGTGCAGGGCCTGTCGCGGAAAACCGGCGACGAGCGCCTCGAGTTCGGCTCGGGTCGCGGGGGTGAGCATGGGCGACGCGACGTCTGGACGGCGACCGGGCATCCGGTAACGCAGGTCCCCAAGCAGCGGGTGTCCAATGTGGCTCAGGTGTACGCGAATCTGGTGCGTGCGCCCCGTATCGAGCGCTGCTTCGATGAGCGTGTGTGCGGCATAGCGGGCGCGGACCGACACGCGTGTGCGGGCAGGCTTGCCGTCAGGCCGGACTTTTTGCCGCGTGCGCAGCTCCGGATCACGACCGATGGGCGCATCGATCAGCACATCCCCGCCCAGGTAACCCGTAGCCACCGCGAGGTAACGACGACTCACCGTTCGCGCGGCGAGCGCCCCTACCAACTCAAGCCGAGCCTGCTCCGTGGCTGCCACCAGCATCAGTCCACTCGTGTCCTTGTCGAGCCGGTGCACGATTCCGGCCCGCGGCAGGGCCGCAAGTCCAGGCCGATGCAAGAGCAGTCCGTTCACGAGGGTGCCATCGGGCACACCTGCCCCCGGGTGCACGACAACACCCGCCGGTTTATCGATCACCAGGACATCCGCATCCTCATACACGACCCGAAAAGGCACGGGCTGGGCGCTGCGCCAATCCTCTCGCGCCTCGCGAACCGCTTCCAGTGTGAGACGCTCTCCGCCGCGCAGACGCGCCGCGGGACGCACTGCGACACCATCGCAGGTGAGTTCACCGGCTTCAATCCAGCGCGCGAGAGTTGCCCGCGAGAAACCGGGAAACAGCGCGACCGCCGCCTGGTCCATCCGACTCCCAGCGAGCTCCCGGGGCACCACGCAGCGCTGCACGACCGCGGCTTCGTCATCGTTTGCTGACGGGAGGGGTGTTAACGGTTGCAAGATCGACCTCAGTCGATAGAGTAGCCCCATTCTAGCGACCAGCTCCCCGGGGCGACATGAAGCGTGCGATCGGCGTGGCGGTGATGATGACGCTCCTCTTGACGAGCGGCTGCGCCCTCTGGCCCTGGGGCAAGGACACAGCAAAAGACGCGGAAGCTGAGCTCAACGCGACCGAGCAGCTGCTCTATCGAAACGCCCAGCGCAGCCTGCGATCAGGCAACTACACCCAGGCGATCGAGGAGCTCGAGCTGCTGGAATCGCGCTTCCCCTTCGGGCGCTATGCGGAACAGGCGCAGCTCGAAATCGTCTTCGCCCACTATATGAGCTTTGACGCCGACGCCGCCCGCGGCGCAGCTGACCGCTTCATCCGGCTGCATCCGCAGCACCCGAACGTGGACTACGCCTACTATCTCAAAGGGCTTGCGTCTTATTACCGCAACCGTGGCATCTTCGACCGCCTGGTCACCACTGACCTGACGCGACGCGATATGACCTCAAACCGCGAAGCCTATGATGATTTCGCCGAGTTGCTGAGCGGTTACCCGAACAGCCTCTACGCCCCGGATGCACGCCAGCGCATGGTCTACCTGCGCGAGGTACTCGCATTCTCTGAGATCAACATCGCGAATTTCTACATGGAGCGCAGTGCGTATATTGCTGCGTCAAACCGTGCTCGCTTCGTCGTGGAAAACTACTCGCGCTCCGCGGCAGTGCCCGACGCGCTGGCCCTGATCGTCGAGGCGAACGTCAAGCTCGGGCTCGATGACGCGGCTGATGATGCCCTGCAGGTGCTGGCGACCAACTTCCCCACGTACGAGGCCTTTGACGCCAACGGCAACCTCGTGCTGACGGAGCAAATCCGCAGCCGCGACCGCTCCTGGATCAACCATATGACTCTCGGTTTCCTCGATCGGCCGGAAACGCCGCCCCCGATCCGATTGAAAGCACAGACTGACCCTGGCTCGTGACCCGCGGCTCAGCGTCGTTCCCAGACCACCCAGGCGGCTTGACCAACGCAGCCCAAGGCACCGCAGAAACGGCGCGCATCGGTGACCTCGAACGCCGCCACAACGACCTGCGGCTCAGGCTGCTGCGAATTTATGAAGCTTACGCGCTGGCGGTGGCCGTTCTGCTGCTGACGGTGTTCTACCAGACCGTCACCCTCACCCGTATCGGCAGCCTGCATCCAACCCTGTTCCAGTGGCTCACAGTTCTGTGGGGCACCTTGAGCGTCACCCTGTTGCTTGGGTTGCCCCGGCTCAGTCCCTGGCTTGCCCGACACCGGCGCATTGTCTTGCCCACCCGGGTGCTGATCGACCTGATCGTGGTCATCACGCTCATCTACGCGAGCGGCGGCATCGGAAGCGGACTCGGCACCCTGCTGCTGCCCACCCTCGCGATGGCAACCATTCTGCTGGACGATGCCAGCGCGCGCGCCGCGCCCGCGGCGGCTACGCTGCTTCTCTTTCTCGAAGAATTCTATTTGTCGCTCTACAACCCTCTGATTAAGAGCGATTTTTTTCAGGCTGGCGTTCTGGGCGCCGCCTGTTTCGGGCTCAGTCTTGCCGCCGGACTCTTGAGTCGACGCATTCGCGAGAACGATCTGCGCGCCATTCGCCAGGCTGCCGAGGTCGCGGATCTCGAACAACTGAACCTGCAGATTCTCGGTCGAATGCGCACAGGCATCATGGTGGTGACCGGGGAGGGTCGGGTGCGAGTGATGAACGACGCAGCCGGTGAACTGCTCGGGCGCGGGCGGCTACAGTCGACTCGAACCGCGCGTGACGAGGGACTTCCCCCTGCCATCGCGCGCACCCTGACAGACTGGCGGGCTCTGGGTACCCACCGACCACCGCCGCTGCGCGTAACGGAGGCGGGCCCTGCGATCCGGCTCACCCTCGCACCCGTGCATCGCGGATCGAACGATGGGGACGTTATCCTGTTTCTTGAAGATGCGGCAGAGCTTGAGCAGCGGGCGCAGCAGCTAAAACTCGCGGCACTGGGTCAGCTCTCAGCAAGCATCGCGCACGAGATTCGCAATCCACTCTCCGCGATCAGCCATGCGGCTCAGTTGCTCGCAGAATCACCCGATCTAACGCCCGCTGATGGGCGCCTCGCCGAGATCATCAGCAGCCATTGCGGGCGCATGAACCAGCTCGTGCAGAACGTGCTGCACTCCTCGCGTTCGACGCCGCCGCTACCCGAACTTATCGAACTTCAGTCGGAGCTGACACGCCGCATCAACGCGTTCCGCGAAACCACGCCCGAAGCCATCGTGGACTTCGCAGTCAGCCCTGCCAATCTGGTCGTGCGCATGGACCGTGGCCACCTCGATCAAGTCCTCTCCAACCTGCTGGGAAATGCTATCCGGCACAGCCAACAGCGCAGCGGACGACGCTGGGCGCGCGTCGAAGCAGGCATCGAAGGCGTCAGCGGCCGACCGATCTTGTCCGTGCTCGACGAGGGCAGCGGCGTCGACGCGGCGCTTGAGGCGCGTTTGTTCGAGCCCTTCTTCACAACCGAACCCCAGGGCACAGGTCTCGGGCTCTACCTGTCCCGGGCGCTGTGTCAGGCCAACCAGGCCGACCTCAGATACCATCCCCGAGCGACCGGCGGCGCTTGTTTCCGGATCACCTTCGCGCCCGCCGAACGCAGCATCGACTGAAGCTCACACGACGCCAGCACCATGCCCGCAAAAACACCCACCGCGCTCATCATCGACGACGAACCCGACATCCGGGAGCTGATCGCGATCACGCTATTGCGTATGGGCGTCGAGTCCATCAGCGCGCCCGATCTGCGTTCGGCGCGAACCGCGCTCGCAACTCAAGAATTTGATCTTTGCCTCACCGATATCAATCTGCCGGACGGCAACGGGCTCGATCTGGTGGGAGACATCGGGCTCAACCATCCCGAACTGCCGGTTGCAGTCATCACAGCCTATGGCAGCATCGATCTAGCCATTAGCGCGCTCAAAGCCGGCGCCTTCGACTTCGTCTCAAAGCCGATCGACCTCTCGCAACTGCGCGGGCTCGTCACGCAGGCGCTACGCCTGGGTCGAGCAACGCCACCCGCCACCAGCGCGTATCCTGAACTGATCGGCGAGTCGCCACCGATGCGCAGGCTCAAGTCCCAGATTGCCCGCCTCGCGCGGAGTCAGGCACCGGTCTACGTAAGCGGTGAGTCGGGCTCCGGCAAGGAGCTCGTTGCCCGCGCAATTCATGCGGCGAGCGCTCGGGCAGAAGGTCCATTCGTGCCGGTGAACTGCGGCGCTGTGCCCGCCGAACTCATGGAGAGCGAATTTTTTGGGCACCGCAAAGGTAGTTTTACCGGCGCTGTGCAGGATCGCGACGGGCTGTTTCAATCAGCCAGCGGCGGCACGCTGTTTCTTGATGAAGTGGCGGACCTACCGCTCGCAATGCAGGTGAAGTTACTGCGCGCGATCCAGGAGAAGACAGTGCGTCCGGTGGGCGCCTCGAGCGAGTCCCCCGTTGATATCCGAATTATCTCTGCGACGCACAAGCCTCTCGCTAACGAAGTCACGGCTGGGCGTTTCCGACAGGATCTGTTCTACCGCCTGAATGTGATCGAACTCCCCGTTCCCACTCTGCGCGAGCGCGCGGACGACATTCCCGCGCTGGCCGAGCACGTGCTCGGGCGACTGGCGCAACACTACGACGGTCCGGCACCCGCATTGTCGGCAGAAGCGCTTGAGGCGCTCCGACGCCACGACTACCCGGGCAATGTTCGCGAACTCGAGAACCTGCTTGAGCGCGCCCTGGCGATGACCGTCGGCGACACAATCCGCGAGCAGGATCTTGGCATCGCCCGCAACGGGGCCGCTGCGACTTTGCCGACGGCGCCGCCAACGGCGCCGCCACCAGCGCCTGCGCCCAGCGAGCCCACGCACAGGTCAGATGCGTCGGCTATTGAGCGCCCGGCGCCTCAGACGCCGCCCGCGCGCCTGCCGCCCGGCATGTCGCTCGAAGATTATCTCGAGCGCGTGGAGCGCGAGCTCATCAGGGAGGCGCTCGATGCGACCCGCTGGAATCGCACCGAAGCAGCCCGTCGCCTGGGCATGACGTTTCGGGCGCTGCGCTACCGACTACAAAAACTCGGCCTGGACTGAGCTGGGTCCGCGTTCAGAGGTTAACGCCGGATGATGCGACGGTCTGGGGGGACCACGCGCACTTCGAGCAGTCGCGGGAGTTCCCCCGGGACGCGAACGAGCCGAAAATGAACCGGCATTCCCACCGCCAGCGCGGTCGTCGTCGCCGCAATACCCATCATGTCTACAGGCACATCGGCAGCCATGAGGTAGCGGTAACCCTCGATGACGATCGATCCGCGCTCGGGTTCGAGCGCCTCCACGATGCCCATATCCACAGACTCGACACCGATCGGCGGTTGCGGCGCCGATTCGAATCCCGCCAGGTCGGCATCACTCGCAATGACCAGCTCACAGACGCTGAGACAGAGCGCTATGCCCAAGACACTGAAACGACTCGCGACTCTCAACAGTCGTTCACTCGGCAAAATCCAGTTCACGCCACGATAGCCGACCGGTACGCCGGTCACGCGCGCTATCGATCAGGTAGGCAATCGTGTCATTGCCACCGCTCACAAAAAGGAAATCGGTGGAGCCTTCCCCACTCAGGGTCGCCAGATCCACCAGCTGACCATCCAGTTCGGTCTGATTCATGAGCAGGCCTGGCGAGCGTAGCTCATCATCAACGGCGACGAGATCACCTTCATCGACACGTCCGTCATTGTTGAAATCAATGAGCGGTTGCCCCGCATCACCGCCGGTCAGGGCCGACAGCACGAGCACGGCACCGGGTCGAGTGCCGAAACAGGAAAACTCATCAAGCGCGGGCAATACCGTCGTGGTCACCAGCGCCCCATTGCGTTCAATGATACGACGAATAGCGCGCTCACCCGGAT
>JBMTYG010000151.1:0-6572 GCA_049454295.1 Pseudomonadales bacterium
CTCGGCATTCAGGCCGGTAAGTGCCAACGCTCCGCCCAGAGCGTCTATCACTCTCAGCCCCTGCTCCAGACGCACCGTCGGCTTGCCACCCTCAAGATCTACGATGAAGCGCACCCCCACGCCTGCAGCCAGAGCCAGATCTGGCTGGGTCAAACCCATCCTTTTTCTGGCTGCTCGCAGCGCGACACCCAGGGCTCGGGCGGTAGAAATGGCGATCATGGTGGCACCAGCTTGAAATTCCCGTTCGGGAAATTGGGACTCAGCGGCGGGCGAACGGCAAGCGATAATTACCGTTCGGGAATCAAAAGGGGGCTGAACCGGATTCCTCGGCGCGTGCGTTGTTCCATATATTCGTCGCTTTATTTCTTTAAACGCTGTTTTGGAACATACTGACGCCATGCTCGCCGAAACACACACCCAGCGCGTCCTCGATCTAGCCAGCCACAAGGGGCTGCTGCGCGCCAGCGACCTGAGCGCTATCAATGCGCCCAGAGTCGTTCTGACCCGCCTGACCGCGGCTGGCCAGCTGGAGAAGATCGGCCGCGGCATCTATCGACTGCCCGACGCCACCGGGTCGGAGTACGAAAGCCTTGTGACCATCGCTACCAAGGTGCCACACGCGGTGTTCTGCCTGCTGACGGCGTTGCAGTTTCACGAACTGACCACCCAACTACCGCGCCAGGTCTGGATCGCCATGCCACGTGGCAGCCACACACCCAGACTCGACTATCCCCCTATCAAGATGGTGCAGTACACGGGTGAGGCGCACATCGCTGGCGTAGAGGAAGTTGAACGCGATGGCGCCAAGCTGCGGGTTTACGGTGTTGCCAAGACGGTGGCGGACTGCTTCAAGCACCGCAACAAGATAGGTCTTGATGTAGCGCTCGAAGCCCTGAGGGACGCCCGCGCCCGCAACATTGCGACGGTCGATGAGATCTGGCGGTTTGCTAAAACATGCCGAGTCGCCAATGTAATGCGCCCGTATCTGGAGAGCATCGGTTGACGCCAACGCGCTCGCACGACGAGGCGCCTGCAGCCTGCCTTGGGTGCCGATGGACACACTGATCTCGCAACACGATTACCGCACAAGTTGTTTCTCGCGCAGTGAAGAGAGTCAACTCGGGGCCAGGGAAAGAACGAGGATCGGCTGACAGCGCTGATGGACATTCCGCCTTGTTGAGACCGCGGCGACATGAGAGCATCAGACCATGAACTCACTTAACACCCGCATTACGCGAGATCCCAACCGTCGGTTCGGCAAAGCATGCGTGCGCGACCTCAGAATCAGCGTTGGGGATGTGCTGGGCTGGCTGGCCTGTGGCATGACGCCCGATCAAATCGTTTTGGATTATCCGGAGCTGTCGCTCGAGGATATTCGGGCTTGCCTGGAGTACGCAGCATCTCGAGAAGAGCGTGAGATTCCGGTGCCAGCCTTCGCGTGAAGCTGCTGCTAGACGAGAACATCTCTCGCAGAATTGTTCTCGCCTTGCAAGATCGATTTCCTGGATCCAGCCATGTAGCTTTCTTGGGACTAGAAGGCGCGACTGACGGTCGGTTGTGTGATTACGCCGCAGAGCATGATTTCGTGCTGTGCTCAAAAGATGACGACTTCTCAACCCTCGTCGCTAATCGGGGGTATCGACCGAAACTAGTGCGACTGGCTATCGGAAATGCCACCAACGACCAAGTACTGGCTGCTTTGTTAGCTGCTTCCGAACGAATCGAAAAGGTACTCAGCGAGGAAGCTGGGGGTGTCGCGGTAATCTATTGATCCGCGGGTGACCAACGCCGCCCCCGCCTCTCACCCCCCCTCACCCGCACTGTCCGCCTGGGCACTCGCCGCCTGATAGTCGCGGTACAGCTTTTCGAAACGCTTCGCCTGCTTGCCGGAAACACCGAGCGCAGCGAGCCCTTCGCGCAGGCGCATGCGCGTGATGTCCGCGCCGAGCAGCACCATAGAATCAAAGAGCGGCAGCGCGACCGCACGCCCAGAAAGCGCAATAAAGAGCGGGTGCAAAAACTCGCGCATCTTAAGTCCGAGATGATTCGCGAGCGACTGGCAAATGGCAAAGAGCGCGTCCTTATCCCACGTTCGCAGCGCATCCAACTCGCGCGAAAGGTGATCGAGAATCTGCGCCGCAAGCTCCGGCGCCACCTTCGCGTGGGCGAAGTCTTCGGCGACCAGCGCGCGTCGGTCGCCGAGCAGGTAATCCACCTGCGGCAGAATGTCCGCCAACCGCTCGGTGCGCGGCTGAATCAGGGGCACGAGCCGCGCCAGATTGTCGCGATTGAGCGCCCAGGCGGCGATGCGGTCCATAAAATCATCCGCCGTCAGCGCACGCAGGTATTGGCCATTCAGCCAGGAGAGCTTCTCCAGGTCGAAGACCGGACCACCCAGATGGATGCGCGGCAGCGCGAAATCGTTCGCCATATCTAGCGGCGAGAAGATCTCGCGACCATCAGACATCGACCAGCCCATGAGCCCGAGATAGTTGAGCAGCGCCTCCGGCAGAATGCCGATGCGCCGGTAATAGTTGATGCTGGTGGGGTTCTTGCGCTTCGACAGCTTGCTCTGGTCCGGGTTGCGCAACAGCGGCAGATGACAGAGCACGGGCATCGGCCAGCCAAAATACTGATAGAGCAGCTGATGCTTGGGAGTCGAGTTAATCCATTCCTCGCCGCGCAGGATATGCGTGATCTCCATCAGATGGTCGTCCACCACCACCGCGAGGTGATAGGTGGGAAAGCCGTCGTCTTTGATCAGCACCTGCATGTCGATCTGAGACCACGGAATCTCGATCCGCCCGCGCAACATGTCTTCGAACACCGAGCTGCCGCTTTCCGGCACCTTCATGCGAATGACATGCGAGTCCCCGCGCCCAAGGCGCTCTTGCACCGCGGCGGTCGACAGCCCAAGACATGCGCCGTCGTAACGCGGGTTCTCGCCCGCGGCGCGCTGGGCGGCGCGCATGGCGTCGAGCCGCTCTGGTGTGCAAAAACAGTGAAAGGCGTGCCCACGGTCGATGAGTTCTCGGGCGTGACGCTGATAAATATCCTTGCGCGCGCTCTGCCGATAGGGGCCATGCGGACCGCCGACATCCGGCCCCTCCTGCCAGTCGAGGTTAAGCCAGCGCAGCGATGACAGGATCAGCTCTTCAGATTCAAGGCTGCTGCGCGCGCGATCGGTATCTTCAATGCGCACGATGAATTCGCCGCCCTGACTGCGCGCGAAAACCCAGTTGAAGAGCGCCATATAGGCGGTGCCGAGATGGGGATCGCCTGTTGGCGACGGAGCTATGCGGGTGCGTACTTTCATGGCGCGCGAGTATAAAGGACGCGCGGGTCTAGCGTCTTAGGCGGCAGCGCGTTAGCCAGCAGCCGGTCGCGCGCGTAAGGATTCCGTTTCGCGGTGCGGAGAAGTTACGCGCAGCGGATCGCTGCCAAAGGTCACCAGATCCCAGGCATCCGGCGTCTGCAACAGCGCGAGCGCCAAACGGTTGTTGAGCGTGTGTCCGGATTTATAGCCGGTGAACTCACCAAGCAAAGGCCCACCCAGCAGATAAAGATCGCCGATGGCGTCCAGTACCTTATGCTTCACAAACTCGTCGTCAAAACGCAGCCCTTCCGGGTTCAGGATGCCCTGATCGTCAATACCCACCGCGTTCTCGAGGCTGGAGCCCAAGCATCGGTTTGCGGCCTGCGCCGCGGCGAGTTCGGACATCAGCCCGAAGGACCTCGCCCCGGCAACCGCGTCTTCGTAACTGACCGCTCCGAAGTCGATAGACGCAGACTTGGGATAACGGTTATAGACCGGGTGATCTGCGACAAACGTATAGGTCGCCAGAAATCCGGCAAAGGGTCGCAGCCGCGCCACGGCATCGCCATGGCGCACCTCGATTTCTCGGCGTATGCGTATAAATTTGCGCAATGCCGACTGCCTGCGCAGCCCGACGCTCTTCAAGAGCCGTACAAAGGGTGCCGCGCTGCCATCCAGAATGGGCAGTTCCTCGCCGTTCAGCTCCACGATCAGATTATCAACGCCAAGCCCCCAGAGCGCGGACATCAGATGCTCGACGGTGGACACGCGGACATCGCCCTGCCCCACGGACGTCGATAACAGAGTGTCACAGACCCGATGCGCGCGCGCTTCAATCACCGCGTCCCCGCGATCCGACCGCACGAACACGATGCCCGTGTTCTCGGGCGCCGGACGCAGCGTCATACGCACCTTGGCGGCACCGTGAACGCCGATGCCGATGGCATGAACCGAGCGGTTGATGGTTGTCTGCAGCACCTTGGCAAACCCGTGGCGCGATTACGTGCCGAAACTATAAACGGGGCGACGTGAAAAATGAAGAGAAAGTGGAGATCGTTAACGGATCAGGCGGTTGACAATCCCCGCCCCAGGACTTCGTTCCACCGCGCCCCAGAACATCGCATACTCCGACCATCCACAGACAGGAAAACGACCATGGATTTCACGCTGCCAAAGGATCTGCAGGACTACCTGGATGAGCTCGATCTCTTCATCGAAAAAGAGATCATGCCGCTGCAGAACCGCGACGATAACATCCGTTTCTTTGACCATCGCCGCGAACATGCGCGCACCGACTGGGACCGCGATGGCCTGCCACGCCCCGAATGGGAAGCCCTGCTCGCAGAAGCCCGCCAGATTGCCGATGCCGCCGGCCACCTGCGTTTTGCGTGGCCAAAAGAGTTCGGCGGTCAGGGTGGTTCAAACCTGTGGATGGCCGTTATTCGCGAGCATCTTGCGGCTAAGGGTCTCGGCCTGTTCAACGATCTGCAGACAGAGCACTCGGTGGTGGGTAACAACCCGTTCATCGTGATGTTCAAGGAATTCGCGACGGCAGCGCAGTACGCGAAATACGCCGACGACATCCTGAACGGCCGCCTGCGCACCGGCTTTGGGCTCACTGAGCCGAACCACGGCTCGGACGCCACCTTCATGGAAACTCGCGCGGTGCCGCAGGTGCGCAACGGCCAGGCCGGCTGGCTCATCAACGGCGAGAAAATGTGGACAACGGGCATGCACCACGCGAACTACATGATGACCTTCGCGCGCACCAGCGGCAAAGACGGCGACGCATCCGGCATCACCTGCTTCATCGTGCCTACGCAGACGCCCGGGCTCAAAATCGAAGAGTACCTTTGGACCTTCAATATGCCGACCGACCATCCGCGCGTTTCACTCAAAGACGTGTGGATCCCTGAAGACTTCTTCTGGGGTGAAATCGGTGGCGGCCTCGCGATAGGTCAGAGTTTTGTGCACCAGAACCGCATTCGCCAGGCGGCGTCCTCGCTGGGGGCTGCCGTCTATTGCATCAACGAAAGCGTCGCCTATGCGCGCCAACGCAAGCCCTTCGGCAAGCCGCTCTCGAACAACCAGGCCATCCAATGGCCGCTGATCGAACTGCACACGCAGGCCCAGATGTTGCGCCTATTGGTGCGCGAAACCGCCATCGCGATGGATACCCTGCCCCACAAGGAAGTCGAGCGTCAGATCTCTGATCGGGTATCGATGTGCAACTACATCGGCAACCGCCTGTGCTGCGACGCAGCCGACCAGGCGATGCAAACCCACGGCGGCATGGGCTATTCCCGGCACAAGCCGTTCGAGCACATTTATCGCCACCACCGCCGTTACCGGATCACGGAAGGCTCTGAGGAAATTCAGATGCGGAAGGTCGGCGCGTATCTCTTTGGCTATGCCGGACCGCGCAAGAACGAGTTCACGCAGCTCTACGGCCCCGCGAAGCTCTCTTAAGAGGGCTTGGGATCTGCCCTTTCGACGTCGGGCAGACAGGACGAGCGCGTCGGGAGTAAACCCCGGTTGACCCGACGCGCGCGTCGCCCCATTGTACCGCCCGCCCTGCTGCCAGCCCTGCGCGCAGCGGGAGCTGATGTCGAGGAGCTACTCACGTGACCGAAGCCAGCGCACACATCACACCGGCCGATATTCTGGTCGTCGGCAACTCATCCGACGACCCGTTTGCCATAGACGTGGCGTTTGCCATGGGGCAGACGGAGGACGTCGCCGATCTCATCAGCATGAAGACCTTCGCCAACTCCGAGTTCTGCCCGCGCTTCATCTCGGACGAGCAGGATTTCACGCGCATCGGCGCCGGCCTCGCCGGCAAAACCGTGGTGATCGTGAGCACCTCAAGCCGCGTCGTGAGCCGACAAACCCTGTCGATGCGCACGCTCCTGATCGCGCGCGCGGCGAAGGAAAACGGCGCCAGCCGCGTGATTCTGGTGGAGCCTGACCTGTACTACAGCGCGCAGGATCGTGGCCCGCGCAAAGAGCTCGGCGACACGCTCTTTGAGCGTGATGTGCGCGACCTGAAGAAGTTCGACGGTCAGCCCTTCACCGCCAAACTTTATGCGGAATTACTTAAGCTCGCTGGCGTGGACTGCGTGTTGACCGTACACAACCACTCCCACGCCGTGCAGACCATGTTCCGCGAGGTGTTCGCGGGCCAGTTCCAAAATCTGATGCCCTACGACATCTACATCGTCTATCTGCGCAACTCGAACCTTGTGAATTACGGCGC
>JBMTYG010000152.1:0-6486 GCA_049454295.1 Pseudomonadales bacterium
GTGGTCAGCCTGCCGAGCACGGTGGTCAGCCTGCCGAGCACGGTGGTCAGCCTGCCGAGCACGGTGGTCAGCCTGCTGAGCACGGTGGTAAGCCCGCCGAGGAGGGTGATCAGGCGGCTACCCAGACACCGGAGTGATCGTCGATCAAGTGCCAATGGACTACCGGCCTCGCGCTATGCGCCGGGCCGAAGTCCTGCGCCGGGTCCTGATGCTGTTGGTGGGCTTGTCGCTGATGGCGGGGCTCGCGGCAGAGCCGCGGACCTTCTACGTCGGGGACATCAAGGCAGCCATGGATCGCCATATCGCCCAGACCGTCGATGATTCGGGGGTGTTTCACCTGCGGGACGATCGCACTGGGGAGGTGCTCGCGCTGCGGTTCGTGAAGATCCACGATCCAGTGCGCCGGATAGACGACAACACCTATTTTGCCTGCACCGACTTTTCGTTAGTCAAAGACGAAGAGCAGCTGTACGACATCGATTTCTGGCTGCGTCCGGAGAACGGCGAGTTGCTGGTCTACAAGACCAAAGTGCATAAAGAGCCGCGGCGATCGTTGCTTTATGGCTGGTACAAACAGCCGCGCTATACGTTCGTAGATGACGAGGTGGTCGAGCTGTATTGAACGTCGGCCTGAGGGGCGAGGTTTTTGGAGGGGGCGTGACTGCGGATCTCAATTACGGTGATCTGTTCGAGGAAATCGCGCGGGTCATCCCCGATCGCCCGGCAATTTGCTACGGCGATCGCGTGACCAGCTGGGCCGAATTCGATCGCCGTACCAATAATCTTGGACGCTGGCTGCTGGCTGCCGGTCTTGGCACGGGCAGCAAGGTGGCGTTTTATCTGCGCAATACGCCGGCCTACGTCGAGTTGTTTGGCGCGTGTGCCAAAGCGCGCCTCACGCACGCCAACGTGAACTACCGCTACGTCGGGGCCGAGCTCCTGCATGTCATCGATAATTCGGACGCAGAAGCGGTGGTCTATGAACCCGAGTTCGCCGACCGGGCCCGGGAACTGCGGGCGCATCTGCCGCGGGTCAAGGTGTGGCTCGAAAATGGGTCTTCCTGCAAGAACGAGTTCGCCCACGCGCTCGAGGCCGTGATCGATAGCGGTGATGGGGCACCGCTCGGCAACGCCCGGTCTGGCACGGATCTCTACTTTATGTACACGGGTGGCACGACGGGCTACCCCAAGGCGGTGATGTGGCAGCATCGTGACCGTATCGCGATCATCGGTATGTCTGATGCGCCCGATGCACGGACCCATGCTGCCCAGGTTGCGGCGCGCGCGCCCGGTCCGGTCGCGCTGCCCGCCTGCCCGCTCATGCACTCGACGGGCTTTACCACGATGTTGTCCGCGCTCTGTCGGGGTGGATGCATCGTGTTACCACCGCAGGGCGTGTTCGATGCCGAGGCGTGCATTCGGGAGATCGAACGCGCATCGGTGACTCTGATCGCGATTGTGGGTGATCCGTTCTCGGTGCCCATGATCGAATACCTGCGTGCTCATCCTCGACGTCACACGCTGACGCACGTTGCCACGATCAGCTCGGCGGGTGCCATGTGGAGCGCAACGTGCAAGCGCGAGCTGCTCGAGTATTTTCCGAATGCGACGTTGTCCGATGCGCTGGGCGCCTCCGAAGGATCTGGACTTGCGTCCTCGCAGATGCGGCGCGGCGAGGAGGTGCCTACGGCTGCTTTCAAGGTTGGCGCTAACGTGAAGGTGTTCACCGAGGACTTTCGTGAAGTGCCTGCGGGGTCGGGTGAGGCGGGTCTGATCGCAAAAACCGGTCCGCTGCCGCTCGGTTACTACAAGGACCCTGAGCGTACCGCGCGCACTTTCCCCGTGATCGATGGGGTCAGGTATTCAATCCCCGGCGACTGGTGCCGGGTGGAAACGGATGGCACGCTCATCCTGCTTGGACGCGGTAGCAACTGCATCAACACCGGGGGCGAGAAGGTTTTTCCGGAGGAGGTCGAAGAGGCCCTGAAACAGGCGCCGGGAATTCAGGATGCGGCGGTGCTCGGCATGCCTGATGCTCGCTGGGGGCAGGCGGTTGTTGCGCTGGTCAGGACCGCAGGCGGCCTCGCTGTGGACACCGCGGGCGTGCGGTCGGTGCTCGACCGATTGCTCGCCCGTTACAAGCACCCGAAGCATTATGTCGTTACGCGAGAGCCCTTCCGGCATGACAACGGCAAGGTTAACTATCGCGCAGCTCGGGTATTGCTCGATCAAACGTCCTGAAACTGCAGCTCATGCAGGGTTCGATAAAGCCCGCCTCGGGCGATCAGTTCGCTGTGCGAGCCGAGTTCGCGCACACGCCCGTGCTCGAGCACCAGAATGCGATCGGCTTCCTGGATGGTCTGCAACCGGTGTGCGATCACGATGGACGTGCGTCCGGCAGTCAGGGTGCGCAAGGCGTCCTGGATGAGGCGTTCAGTCTCTGTATCGATACTCGCAGTGGCTTCGTCGAGCACAAGGATTTCCGGATCCGCTGCCAGCACGCGAGCGAAGGCAAGCAGCTGCCGCTGTCCTTGGGAGAGGTTCTGCCCGCGTTCCGACAGAGCAGTATCGTAACCCTGCGGCAGCGCGGTAATGAACTCGTGCGCGTTCACGCGCCGCGCCGCGGCCTCGACATCGGCGCGTGAAAGGGACGGATTAGCTAACGCAATGTTGTCATGCACCGTGCCGGAAAAAATATGGAAATCCTGCAAAACCACGCCCACGCGGCGGCGCAGATCCCGGGTGTGTATCTGGTTTACGTCAATGTCATCGAGAAACAGGTGCCCGTCGGGAATATCGTAAAACCTCGCAAGCAGGCGGATGAACGTACTCTTGCCCGACCCCGTAGGACCCACGATGGCAAGCTTTTCCCCTGGGCGAATATCGAAGCTCACGTCGTGCAGCACCGGTGTGCCCGGGTCATAAGCGAAGTCAAGGTGCCGCACGCGCACGGCACCCCGTAACCGCGCTGGCAGGATGACGGGCTGCGCAGGCTCGTGTATGCGCTCGTCCCAGTCCAGCGCCTGAAAAATCCGTTCCCCGCTCGCCATCGCGCGGAACAGGATATTGGTCTGCTCGCCAAGTACGACGATCGGTTGGAACAGAAGGTCGATGAAGCGCGTGAAAAGGATTACGCCGCCGAGCGTCATCTGCTCCTGGATCACTGCGCCGCCCCCGTACCAGACGATCGCGCCGATCGCGATGTGCGCCATGCTGTCGGTGAATGCGCCGTATAGAGTTTCGACACGCGCGCTTTTAAGCTCCTGGCGCCGGTTTTCGGCATTGATGCGCGTGTAGCGCGCCAGGTTTTCCTGCTCCCGAACGGACAGCTGCACCACCTGCAGCCCAGCCAGATTTTCCTGCAGATTCTGGTTCAGCGCGGACACAGAGGCGCGCACGCGTCGAAAAAGCTCGCGCGTGGTGCGTCGGAACAGCGCGGTTGCGCTGCCCATGATGGGCATGACCAACAACAGAAGGAGCGTGAGTTTGACGTCTATGCTCAGCATGATTGCGAGCGCAACAAAGAACGGGACAAACTCGCCCACGAGCGCCCCAATACCGCGCAGCAGCTCATAAAGCGCCTCGACGTCGTTGGTGACGCGCGTCATGATCCGACCCACTGCGACGCGGTCGTAAAACGCCGCAGGTCGGGTCTCGAGGTGGCGAAAGAGATCCAGGCGCAGATCTCGCAGACCGTTCACCACGGCGCTGATGAGTGTCATGCGGTGTGCGTGCCCGGTCGCGGCCCAGCCTAGCTGTAGCAGTATGTAAAGGCCGCAAGCGGCGACAAGTGGATGCACGGAAAATGAATCGGCAAGCCACTCGGTGAGGTCGATCATGCCGAGATCCGGCGCACGAGAGCTGGTTGCACCCTGGATGATGTGATCGATGACCACGAGCGACAGGACCACTGGCATCAGCACCTGCAGTGTTGATGCGACCAGGACGAGCACGGCGCTCAGAGCGAAAGTCAATCGATAGGGACGCAGCCAGCGCAAGAGCCGGCGCAGTAGCGCAAGATTAAGGACTGCGCCGGAGATGTCCGCTTCAAAAAGCGCATAGTTGCGCGGCGCGGTGCTCACGTGATCGCTCCCGCGGCGGTCGGTGCGTCCATGGTCGTGCCCTCGCGTTGGGCGCGCTCCAGTTCCGCGTACAGCCCGCCCGCGGCGATCAGCGTCTCGTGTGAGCCTGATTCGACGATGCGACCCCGATCCAGCACCACGATGCGATCGGCGTGGCGTGCGGTCGAGACGCGATGGGAGACAAGGATAGTGGTCTGTCCGCGGCGCAGGCGTTTCAACGCTCGCAAGATGTGGTCTTCGGTCTCGGTATCGACGCTTGAGAAGCAGTCATCGAGCACCAGTACGGGCGCTGCACGAATCAGGCCGCGCGCGAGCGTTGCGCGCTGTTTCTGTCCGCCGGACAACGTGACCCCGCGCTCGCCCACGACTGTTGCCATCTGCGCGGGGAAGCGTTCGATGGTGTCCTTGAGCGCAGCCGCGTCGGCGGCTGACCAGATGTCATCCAACGCGCGTTGTGGCAGGTCATAGGTCAGGTTATCCGCCAGCGGTTCCCCAAACAGGAAGGGATCCTGCGGCACAAGCACGATTTGGCTGCGCAGCGTCGCGAGCGGATAGTCGCGTACGTCGTGTCCGTCCACCTGGACGCTGCCCGCAGGCGGATCCAGCAGCCGCACGAGCAGTTTCAAGAGCGTGGATTTTCCTGATCCGACACGCCCCATGATCGCAATTGATTCGCCAGCTGCGATGTCGAGCGAAACATCGGTCAGCGCCGCGGTGCGGCGATCGGGATAGCGCCAGTCAAGGTGACGCAGCTGAATCGATCCGCGAATACGGGTGGGGGCGCTGCCGCTTGGTCGATCGGGGATTTCCGGTTCCAGTGCGATCACTTCGAACAGACGATCGCTTGCGATGGCCGCCCGCTGGAACAGGTTGATAATGAAACCCGCTACGCGAAACGGCGCCACCGCCATGGCGACGTACATGAAGAAAGCGACAAACCCACCCACGCTGAGCTCGCCGCGGAGCACGAGGGACCCGCCGTAGCCGAGGATGGTCACTGAGCAAAGCGCTGCGAGCGAAGGCATCCAGGCCATCATCAGCGAGTTCACGCGCGCCTGCTGGTAGAACGCGTCAGCATAGGCCTGATTGGTGGCGGCGAAGCGCCGGATCTCCGGTTCCTCCTGCACCATCGCCTGGATGGTGCGGATCCCTGAGAGATTCTCTTGGACGTGAGTGCCGAGGTCCGACAGGCGATCCTGTACGTCGCGTGACGTCTCGGCCATTTTTGCGGCAGAGCGCTGAGCGTAGATGTAGATCAGCGGCAGCGGCGGTAACAGTAGCAGCGTGAGCGCGGGCGAAAGATAGAGCATGAAGCCAAACCCTACCAGCGTCGCATAGACCATGATCACGACGAGAATCGTTCCCATGGCGATCAGCCTCTGAATGAGCGCAATGTCCGAGACGGCGCGCGTCATCATGTCGCCGATGGTGTGGTGAGCGAAAAACGCGGGACCCTGGCGTTGCAACGCCGCATAGAGTGATTCGCGCAAATCAAAGGCAACGTGTTGACCGACGCTACGCACGGTGTAACGCGCGAAGGTCACAACCACGTAGCGAGCCACCACCGCGAGCAGAATTCCTGCCACGGGCAGTGTCAGATCGGCATTGCCCGTGGCGATGCGGTCGATACCGAGCGCCAGATACCAGGGCACCAGCGCCTCGAGCACACGGGAGCCGCCAAAGCCCGCAACGCCGAGTGCAAGGCGTCCCGTATACGGCCGGACAAACGGCGCGATGCGCACAAGCGAGGCTCTCATAAGCGCGCCAATTCGTCCTAGAAAAGGGCGCTCTTGGGGACGCGCGGAAACGGAATCACGTCGCGGATGTTTTCCATGCCCGTGACATAGAGCACGAGCCGCTCGAGCCCGAGACCGAAGCCCGCATGAGGCACCGTACCGTACCTGCGAAGGTCGCGATACCAGCCCAGTTCGCCGCTTAATCCGTGTTCCGCCATGCGCGCATCGAGAACATCCAGGCGCTCTTCACGCTGGCTGCCACCGATGATTTCTCCAACACCGGGAACCAGGACATCCATGGCCGCCACAGTGCGACCATCGTCATTAAGGCGCATGTAGAACGCCTTGAAGTCTTTCGGATAGTTGGTGACAACCACAGGCCCGCCGACGTGGCGCTCGGTCAGATAACGCTCGTGCTCGGATTGCAGATCGGCACCCCAGTGCACCGGATATTCGAAAGCGACCGGGGCTTTCTCCAGGATGCGTATCGCTTCACCGTAGTCGATACGCTCGAACGGCGCGCGAATCAGGGATTCGAGGCGCGTGATCGCCGCGGGGTCAATGCGGTCAGCAAAGAACGCCATATCCTCTGGACACGCAGCCAACACGGCGGTGAACACGGACTTGAGAAAATCCTCCGCCAGCGCGGCGTTGTCCGTCAGGTCGGC
>JBMTYG010000153.1:0-6476 GCA_049454295.1 Pseudomonadales bacterium
CCACCCAACGATTCCAACCGGAATGAGGGGCAACAGCAGCCAAGCAGCCAACGTCGGTGCCAGCGCCACCATGGCAACGATCCCCGCCACGGCAATGCAGGCGTTAACAAGCACGGTACGCGTGCCGGAGCCAGCCAACTCGCGCACCAGACCGATGTCATTGATCGCCCTTGCCATCAGATCGCCCAGCGGATTGCGGGCGAAAAAGGCGGGACCCTGCCGCTGCAGGTGGTCATAGACACGCTTGCGCAGGTCATACGCGATGTACACCGCGATGCGGCGAATGACACGACGGGCGTGCGCCATCGTGAAAATACGAATAACGACACAGGCGGCAATGCCGAGCACCGGCATGACAAGAATCGCGCGCGCGTCTTGCCAGCTAACGAGACCCGCGGCTATGCGAGGCGCCGCGGCGTCAACGGCGTCGATACTGGCCCGCAGACATAGCGGGATCACGGCTTCGAGCGCTCGCGCAAGCAAGAGCAGCGAGGCAGCGCCCCAGAACGGTCGCTGATAGCGCTCGTAATACGGTCGCAGGCGCCAAAGCGGGCTGGTCATGAGGCGACGTGACGATCTCTATCGCGGGGCTTGCGCAGTTGCAGATCTCGCCTGATCGGGCGCCTCATCCCCCGAAGAAACGCCGCGGATTGTCGATGAAGAGGCGTTCGATCGCTGCCTCGCTAACGCCCTGCGCGCGGAGATCTGGCAGCACATGCCGCTGGATGTAGAGATACTGGTCGGGATTGCGCAGCGTGAAATCATGATCCTCCGGCAAGGTCCCGTCCGGTTTTTCGTTATGAATGTGCAGACAGATGCAGTCGTGCGAGGGCAGCAAGCGATCGCCGTGACCCAGATCAATGAGCTGCTTCAACGTGACCGTCCGCATGTGCGGGCTCACGAGTCGGCCAGGATACCGATCCAGACCGAGCCAGCATCCTTGATCGAGAATCCACTGCAGATACTCGATGTCAGTTGTGTCGTTGCTGTGATCGATCTTGACCCGGGTGAGGTCAACACCCTCTTCCCGAAAGATTTCGATCTGTCTTCGCGCCAGCTGACCCGTGGGATAGGAATGCACCATGATCGGCACGCCGGTTTCGCAGTGGGCTCGCGCGACCGCACGGGCCATGGTTTCAAGGGGCCGCGTCACGCCCTCTATGTCCGCTGCGCACTTAAGCAGACCCGCGCGAATATCGGTGCCGCGAAAGCCCTCGCGGATGTCACGGATAAATTCTCGCGCCATCTGATTCGGTCCCACGCCGTGCATGAACCGCGGCACATCGAGCCACCAGCCAGTGACATTGATGATATTGACGCCGCTTGCACGAGCGACGGTCGCAAGGAGCGGCGCGTGTCGCCCAAGATCGAACGTGGTGGCGTCGACGATGGTGTCGATCCCCGCCGCCTTGGCGTTAGCCAAGCTCGCGATAGCGCGCGCCTCACGCTCCGGCCCAAGCAGGTCCGGATAGCTCGTGTACAGCCCGCTCGCAGCCACCATGACGTGCTCGTGCATGAGCGTATAGCCCAGCGTGTTCGCAGGCACGGCACCGAGCACCGTGTTGATCATCGGCACACTCATCGTGACTCGCCTCCTGACGCCGTTCGCAATACGCCACATGCGGTGAGCGCGTCGCTGCGCTCGCTGTCATAGCCGAGCCATTGTGCGAGGACCGGGGCATTGTGTTCGCCCTGATGCGCTGCGGCTCCGCGTACGCCGCTGCGCGACTCGGAAAAACGGTACGGCGACTGCACGATGGGGCGTGTGCTTCCCGCGCGGTCGTCGATGTCAACGATCGAGCGGCGATATCGGATCGTCGGCTGTTCGCGCAGGGTCTCCGCGCCACGCACCCGCCCCCAGGCAAGATTCATTCGCTCCATCGCCGCCGTTACCGTCTCAACGCTGTCGAGTCCGGCCATGAAGGCGCTGGCCGCCTCCCGCCGCGCGGCGATGCGCGCCGCCGTGCCCGCCTCGCCCACCGCGGGCTCCGCAAGGCCATAATGAGTGACCAGCAAGCGCCAGAAGACGCGAAAATCGGTCGAGACCAGCACGTCGCCAATACCTGTCGCATAGGTGTCGTTCGGCAGCGGCGCGGTCGACTCGGAATCTTCGAGGTCGTAGTGCACCTGGTCATCGGTGACCAGTGTCGCATCCACCATCGCCATGTCGATGTGCTGGCCGCGACCGGTCTGCTGCCGCGCAATCACGGCAGCAAGCACTGCCACCAGGCCGTGCAACGACGCGTTGGTATCGGCGACTGAGAGAGGAAGATCGCGCGGCGGCGTTCCCCCACGGCGCATCGCGCGACGCATGAGCCCGAGTTCCGCATGGATCACCGGTGCGTACGCCGGCCGCTCCGATTCCGGCCCACCCTGCCCAAATCCGGAGATCGACAGCATGATGAGCCGCGGATTCGCCGCATGGAGGACGTCCCAGCCAAGCCCTAGGCGAGGCATCACATCCGGGCGATAGTTCTCGATCAGGATGTCAGCCTGACGCGCAAGATCGAGAACCAGCTCGCGCGCGCCCGGCGCGCGCAGGTCGATCGAGATGTTGCGCTTGCCCGCGTTCTGCTGGTGGAAATACCCCGGCACACCACCCACCACCCGGCCCCAGATGCGGGTCACATCGCCTTCCGGCGGCTCCACCTTGACCACATCTGCGCCGAGGTCGCACAGCATGCGCCCGGCGAACGGGCCCGAGAGCACGCGCGACAGATCCAGCACGCGCAGACCCTCGAGCGGATAACTTCCCTGCCCCCGCGAATCACTCATTGGAAATCTCGATTTCCTTCGCGGTAATGAACTCGATCAGCGCGGCTTGTCCACGCTCCGTTGCCGCTATGCCGCGTTGTAGCGCAGCCACGATGTCATTGGGATCGGTGACCCGTTCGCCGTATCCGCCAAACGCGCGCGCCATGTCCGCATAGTGGCCGCTGATATCCGTAGAGCCGTACTTCGCCTGGGATACCGGCATGATCGGAATCTCGATCGCCATAGAGAAGTTGTTGAACAGAATCGAGAGTATAGGAATGCGCTCACGCACCGCAGTCTCGAAATCCATCCCGGTAAAGCCGATCGCGGCGTCACCCCAGACATTGATGCAGAGATGATCGGGGCGCGCGAGCTTGGCGCCCATGGCAAGACCCAGCCCATAACCCAACTGGGTGGTCTTGCCCCAGCCGATGTAGCTGAGCGGCGTGGTCGCCTCCCAGAACGGAGTCAGCTGATCACGCGGGCTCCCGGCATCGTGGGTAATGACCGTGCGCGACTTGTCCACGAGACGATCGAGCTCAGCGATAACCCGATAAGGATTGATCGGCGTACTCGCATCCTCGAGCTTGGGCCGCCATTGATCTCGCCAGGGCGCTCGGACAGCCGCAATTTCACCCGCAATGTCCGAGCGGGCCCGAGCCGGCCCTCGATCGTGGTCAGCCATACCCGCCAGCAGCGCATCGAGGGTCAACCGCGCATCACCCACCAGCCCGTACTGCGCGGGCACATCTTTGTTCAGGTCCATCGGGTCGAGCGTCGCGTGAATGATGGTCTTGCCACGCGGCATGCCAACACCGAATCCGGTCAGCGCAAAGCTGCAACCAATGCCCAGAATCACATCTGCGTCTGCCAGGAAACGCTTCACCTGGCGCGGATTGGCTCGGCCGCCGCTACCGAGCGACAAGGGGTGGTTCTCGGGAAAAGCGCTCTTGCCCTCGATCGATGTGGTCACCGGGATATTCCAGGTCTCCGCAAGCGCGCGCAGGGAATCCCAGGCCTTCGCGTAGTGCACGCCTTGTCCGGCATAGATGACCGGGCGTTGCGCCTTGGCAAGAACAGCCGCTGCGCGCGCCACGTCCGCGGGATCGGGTGCTGTGCGCGCCCGATAGCTCGGCGTGTACACCCAGTCGTCCGGAACCTCGTCACCAAAAACGTCCAGCGGCACCTCGATCAGCACCGGCCCGGGACGACCGTTGCGCAGCTGAAAGAAGGCGCGACGCAGCACCTCCGGCAGGGCCTTGCCCATGGTCAGCGGCTCTATCCATTTGGTGATGTGCTGCATGTTCAGCGTGGAATTGAAGTTCGGGTAGTAATGCGCGAGTCGACGGGGGTAGCCGGCCGGAATCACGAGCAGTGGCACCGACTCTGAGTACGCTTGCGCGATACCCCCGAAGGCGTTCTCGGCTCCCGGACCGTGCTGCATGCAAAAGACACCGATCTTGTCGCCAGAACTGAGCCGCGAGTACGCGTCCGCCATGTGCAGACCAACGCGCTCCTGCCGCACAATGACCGTACGAATATCCTCCGCCGCAGCGGCCTCGATCAGAGGGTTGACGGGGTAAGCGAATAGAATATCCACGCCCTCGGCTTTGAGCGCCTTGGCAATTGCTTCGACCACTTTCACGGCTTGCTCTCCTCTGCTTCTGGCTCAGCGGTTGGGGCCGCGGCTCATGGGATAGGGCTGCCAGCGCTCCAGAGGAACTCGCGGCAGAACGGTTGGATTGACGCAGCTCATGGGCCAACGACCGCGCAGCACAAGCGCAACTTCCCGCGCCGCGCGGCGCCGTGTTTCTGGGCGCATGCGGGTGCTCGCGGACGCCACATGCGGCGTGACGATCACATTTGGCATGGAGAGTAGCGGGTTATCCGGCGCCGGCGGTTCCTGTTCCAGCACATCAAGCCCTGCACCCGCGATGACGCCCGCCTTGAGCGCTGCAATCAGGGCCGTTTCATCCACGATCGGCCCCCGCGCGGTATTGATCAGAATCGCGCTGTGCTTCATGCGAGACAGCGCATCGGCGTTGATGACGTGCTCGGTCTCCGCGTTATGCGGCGCGTGAACGGAGAGGTAGTCGCTGCGCTCCAGGAGCTCGCCGAAGCTGACCGGCTCGACCCCCAGCGCACTCATCTCGAGTTCGCTCACGTAGGGGTCGTGAGCGATGACCTGCATGCCAAACGCCTTCGCGCGGCGCGCGGTGCAGCGCGCCACGTTGCCAAAAGCGTACAGCCCAAGCGTCTGTCCCATGACCCGAGGCACCCGGCTGAGGATCGGGCGGGCCTCGTACCAGCGCCCTTCCCGCGCCAGGCTCTGCATAAGCGGCGTCAGCCGAGAAACCGACAGCAGCAGCATCAGTGCATAGTCGGCAACCTCCTCGATGAACACGTCGGGCACGTTGGTCACCACGATACCGGCATCCGTGGCCGCCTCGAGATCCACCATGTCGACACCCACACTGCCCACACCGATGACCGTGCAGTGCCGCATGGCTGCGATCACCTCGCGGTCGATGCGCAATCCCCAGGAGGTAATGATGGCGTCAACATCGCCGACCCCAGCTGCGAACTCCGACGGTGTGTCCGCCCGGATTTCGATGATGTCAGCGATTGGCGCGAGCGCCTCGAGCTCAAGCGCATAGCGCTTCTCTATGGTCTGGTTCTGGGCTTGTTTTGCGAGCTGAATTCCGACCCGTTTACGTGTGGTCATGCCTTGCCTCTCAGTAGCCCGTGCGTTCGCGCTGCTGTTCCGCGCTACCACGTGCGGCTGCAAGTTCCCGTGCGGCTGCACTCATCATGAAACCGGCGTCGGAGCCCAGCGTGACGAACTCAAAGCCCGCCGCCAGGCGGCGCTGCGCCCACGTGAGGCTGCTCGTGTGAATGCCTGCAGGAACACGATGCCGCTTACAGGTGTCGAGAATGCGAGCGACGGTTTCAAGGTGCAGGGGAACTTCCGTATCGCCGACCGGGGGCAAGCCAAGCGCATAGGCAAGATCCGACGGACCGATGTACACGCCGCCGAGACCGGGCGTTGTGACGATCTCCTCCAGATTGGCGATGCCTTCCCGTGTCTCGATCATGACGATACACGCGATCTGGTCGTTGGCCTCCGCCGCGTATCCGCGACCGCCATAAAGGGCGCCACGAATCGGACCGAAGGAACGGAATCCGTCCGGCGGATAGCGACACGCCGCAACCGCCTGCGCTGCCTCGGCGCGGTTGTTAACGAGCGGAACGATAACGCCCATAGCCCCCGCATCGAGAACCTTCATGATGTCCTTCGGATCGTTTCCAGCAACGCGCACCAGCGGCGTGGTCGCCGTGGTTGAAATCGCGGGAAGCATATGCCGCAGGTCGCCGTAGTCGATAAGACCGTGCTGCAGGTCGACGCAGATCCAGTCAAAACCTGCGTGCGCGAGCAGCTCGGCGCTGTGGGTATTTGCCAGCGAAAGCCAGGCGCCCAGGGTCTGTTCGCCCGCTTTCCATTTTGCCAGTGCAGTATTCGGTCGCATGACTCAGATCTCCTGTTCAGAACATTGTTCAGAGTGGGAATCTTCGGCGTCGTGCAGCGCACGTCTGCGCGCACGCTTGATCAGGCGCGTGCTCGCACGCGTGCTCGAACGCGTGTTCGCACGCGTGTTGACGTGCAAAAGACCATCCTGGCGTCGAGAAAATCCCCCACCCCCTCCGACGGCAAAACAATCGGG
>JBMTYG010000154.1:0-6379 GCA_049454295.1 Pseudomonadales bacterium
TCTGTACCTTCTCGCCATTGCGCAGGCGGATGAGGCTGGGCATGTGGTCGATCATCGGCTCTCCAATCGTCTTTCAGTTGTTCTTGTGAACACGAATGATCTTCTGCTCAGACTTGATTTGGGACGTAAGAAAAGCGGCGCGATGCATCAGATTTGCGACAGGTTGCGGGACCTGTAGACAGGCTGACCCGCGCCACACGGGTGCATCGTGCACTGTCTTTGGAGATCAACGCACAGCGCTGTGGACCGTCCGCCTGCCTGCCGTCATGTATCAGCCTGAAACCTCTGCTGCCACAACTTTGCTCGCGCGGTCGGCGGTTGGGGTGCGGCCATGGAGCTGCCTGTAACGACTGATGAAGTGGCTGGTCGAGGCAAACCCAAATGACTGGGCGATCTCGTCCAAGCTGCGCTGACTGCGCAGTATTGCCAGCCGTGCGCGCATCAACCGGAGCTCGAGGTACTTGCGCAAGGGCGTCGTTCTGAGGTGCTTGGAGAAGAGCCGCTCGAGAGTCCGGCGAGACGTTCGCAGGTAGCGGGCAATCTCGTCGACGTTCAGTGGCTCTTCAAGGTTGTTCTCCATCAACTCGAGCGCATCAAGTACCAGTGACGGCAGATTCGCGTAACGATCTCGTAGCGGGACGTTCTGCAGTGCGTCTGCCTCGCGGCGTTGTGCGACGAGAAGGTGCGCGACCTGTTCGGCGAGTTCACGGTTGCCGGGCGGCCGGCTCAAAAGCCAGGTCATCATGTCCAGCGGGCTGACCCCACCGCTCGAGGTGTAGCGGTCTCGGTCGACTTCAAATAAACGCTGGGTTACCTGCAGATTGGGGAAATGCTCGAGCAGACGCTCGCGGTCCTCCCAGTGGATGGTGCAACGATGGTCGTGTAGCAAGCCCGCCTGTGCCAGGTAGTAGGCGCCGGTATCCACGCCGCCGATGGCAGTGCCTCGGGCTGCCTGACGGCGCAGCCAAGCTGCGATCTCTGTGAATCCGCGGCGCGGGATCGGATTCGGGCCGATGACGAAGACCGTGTCGAAGCTCAGACCGTCGCCGAGACTCGCATCCGGCAAGACGCGGATCCCGTCACTCGACATCACAGCCTCACTTGACAAGGCGAGCGTCACCCATGTGTAAGCTTGGCGCTCGAGCACGGTATTCGCCAGTCGCAATGGATCGACGACCGACGCCAGGGCGATCAAGGAGAACTGTGGTACCAGAAGCAGCCCGTAGCGCTGATTGTGTTGCGGCTCTGCGGTCTTCATGGGCAGGGGACCGAGGTCCAAGTCTCGCAGCGCACCAAGTCAAAGGAGATGCGGGCCGCGCACGAAAGCCTCCTGCGGAGCACTCTCTATCGTGCCGGGTCTTGCGGCGCGAACCCGTCGCAGCGCTTCTGATCCTTGCACGCCGTAGACGTCCACCAGCAACTTCGCCACGAAGGCGCCTGTACGGCCCAAACCAGCGGCGCAGTGGAACACAACACGCTCGTCTGCACGAAGCCGGTTCAGCAGAGGGTCTCTGGCAGATCTCCATGCGCGAAGCGAACGCGGATCCGGCGCAGCCATGTTAGCGACTGGGATGTGAATCCAAACCAACCCGCTTGCTGCAAGCCGAGGAAGGTCCGGTACACCCAGCGTTTCGAATTCATGCTCCTCTATCAGGGTGACCAATGTCGTGGTGCCCAGACCGATCAGGCGATCCAGATCTGCACGGAGATCTCGCCGCCAGTCATGCCCCTCCGAATCCAGGCCACGACGGCCTGGGCAATGGGTCATGCCGATCCAGCCGGCCTGGGGCAAAGCAATCCAGTCGACATGGAGCACCGGCGCATCTTTGCGCAGCGTCATCGCTGAGCTGCGCTGATGCGCCGGTGCTCGGCTGCGGTTTGGATCCACACTCACTTGCGTGGTTCGGTCTTCCCGTCGTATCGCTTGCGCCATTCGGCGATGATCCTCGGCTGCTGCTTGGCGGCCCAGGCGAAGTCGTTCTTGATCAACTTGCTGTCGACCTCCGGGAAGTGATCTGGCTTCTTGACCGTCACCGGCATAGCCGTGACTTCGTACCGACTGGCGTAGGCTTCCATGGCAGGGCGGGAAACGGCCCAATCCATGAAAATCTTCGCTGCGTCCATATTCTTCGTGCCCTTCATGATGGCCGCGGTCTGCATTTCCCAGCCCGTTCCCTCTTCTGCCATGATGATGTCGATGGGCGCGCCCTGCGCTTTCAGTCGTGCGGCTCTGAATGGGAAAGAAAGCCCGACGACGTACTCACCAGAGGCGGCTTGTTCACAAGGCTTGGATCCTGAATGACCGTAACTCGCGATATTGGCGTGAAGCTTGTCCATGAATGCCCATGCCTTTTCTTCGCCGAACATCTGGATCCAGGCTGCGACCATCAGGTAGCCAGTACCGGAGGATGCAGGATTCGGCATCGTAATCTTGCCGCGATAGACGGGGTTTTCCAGATCAGTCCACTTGGATGGCTTTGGTATGTTTCCACGCTTGGCTTCGACAGTATTGAAGCACATGGTGCTCGCCCAACCGTAGATGCCGACCCAATTCGCAGGTGTTGATTTGTCCAGGTAGAGAGGGTTGAGCGTTTCCATGCCTTTGGGTGTGTACGGCTGGAACAATCCCATGTCAGCGAAGTTGGTCATGCTCGTGACCGCCATGGCGAAGATCACGTCCGCGCGAGGATTATCCTTCTCGGCGAGTACACGTGCGGCGATGATGCCGGTCGAATCCCTAACCCAATTGAGTTTGATGTTCGGATGTGCCTTGGAAAAAACCTCTGAAAAATACTTGATGTTGTCAGCTTCGGCGCCGGCGTATATGGTCAGCTCAGCGGCCGACGCGGCGAAATTGCTCATGACGGCGATTGACGCCACTGCCATGCGCAGGTTCTTCCATTTGAATATCTGTTTCATGGTCTTCAACTTTCGATGTTTCAGGGGTTGGAAGAAAGCCGCCATGACTGCAGGCGGCGCAGCAGGAACTTCGAGATGAGCATCTGAAAAATTCTGACGACGATGCAGGCATAGACGATCAGCATGGCCATGGCCGCCGCAGAAGCAAGCCGGCCCGCTTCATCCATGTGCACCACGGCCAGAGAAGCCAGCCGAGAATGGATTCCATACAGGAATATCACAGTAGACACACTGGTCATGGAGTTGAGAAAGAGATAGCCCCATATTTCAACCAGTGACGGAGCACACATCGGAACGGTGATGCGGAAGAAGAATTTGGTGAGCGGAACCTTCAATGAGATCGCTACAGATTCGAACTCCTTGTCCAATTGCTTGAGTGCAGTCAGCGACGTCAGGTGTGTCACCGTGTAGTAATGGGTCAACGTGGCAATCACCAGCAGGGCGATCGTCCCGTAGAGTCCGTCGAAGAAGCTGCCGGGCTTGTTGACCACCAGAAGAAATCCGAGTCCCAGTACCAATCCCGGTATCGCCATGGGGAGGAGTGCCAAAGCCTGGATAAACTGTCTGGCACCCTGAAATGTGCGAGGCTTCTCGACAAGATATGCACTGACAAACGTGGCCGCAGTGCCAATGGTAGCTACCCAAAACGAGAGGATCAGCGAGTTCTTGAAGTTTTCCAGGCCGACGCCCTCCATATCGAAGCGGTAATGATCAAGCGTGAGTTCCAGGTTGTAGGGCCAAAATTTGACCAAGGCGGCGAACTGACCCATGGCGATCACTGCAAGCATCACCGTGGCGATCGTGGCGCAGTAGATCCACATGCATCGATCGAACCATGCTGAAGCTGTCGGAGTCGCAACGACTGATCGTGCGCCGAAGCTGCTGGATTGGCGCTTTGACACATATCGGTCCAGCATGAACGCTAGCAGGGCCGGTATCAGAAGCACGATCGAGACCACAGCCCCCATTTCGAAATTCTGTTGTCCGACCACTTCCTTGTAAATGTCGGTGGCAAGCACGCTGTAGTTGCCTCCGATGACCTTCGGAATTCCGAAATCGGTCAACACTCTGACGAAGACGAAAATACCAGTGGCCATCAAGCCATAGCGCACATTCGGCAAGGTCACCGTCAGGAAGGTCCTGATCGGGCCAGCCTTCAAGCTCCGAGCGGCCTCGTAGAGCCGCGCATCGGACAGGAGAAGGGAGGCTGAAATAATCATGATCGCGTGGGGCAGCGTCCAAAGTGTCGATGCCATCACGATGCCTACAGGGCCGTATAGGGGGTAGCCCATGAGGATCTCTTTGAAGATCCCTTGATTCCCGAAAAAATAGACCAGCGCAATAGCCTTGAGCAATCCCGGTGTGAGCAAAGGGACCATTGCCATTGCCTTGAAGAATGACCTGCCGCGCATGCATGAGCGTGTGAGTGCATACGCGTAAGTGAATGCCAAACTGATGACGATGATGGTGGTGGAAAAGGCCACCACAAGACTGTTCCAGATGGAGCGCAGCAGAGCCGGGTTCCCGAAGTAATCGTAATAGTTCGTGAATCCCACGAACAAGCCGGCTCTGTCATGCAGGCTACGCCAGAAGATCGTCCAGACGGGAAGAATGACCGTGAAGAGAAAGAATGCACCGAAGCCTGTGAGCAACGCCAACACCAACCAATCATCGGCACTGCGATGCGAGATGCCAGTTCGTGGGCTGTTGACCGATACGCCTGTCATGTGGGTTCGCCGAACAGGCGCATCTTTTGTGCGGGTAGATGAACGAGCACCTGAAGCCCGTGTGTCGCAAAATTCAGTGCGGGATCGCTTTCATGAAGATCGACCGCGATCTCCGGAGGATCGACGCTTGTACGCAAGTGCAGTCGGTAATGTCCGCCCTGTCGCTCCACCTCGATCACCGTGGCATGTATGTAAGGTTGTGCGTCAGCTGTGGTATCCGACGCCGCACTGAGGTTGACATGTTCCGGACGGATCGAGCACAGCACCCTTGAACCTGTGGGCCAAGCCGTATCGTTGATACGCCACTCGACGCTTCCCGAGCGCAGCAGACCTGGCTCGATCGCCGTGGCTCGCAGGAGGTTGGTCGTGCCGATGAAGTCTGCGACGAACGGCGTTGCCGGGCAGTCGTAGATGTCATTCGGTGAACCCATCTGTTCGAGTCGTCCTCCGCGCATCACGAGCACTCGGTCCGCCATGGTCAAGGCTTCTTCCTGATCGTGTGTGACCATGATCGTCGTCACCCCGACCTGACGCTGCAACCGCTTGATCTCGCGTCTCAGCCGCACTCTCACCTTCGCATCCAATGCGGACAGAGGTTCGTCCAGCAGCAGCAAGCCTGGCGATGGAGCCAGTGCCCGAGCGAGCGCCACCCGTTGCTGCTGTCCACCCGATAGCTGTCCTGGATATTTATCCTCCTGACCCGACAGACCGACAAGTTCGAGGAGCTCTGCCACACGGTTGCTTATCTCGGCCTTCGTGCGGCCGCTGTTCAGCAATCCAAAGGCGACGTTTTCGATGATGCTGAGGTTCGGGAACAGGGCATACGACTGGAAGACGATGCCGAAGTCTCGCTGCGATGTTGGCAGCTTCGTGACATCCACGCCGCCCTGGATGATCTGGCCTGTGCTGAGGGACTCCAATCCCGCGATGCAGCGCAGCAGCGTCGTCTTTCCGCAGCCGGACGGTCCCAGGAAACAGATGAATTCCCCCTGCAGGATGTCGAAAGACACGTCCTGCAACGCAGCGAAGTCACCGAAGTTCTTGCTGGCACCGCGCACCTGAAGGTAGGCCGTTGTGTCGTTCGATGCTGATGGACTGGGGGGCATGAAATCCTTCTGGCGTGCATCGGGTCTTGGAACCCTCGATGTTGCGGTGGCGGTCGCTGTGCCGTGCATTCGCCCACAACGAGCCGGGCCGGATGATCGTCGGCGGGCTGCTGCGTAAGTGAAAGAAAAACGACAAAAGATAACCTGAACGCGACATGCATCCCGGAGCTTTCGTCGCTGGAATGCACCTCGAGCGTGCTCAGCCTATGCAAGTTTCCAAAGCCCGCACCATGACGGTGAGCAGAGGTACAGGGTGATTGCAGCCGCAATGGTCCTTGGTCTTCGTTCAGGCTGGCTTTGCAGGAGCGAGGACGCCCTGCGAGGCTTACTCATTGCGTTCTTGAGCGTGACCAGCCGTCGGGTTCTCCATGGACCAGCTTCGGACATGCTGGACGACGTAATCTGCATCAAGCGTGTCGCAACAGCATAAGCACCGGGGGCTGAATTTCGTGAAGATGAGCCTTCGGCCGTTGACTCCCCAGCGCGCTCGGCATACCAAGGCCTTCGTCATGAACCAGATCGACCTCGAATCTCATTGCGCCGCCGACCCTCAACTCTGGTCCGCCATCGCAGACGAGAACCGCCGTCAGGAGGATCACATCGAGCTGATCGCCAGCGAGAACTACG
>JBMTYG010000155.1:0-6303 GCA_049454295.1 Pseudomonadales bacterium
TCTACTGGCGCGATCTGGTGGGGGTGAGCGGGGTCGATGTGGGCGGTACCCCGCGGGGTCGCGTTGACCACTTATTCAGTACCGGCGTTCACGACGTGCTGGTCATTCGTCGCGATGAGCGTGGGCCTGATCTGCTGGTTCCGTTCTTGCGTCAATTTGTTCCGCGGGTGGATTTGCCGGCTGGACAGCTGGTGATCGATTGGCAGGACCCGGTTTAAGTGTGGGCTGGCGTGGTCACGGTGCTTCCGCCGCTCGTCGAGCCCCTGCTGACCTCCGGCGTCGTAAGCCGAGCAGTGCGCGATGGTGTACTGACGGTAGCGTGCTTTGACCCACGCGCGCATGCGACGGATCGCCATCGGACAGTGGATGATCGGCCGTTCGGTGGAGGCCCGGGCATGGTGCTCAAGGTGGAGCCTGTATGCGCTGCCATCGAGTCCGCACAAGCCGCATGGCAGGCGCATGCCGGGCCAGCTGCGCCGCGGGCTCCCGTGATTTATATGTCGCCCCAGGGTCGTACGTTTAATCAGCGACGTGCCAGGGCCCTAGCCGGGCTCCCGGGGTTCATCCTGCTCGCAGGTCGCTACGAGGGGATCGATGAGCGGGTGATCGACCGGGTCGTGGATGAGGAGCTTTCGATTGGCGACTACGTGCTGACCGGTGGCGAATTACCCGCGCTTGTGGTGCTCGACACGGTCGCGCGCCTCTTGCCCGGAACGCTCGGTAATGCCGCTTCTGCGCTCGAAGAATCGCATCTTGATGGAATGCTCGATTACCCGCACTATACGCGCCCTGAAATTTCTGGCGGCGTGCCCGTGCCCGGGACGCTGTTATCGGGAGACCATGCGGCGATCGCGCGCTGGCGCCGTAAGGCGGCCCTCGAGCGGACGTGGCAGCGGCGCCCGGATTTGCTGGTTGGACGCACCTTCAGCGCGGTCGATCGCGAGTTGCTGCGCGAGATCGTGTTCGAATCGACCTGAGAATAGAGCGCCCAGTGGCCGAGAGCACGTCGCCCGGCAGTGCGGGAGCCACTGAAAACGGCAGGAGCCCAAGATGACCAACAAAATCATTGCAGCGCTGGAAGCAGAGCAGCTGCGCACCGACATACCCAGGTTCGGGCCTGGCGATACCGTGGTGGTCCAGGTGAAGGTGCGCGAAGGGAACCGCGAGCGCGTGCAGGCTTTCGAAGGCGTGGTCATTGCGCGGCGCAACCGCGGGCTGAACTCGGCCTTCACGGTGCGCAAGATCTCTCACGGGGTGGGCGTGGAGCGTGCATTTCAGCTGCACAGCCCGTCGATTGCGAGCATCGAGGTGAAGCGTCGCGGCGACATTCGCAAGGCGAAGCTCTACTACCTGCGTGATCGGTCCGGACGCGCGGCACGGATCAGAGAAAAAGTCTGACCGATCCCGCAGCCCTCCCTTCGCTCGAGAACGCGAAGCCCCTGGACCCTCAGGTTCAGGGGCAGATCGACCGCTACCTCGACGAGCTCTGGCTGGAACGCGGTCTCGCGCAAAACTCGCTCGCGAGCTATCGTCGCGACCTGGAGTCGCTCGGCAGGCAGCTCGGAAAATCGCTCCTGGAGGCTTCCCCCGCCGATCTGCTGGAGGCGGTGGCTGCACGTTTCTCAGCGGGTTACTCCCCGCGTTCGGCGGCTCGATGGTTATCCTGCGTGCGAGGGTTCTACCGTCATCAGGTGCGTCGCGAACGCATTGGCGCTGACCCGAGCGCGAGCCTGTCACTACCCAAACTCGGGCGCCCGCTGCCCGACACACTCACCGAGAGCGAAGTCGAAGCGCTGCTTGCTGCGCCTGACGTGACCGATCCCGTGGGTCTGCGCGACCGCGCGATGCTGGAACTGCTTTATGCCACCGGGCTGCGGGTGTCCGAGCTGGTCGGACTCTCTACCACCGCAGTGAATCTGCGCCAGGGCGTGCTGCGCGTGGTCGGCAAGGGATCCAAGGAGCGGCTTGTGCCCGTGGGTCAGACGGCGCTTGACTGGGTGCTGCGCTACGCGAGCGAGGCTCGTCCGAGCCTGATCATCGGCAGACCAACCAGCGCCTTGTTTCCAAGCCGTCGCGGTCAAATGATGACTCGACAGACGTTCTGGCATGCGATCAAGCGCCATGCTCGCGCCGCGGGAATCATACGTGACATATCTCCGCACACATTACGGCACGCCTTTGCGACCCACCTGCTCAATCACGGTGCTGATCTGCGCGCGGTCCAGATGATGTTGGGTCATGCAGATTTGTCGACAACGCAGATCTATACTCATGTCGCAAGCGCGCGGCTCAAGGATTTGCACCGCGCGCATCATCCGCGAGGTTGAAGCTAATCACGCGCAGAAGCCCCCGGGGCGAGGAGTCATGATGTCTATGCAGTTGTCTGCCTCTTTCCGATCGTTAGCGCTCGGGGCTGCCTGTGGCCTGCTATTGGCGTCCGCGGCTGCTGCCGACACGCCGACAGCGGAGACCGCTCCGATAGCGGGACCCGGTGCGCAGGCGGTGGAGCGATTGGCGCGGCTTCGCCCCGATATTCCCGTGCTTGGCGTATCGGCCTCGCCGTTGCCGGGCATCGTGGCGATAGAGATATCGGGTGGCACTATCCTGTACGCGACCGAGGACGGGCGCTATCTGTTTGCCGGCGATCTCTACGAGTTGACGGAAACCGATCTTGTGAATGTGGCGGAGGCGGGGCGGGTGGACGAACGCCGCGAGGCAATGGCGAGCGTTGATCCGGCCAGCATGATCATTTTCCCCGCAACAGGTGTGCGTCGCGCGTCGATCAATGTTTTCACAGATGTCGACTGCGGCTACTGCCGCAAATTGCATCTCGAAGTGCCGACCCTCAATGCGATGGGCATCGAGGTGCGCTACCTCGGCTTTCCACGCGCCGGTGTCGGGTCAGACGCCTACGATCGGATCGTCTCTGCCTGGTGCGCCGAGGATCCTCGCGAGGCTCTGACTCGGGTCAAGGCAGGGGAAGAGATTCCCGCCGCGTCCTGTGACAACCGCATCGCCGAACACTACGGGCTGGGACAAACGATTGGCGTCGAAGGCACGCCGGCGATCGTGCTCGAAGACGGGCGCCTGCTGCCGGGCTATCTGCCGGCGGATCGTTTGGCCGCTGCGCTCGGGCTGGCTTCCAGCGCAGAGTCGGGTGGCTGACCCATGAACCCGTTACGCGTCGGTCTTGCGGGAATAGGCACGGTCGGGCAGGGCGTGCTGGATATTCTCGGGCGGCAGGCGGCGCTCATAGCGCGCCGTGCGGGGCGTCCCATTGTGGTGACCCGTGTAGCGAGTCGTAGTCGGCGGGCCGATGTCGATCTTGGTTCCGCCGCGTTTTCGCAAGCCCCGGCGGATCTCGTGGCGGCGGAGGATGTCGACGTCGTCGTTGAGCTCATGGGCGGTACCGATGCGGCGCTCGATCTCACCGTCGCGGCTATCGCTTCCGGGCGACCGGTGGTCACGGCAAACAAGGCGGTCATAGCGCGGCATGGCAACGACCTGCTTGCAACCGCGCAAGCGCGCGGTGTGCCGGTCTTGTTCGAGGCCGCCGTAGCAGGCGCAATACCCATCGTGGGTAGCCTGCGCCATGGTCTTGCCGCAAACGCGATCACGTCGGTGGCTGGCATTATTAACGGCACCAGCAACTTCATTCTCTCGGCCATGAGTGACGGCGCGGATTTTGTATCGGCGCTCGCAGAAGCGCAGCGTCTTGGTTACGCGGAAGCCGATCCCACGTTCGACATTGAAGGCATTGATGCCGCGCACAAGCTAGCGATTCTCGCTGCGCTGGCGTTCGAGATGCCGTTTGCTTTCCCGTCAGTGCATTGCGAGGGGATCTCTGGCATTACACCCGATGATCTGCGCAGCGCAGCGAGGCTTGGCTATGCCATCAAGCACCTCGGGATAGCGCGGCAAACGGGTGCGGGCATCGAGCTTCGGGTGCATCCCACGCTCGTGCCCAAAGAGCACATGATCGCTCACGTCAACGGCGTCATGAACGCGGTGCTTGTGCAAGGAGACGCAGCGGGAGACACCCTGTACTGCGGCCCAGGCGCCGGCTCGTTACCCACGGCAAGCGCGGTGGTGGCAGATTTGATCGAGATTGCTCGCGGTTCGGTGCCCAGCGTCTCGCGCTTGCAGCAGGAGCCCGTCGTGCTGCCGATTGCGGCGTGCAGCAGCGCCTATTTTTTACGGATTCCTTCGCTCGACCGCCCGGGCGCCTTTGCACGTGTGGCGACGCTGCTAGGGGAACATGCGATCAGTATTGCCTCAGTCGAACAGCGCGGTGAGCAAGCGCATGCAGTGGCAGGTCGCGCTTGGATACCCATTGTCATCGTTACCGAGCGCGTTCAGGAGCATGTCATGAATGCGGCGCTCGCAGCGCTTTCAGCGCTTCCGGATGTGGTTGCGGATATCGTGCGCATACGCGTGGAAGACTTCACGCATGACTGAACTGCGGGTCGATACCCGCAGTGTGCCCACCGGCATACGCCTGCCGAAGGATCTCCCGCCGCTGCTTGCACGGATCTACGCGGCGCGGGGTCTCACAGAGGCGGCGCAGCTCGATCGCACGCTGGGTCGTCTCATCACGCCGCAGGCGCTCGACGACATTGATCGGGCTGCGGAGCGCGTGGCCAGGGCGGTCACCGGGCACGAATCTATCCTGATCGTCGGCGACTACGACGCAGACGGGGCCACGGCCGTCGCCCTCTCGGTCTCAGTACTGCGCGCGTTCGGGGCAACGGCGGTCGATTTTCTGGTGCCGAATCGATTCCAGTTCGGCTATGGACTGTCGCCTGAGATTGTCGCGCTCCTGCAAGGTCGTTCGCCAAAGGTGCTCATCACCGTGGACAACGGCGTGTCGAGCGTGGCGGGCGTCGCCGCCGCGAATGCGCTCGGTATCGATGTCATCATCACCGATCATCACCTTCCGGGGCAGGCGCTCCCGGCGGCTTTCGCCATCGTGAATCCCAACTTGGTCGGCAGCCTATTTCCAAGTCGCGCGCTGGCAGGGGTCGGTGTGGCGTACTACCTGTTCGCCAGAGTCCGTGCACTGCTGCGTGACGCGGGCTGGTTTGAAGATCGCGCTGCACCCAACCTCGCTGACTGGCTCGATCTGGTGGCGCTTGGAACGGTTGCCGATGTGGTGCCACTCGATCATAACAACCGGGTGCTGGTACACCAGGGGCTTGCGCGCATGCGCGCGGGACGGTGTCGACCCGGCATCAGAGCACTCGCGGAGATCGCCAAGAAGCCGCTCCCGCGGCTGACGGAACAAGATTTGGGCTACGCACTTGGGCCCCGACTCAACGCCGCTGGCCGGCTTGAGGATATGGCCATTGGCATCCGCTGCCTTCTGGCAGAGGATCCCGGCGAGGCGCGCGCGCTGGCGCGCGCCCTTGACGAGCTGAATCACGCGCGTCGTGAGCTCGAAGCCGAGATGGTTCGTGACGCGGAATTCATCGTGGCGCAGCATGCGGTCCGAGCGACGGATCGATTTGGTGTCTGTGTCTACGACCCGGGTTGGCATCAGGGCATTGTCGGCCTGGTGGCGGGGCGACTGCGCGAGCGCATCGACCGACCGGTGATAGCCTTTGCCGACGCCGGTCCGAGCGCAGCCGACGAACTGCGAGGATCTGCGCGCTCGATACCGGCACTGCATGTGCGTGATGCTCTCGATGCGATCGCGACCCGGTATCCCGGTATGCTGTCCCGCTTTGGGGGGCATGCCATGGCCGCGGGTCTCTCCCTGCGCCGCGCACATTATCCGCGCTTTTCTCGCGCGTTTGACGCAGAAGTTGAACGGCGTGTGCCCCGAAACGCCTTCACCCGGGTGCTCGAGACCGATGGCTCGCTGTCAGACGACGAGCTAACCCTTGCGACGGCGCGTCTGCTGCGTGACGCGGGTCCCTGGGGCCAAGGCTTTCCCCCACCGCTCTTCCACGACACCTTTGACGTCGTGTCGCAGCGCGTTGTCGGGCAACAGCATTTGCGGCTGGTATTGCGCCGCGGCCGTCGTGTGGTGGATGCAATCGCGTTCCGCCAGCCACCGTTGCCCGATGCCCGTTCGCTGGCGATTGTCTATCGACCGGATGAAAACGACTTCGGCGATCCGCCCACGCTGCAGCTCGTAGTGGAGCATATCCAGGTTCTGGCATAACATGCCGCGTTTTTCAGGGCGGTAGACGACATGGCAGAGATCACCCCCATTCGCGAGCGCATCCGGGACCTCAGGAACCGGGCCGAAACGCTCCGGGGGTATCTTTGACTATGTCGGCAAAGCGCATCGTCTGGAAG
>JBMTYG010000156.1:0-6156 GCA_049454295.1 Pseudomonadales bacterium
GGCCGAAAATGGAGGCGGGGGGGAGAGGGGGGACACCATAAAACTATTTCGAACCGGTGTTGGTGGATTTGAGGACTCGGCAGGTTCAGTGGCTTGATCACTGGTTACTCTGGCGTAGTCTTCCTGTGGAAGATGCGGAAATGGCTCGCTGGCTGCGAGCTGGGGTTGCATTCTTTTCAGTCAGGCTGATTCTGCGATGTCATGTGTGTGAACCGGCGTTTCAGCGATCAGCTCGTGTATGGCGAAATGGGTAGCTCGTCGCGATCGCGGTGATGATTTGGTGCAGGCGGAAGTCGGAATCACGAGCGGTCTCTTCGATCTGTTGAATCGTCGGTTGATCGTAGATCTCGAGCGCGCGACAGAGGGCATAGCTCAACAGATGCTCGATGAAGCCGCGAGTGAATTCGTGAGGGGACTCCTGCAGCAGTCGCTTGAACTCGGCAGGGCCGTTGAAGGAGTGGTTGTTCCATTCGCTGTGCGTGTCAACGGGCTGACCTCCGTCCTGAGTTCGCGCAACGCCGATGGGATCGAAGGCTTCCATTGCGAAGCCGGGCGGGTCGATGCGGATATGGCACGAATAGCAGGAGGCATTGTTGCGATGCGATTCAAACTTCTGCCGGGTGCTCTGAATCGCGGCAGCCTGCTTCGTGTCGTTCTCGATGGTGAAGGCGACTTTTGGTTCGGTTGGCGGGCGATTGAAGATCGTTTCCAGAATCCATGCGCCGCGTTTCACGGGGCTTGTGCGGAATGGCAATGAGGTAATCGTCAGCGGGCCGGACATTGTCAGGAAGCCGCCGCGTGAAATGTCCTTCAAAGGCACTCGCTGCCAGTGGTTGTTGGCGTTTCTGTCAGCGGTCCTGAGTTCGCGATTCGATTGGCCGTTGACCGGTACTGAGGGCGAGGAATCAGGAGCGGAAAGGTCGAGGCCGTAAACTTTTGCCAATCGCGGGTTGAGCCATGTGTAATCGGCGGCGATGAATTCGAGTACGCTGCGGTTTTCGATCAAGGCTGTCTCGAACAACAGCAACGCTTCGACCAGCTGAGCGCCATGCAACGTGTCCTTGCCCTGAGGTCCCGAATAGAATGACTTGAAGAGTTCGGGATCGGGCTTTGCGGTGTAGAGCTGATCGAGTCGCAACCATTGCACGGCGAACGACTCACTCAACTCGCACGCTCGAGGGTCGCGGAGCATGCGACGAATCTGCGATTCAAGCGTCTTTGTCTCCTGCAATCGACCGGCCTTTGCTGCGGTCAGCAGTTCATCGTCGGGAGTGCTCGACCAGAGGAAATAGCTCAGACGGTTAGCGAGTTCGTAATCGTCAAGTGGCCGCACATCTCCATCTTCGGGACGATCTTCTTCGCTCAGAAACAGGAAGCTCGGCGACGCCAGCACAGCCTGCACCGCAAGTCGCATTGCATCAGCTTCAGACTGACCGCCGGTGATTGAGGACTGGAACAGCGATTGATACCGGGCTTGTTCGTCAGGGCGAGCGGGACGTCGCAGTGCTCGCTCAACGAACTGAGCGAGCCGTTCGAGTGGGGGGCGTTTTGATGCCGCCGGAGCTGGTCCGGGTTTCTCGCTCAGCAGGTTTGTCTTCTCTGACGGATCAGCAGCCTGCGGCGGCGCGGCGTTCGGGAACGGCTTGCCGGTTGTGATGAAACCGAGATCGTCGAGCAGCACGTAATCGCCACTGAAACGCGAGCCATCGACGAGCACAGACCTGATCGACTCGCCGGGAACGGCCGCAAAGGTGAAGACTGTTGTCCCTGTCGCACCTTCAGCGATGTCAGCGCGAAGTTCAGTTTCGGTGCCATCGCTGCAGCGAGCTGTCAGAGTTACGTTGCCCGATTGTCGCTCTCGGCCGAGCACGCAAACGGCCAGTCGAGACACCGCTTCGTCCTCGTCGCCGTCCTTGATTGCGAACGAGAGCTCAAACCGCTTCTCGCCCTTGTTTCTGCCGGTGAAGAGCAGCGAGCCGGATGTCTCTTCAGCGGTTCCGAACGGAGCGAACCACAGGTCCTGATCGGGATTGACCAACAACGTTTTGGAACCGGCATTGCCGAAGGGGACTCGCAGGACCGCGCCCTTGCCCGCAAGTGTTGTGTTGGCGATCGACTTCGCGACATCCATCACTCCGCCACGACCCTCCTGAAAGGCGTCGGCCACTTCTTCGCGAAATCGCTGCACAACGTTGTCCGCGCCGCCGGCCACTTTCGGCAACGACCTCGCTTCCGGAGCGAACTCGGCCACGACCGGCGACTGCAGCACGCGGATCGACTTTGCACCGGGTGCGGTGAGCGGTGTCGGACGAAACTCGAGCCCCAATAACTCGGCGAACACTCTGCTGCGCTGCGGAAGTTCCTGATGATTCACGATCGCTCCGGCCATCGCGACGTACTGCTCCAGCGACAGTGGCGAGACATTCATCATCTCACCGCGATTGCGAAATCCATGCTCGGCCCGACCGTCCGCAGGCAGCCCGTGCTGCGGCAACAGCACCGGATATTTCGTCCCGTACTCGCGCAGCCGAATCTCGACCGCATCCCCCATTCGCCCCGCCGTCAGTGCCGTGCGCCAGTAAGTCCTGTCGGCCAGCGGCAGCCGTTCCGAAAACATGAAAACGTCGGTCTCAAGTTCCAGCAAATCGCGAACGGTGTTGTTGTATTCGAGTCGCGTGAGTCGCCGGATCACCGGTTTACCGGGATCGCGTGCGTTGAGTGTCGGATTGGGCCTTGCTGCAACTTCGCTGATCCAATCGAGCAGGCGTTGCCGCTCTTTCTCCGACGGCAGCGGATCGTGCTTTGGCGGTGGCATCTGTCGCGATTCGAGCTTGTTGAAGACCTCTTTCCACACAGCCCTCTCGCGCAGCACATCGGCGTCGGATGTGAACTGAGCCAGATTTACTCCACCCTCCGGCTGGTCGGCGTTGTGATGACAGTCGAAGCAAAACGTTTTCAACAGTGGCTGTATGTCTTTGCTGAATTCGTCGCCGAATGATCGCGCGGTGACAATCAGCGTCAGCATCGCCACAAGCAGCAGCGTTCGCTTTTTATTCTGCATCCGACGGACCGCTGAATCATCCGTGGCCAGGTGAGGTTTAACAGGCACGAATGACATTGTGGTACCACGAATGAAAGCACGTGGAGTGTTGGTCATCGGCTTTTGCTCCCTGATGTCGGCAGGTCCCGAACAGCGCGGCCGATTGCCCTGAGATTCGGCAGACGCATTTCCTGGTACTCACGGCAGACGACGATGCCCTCGGCTCCGGCTTCGAACGCCTTCGTCGCAGCGGCGGCGAGAACGTCGGGCTGGCTGGGGTGTGCGAGTGGCGGGGCATTGGGGCGATGGAATGGGATGTCGAAACCGATGCCCGGGTAGACGAGCGTCCTGCCACCGACACTGTCCACACATCGCTTCGTTTCGCGATAGACGTAGTCCGGCGAGAAACTTCCGCTCAGCATTTCCTGAAACGCCGGTTCCTGCTGCGGGTCGAGTCCAAAAACCGCGTAGTACAGATCGAGCGATTGAGTCTGCGATAGATCGGACAGGATCGACTTGCTGAACTCGGCAAGCATCCAGCGATTCACTCGCGGCGCGGCGATGTCGTGGTAGACCACCGGCTTGAGGAAGTTCATCGACTCGGCCATCTCAGAGTAGCTGACGGCGGCTCGATAGAAGATGTCCCATGACGACTGTTGATGGTCGATATGGCGACCAACCAATGCAGCGGGTTTTACCGACTTGATGCTCCTTACCAGCGCCCCGAGCGACTCTTCCAGTGACAACGCCCACTCGCGTTCCCACGCCAGTACCTCAGGGTGTCGCATCAGCAGTCGGAGGAATGTCACGAGGGCTCCATCGGCCGGTCGACTGGCCCCGCGACGCATGGCCTGAATCCATTCGTTGATTGCCGCGTAACCGGTTCGCAGACGACGTTCGCTGATCTCCCTGTCTTTCATTCGCAGTTGACAATGCCGACAAAAACAGGACGGCGATTCACCGGCTTGTATCAATCGGTAAAGCGGTCCCGTGCGTTCGGCACCCAGCATGAAGCCTTCGAGAGGGTTCTGTCGAAAGGTGTCGGCGACGGTTACCTGCCAGAATGAGCGGTAGTCCGGGTTGTTCCAGCAGGCGTTCGTCCCGGGCTTGCCATCGAGACTGACCGTCAGGACCTGCGAAAAGTTCTGAATAAGTTCCGCGCCGTGCCTGCCACGTGGTTCGAGAATCCGGCCCAACAGCTTCATGCCCCGTTTGTGGCATTGCGGTGCAAGTTCCGCGAAGAGGTCTTTCCCCGCAAATTCCACATCGGCCGCATCAATGGCATGCCTCAGCAACTGCCCGTCGAATTCCCCGGGTACGTGGCGCGCCCAGACTCGCCGATACCGCCTTAATTTCGGGTCGATGGGCGTGAAACCAGGATGGTCATGGGCGAGGACTTCCGCGGGCATCTGCTGATCGGACGCGTAGAGATGCGAATAAACGAACAGCGCGTTGATGCTCGCCGTCTCCTGCAGCAGATCAAGGACGCGTTCGATCCCTTCGTCATAAAAACTGAAGGGATGAATCTGCACTCCGATAAACGGAAGCTTTCGGGCCGCTGGTTCGCTGGCTTGCGTTGTACTGCAGGCGGTCGCGGTCACGGCTCCGAGTGCGGTTGACAGAAAATTACGTCGGTCCATGCTGGATGTCTCCGGCAAAGGTGCTGAGGCAGAGCCGTGTCTGGCGTTCAACGCTTACCTGGTGAGTTGCTGATGGATCTCCTGCCACGTCTCCCACGCGACGGACTCGAGGTAATTCGCCGTGGATTCATCGAGTGAAAACTGCGTGACAGCGGACATGTTGCGGCGCATCCATCCGGGCATGCGAGCCTGGTATTCGTCCGGTTTGAACGCCGCGATGCGAGCCACTTCTTCGGCCCTCTCAGCATCACTGTCAGGCTTGCCCAGCGCATGCGGCCACACGGGGTATGTTCGAGGCAAGTGACCGATGGGCGACTGGTGCGTCAGCGCCGCGAAGAAGCACGCCAGATTCAGGAAATGACCGAGATCACCTGGATGTGCGCTGTCTTTGGGATGCTGCAGCGCGAGGTCCGGCTTTTCGCGATACACCCGAGCCCACGCGGTTGAACACGGTGCAAAATAGCGAATCCTTTGCGCCGTGGCCATTTCCAGAATGCGGCGGCGACCTTCTGCGTCACGATCCGATCGGCCCCAACCCATCTCGTAAAAGATCGGCTCGCCACCCGCTGCTCGCACGGCGTCACAGTATTTCGTGATCGCCTGCGCATGGGCGCTGCCAGTGCCAGTTGGATCGGTGTCACCCGTGATGAAGCGACTGACGACCTGCAGCACGACGAATCGCGGTCGCTCATCGCGCAGCTTGTCGAGAAATGTCTGCCCGGACTTCACGCCGTATTCGTATCTGTTGAACCCCGGCTCCATGTAGACCCGAATGTCGCTCCCGCTGCGGCCCACAATCTCCGGCAGCACTCGAGCCTTCCGTGCACCCGCCAGCCTGCCATCAACAACCCGCGCCACCTCACGCGGCATGTCGTTCCAGTACGTCGAACTGCTTCCGGCAAAGAGCAACGTCACGGCCTGCGGTTCATCGGCCGCGGCACTGACGCAGGAAAACAACACGAAGAGCAGCAGCAAACTCGTTCGCACACATCCTGTTCTCATTCGTGGGACCGCCATGTCATCCGTGGTCATTCGAAATTCGCAGGCCCACGGATGACAAAGTGGTCCCACAGAAAAAACAGACGATCCTTAAGAGCCCAGTTCATTCAACGCCCCGGTGCTGTCGGCGAAGCGTTCGAGATGTACTTCGCCGGCGCGGGCCAGCGTCAACCAGAGATCAGCCAGTGGTCGATCGCCGTTGAAGTGCAGGTGCCGTCCCGGTGCGATCGCTCCGGAAGCGCGGCCGGCGAGAAGCACCTGCAAGTCCCGGTAATTGTGTGAATCGCCGTCGCTGATCCCGCTGCCCATCGCGAGGCAGCATGAGTCGAGCAGTGACTGTTCGCCTTCGCGAATCGACGCCAGTCGCGAGACGACCTGCGCGAAGAAGTCAACGTGAAAGCGATCGATCTTCGTCAGTGACTCTTTGGCTTCGTCCCCTTTGGTGTGCGTGAGGACGTGATGATTCTGCGGCTTGTC
>JBMTYG010000157.1:0-6153 GCA_049454295.1 Pseudomonadales bacterium
ACCCATTGCCAGAAGCCCCGGTGGTCGGCGAAGGGAAAGTTGGCGATTCCGAGTCCAGCGCTCACGGTCATGTTGGATTCCCCTGATTGGGCCTGGGTTCCGTGGCGCGAGCATGCCGCAGGGCAGGACCGCCTGTCACGTTGCGATAGAGTGGATCCAGACGATCGCGCAGATGATCGCCGACAAGCCCGATCGACCACGCGGTCGTCATGAGCAGCGCGGCTGGAACAAGCAGCGACCAGGGCGCCGACTCGATGGCCTGCACGCCGTCGGCAATGAGGATGCCCCAGCTCGTTGAAGGCTCCTGCACGCCAAGACCCAGAAAGCTGACGAAGCTTTCGGCAAGGATGACTCCCGGCAGCGTGAGCGTTGTCCATGCGAGCGTGGGGCCGGCGACGTTGCGGAGCACATGTCGCCGCACAATCGACAGCGTTGACGCCCCACACAGGCGCGCGGATTCGATATAGGCAGACCCCCGGATTTGCAGCGTGCGTGCGCGCACGATGCGCGCCAGATCAAGCCAGAACACGGCGCCGAGTCCCGCAAACAGTAGATACGGGTCGCGTCCGAACACGACGACTAGAAGAATGACCACCAGAATGAAAGGCAGCCCGTACAGGATATCGACGAAGCGCATCATGAGTGCATCGGTCTTGCCCCCGACAAGGCCAGCGAATGCCCCCCAGAGGATGCCGATGACCACGCTCACCGTGGTTGCGGTAGTTGCCACCCCCAGTGAGGTTTGTCCTGCGAGAGCGGCGCGTGTCCAAAGATCGCGGCCGACCAGGTCAGTGCCGAACCAATGTGACGCGGTGGGCGGGGCCTCGATCGCATGCCAGTCGATCTGGTCGGCTGACCAGGGCGAGAGCAGCGGGGCGGTGAGCGTGAACAGGATCACAAGGCCGAGCAGCGCAAACGCGATCCGGGTGAGAGTATCGGAGCTGGCGGTCACCGTCGTCTCCGCGCCCGCGGATCGAGCGCTAACACGATGAGGTCAGCGATCAAATTGCAGACCAGTAACAGGGAGGCGTACACCACGGTCACGCCCATAACGAGCGTGTAGTCGCGGTAGAGTGCGGCTTGCACGAAATAGCGTCCGATCCCCGGCAGTTCGAACACCTGTTCGACCACCACCGAACCGGTGAGCAGCCCTGCCGTAGCCGGTCCCAGGAACGCGACCACGGGCACCAGTGCGATGGGCAGCACGTGATTAAGGAGGATGCGTCGATTCGGTAGGCCCTTGCCGCGCGCCGTTCGGATATGTGGCAGCCCGAGGGTTTCGACGGTACTTGTGCGCAGCACGCGTGCCACTGCCGTCACCCAAGGAAGCGCGAGGGTCACGATGGGCAGCAGATAGTGCAATGCGGTGTCGTTACCGGCCGCTGGCAGCCAGTCGAGCTCCACAGCAAAGACCAGCACCGCGATCGGACCGAGGATGACGGCCGGTAGCGCGATCCCGAGACCGGTCACGGCCATGAGTCCGCGATCGAGCCACGTGCCGGGCGCCATCCCGGCCGCAAGCCCGAGTGGAATTCCTAGCGCGAGGGCCATGATCAAGGCTCCGCCGCCCAGGGCCAAACTGACGGGTAGCCCGCGCGCCACAAGCTCGTCAACGCTGAAGTCCTTGTGTCTGAAGGATGGACCAAGATCGCCCTGGAACAGCCCGCGCAGGTAACGCAGGTACTGCTGGGGCAGAGGCTCGTCAAGGTGGTAGGCCGCGCGCAGGTTTGCCTCGATATCGGGTGGGAGACGGCGCTCTCCGTCGAAGGGACCTCCGGGAGCGAGGCGAAGCAGTAGAAAGACCAGCGTGATGATCGCGCAGAATGCGACGACGGATAGCGTCAGCCTCGAGACGATCGCGATCACGTCGATCAGTCGAGGCGCAGGAAGCGTACGGGATGGACGTCGCGCGGATTGTCGACCCAGCCGCCTATACGCGAACTTACAAGCCTTCGAACGGTTACCGAGTACAGCGGTACGACCGGAAAGCCGGCGATGCCGATGGCTTCCGCGCGCTCCAGCAGGTCGTTTCTGCGGTCGCGATCTGACTCGCGTGCAGCCTCCGCCATGCGCGCATCGAACTCGGTGTTGGCATAGCCGCCGTAGTTCACGTCCCCGGTCGCGCTGCCCCACAAGCCGAGGTAGTGCTCCGCATTGTTCTCCCCAAACCAGCCCGCGAGCGCGATATCGAAGTCGCCCCGGCGCAGGTCCGCGAAATGGACCTTGAGCTCGGTCTGCTGGAGGACGGTCTCCACGCCAATGCGATCGAGAAACCCGTCAATCGCGAGCAGCGTGCGTTTGCTCTCGCTGCCGCTGAAACCGCGCATCGTCAGCGATCGCGTTCCCTGGTAACCCGCAGCGGCGAGCAGCGCGCGCGCTCGTTCTAGTCGTGCGTCGATCGCAAGTTCGGACCCCGGCATGGGCGTCGGTTGATAGTCGGTGACCAATGCCGGCACAAAGCTCTGACTCACAGTATTGCCGGCGCGTTGCACGGGCCCGACCAGAATGTCCCGGTCTATAGCCAGCGCTATGGCTTCCCGCACGCGAACATCGTCCAGTGGCGGGCGTCGCGTGTTGAAGACGAGATACACGCTGGAAAGCAGAGGCGAGAGCCGAAGATCCTGAGGGAACAGCTGGCGCGCCTTGTCGAGCTCACTGCTTGGAAACGAGCTGATGGCGTCTACTTCCCCCGCCCGATAGCGATTCCACCCGTTCTGCTCGCTCGCGATCGGAAGATACTCGACGCTGGATAGCCGAGGCTCCTCGAGCCCGCTCGCGGAAAAATGGGGATTGGGTTTGAGCCGGATAGCAGCCTGGGGTTGCCAGTCGACCAGGGTGTACGCGCCGTTCGACACCCAGTTGGCCGGCTTCACCCAGTCATCACCAACCCGCTCAATGACATGTGCAGGTACGGGAAACGCGGTGGGGTAGAGCAGTCGCTCGGGCAGATACGGGTAGGGCTTCGCAAGCGTAAGCACAAGTGTCCGCGCATCAGGCGCCGCGGCACCGAGTGCTGTCACGGGTAGCGCGCCCGCATTGACCGCCTCAGCGTTGGCGAGCGGATACATGAAGTAGGCGAGGCTTGCGGCAGTGTCGGGGTCGAGCAATCGGCGGAACGCGTAGACAAAGTCTTGTGCGCTGAGTGGCGTACCGTCCGACCACTGCAGCCCAGAGCGCAAGTGAAAGGTCCAGCGTAGACCGTCCGCGCTGGTTTCCCAGCGCTCCGCGGCGCCCGGCACCGTCTCTCCCGCGGCGTTAAACGTGGTCAGCCCGAGAAAAAGGTCGGTAAGGATCGTTTCTTCAAGGCGCAGGTTGTACCGGTGCGGATCGAGCGTCTCTGGCTCTCCCGGATTGCCGAGTCGCAGGGTGTCGGCGACGGCGCTGCTGATCGAGACGCAAACGAACAGGATGACCGCAAGGTGACGGCGCAGCATGGTATGGGGTCCGGAGCCTGGAGGCGGAACCTTAATCGAAGAGGCCCGCGGGATTGAAGCCGTTTCCGCGAGCCTCGAACTCAGTTCCCTTAGCCTGCAGACTGCGAGCGTCCCCGAGACTGTATGCCGGCGCGTCGTGCGGCGACCTTTTCCGGGGTGACTTCGCGCGCGCTATGCTCGCGGCTGGCCTCGTATTCCGTCGCGAGACCGTCGGCCAGCGTGCTGTGCCAGCCGGCGTCGATCAGACGTTTGATTTCGCCTCGTGTGACCGGTTCCGTGCTCACGATATCGCGTGCCAGCTTCTGGCAGGTTGGCAGCAGTTCTTCCGGCGCGACGACTCGGTTCACAAGCCCCCAGGCATAGGCTGTCTCGGCGTCCAGGTAATTGCCGGTGAGTGACAGTTCCTTCGCTCGATTGGCCCCGATCAGGCGCGGCAGCCGCTGCGACAGCCCCCAGCCCGGCACCACGCCGACGCGGGCATGGGTGTCTGCGAAGCGCGCGTTGGTGGACGCGATCATGAAGTCGCACATGAGCGCGAGCTCGAATCCGCCGGTGATGGCGTAACCGTTGATGGCGCCAATGATGGGTTGCTTGAGGCCGGTGACGGCGCTGGACAGATCCTGGCTCGAGATGGCGGCGACCGCCGACTTCTCACCGCCCAGTTCCTTGAGATCGAGCCCGACCGTAAACGCGCGACCCGCGCCGGTGAGGATCACGACCTGGGTCTCGGTGTCGCTTGCGAGCTCGGTGAACACCCGCGCGATTTCGTTGCGCAGCGCAGACGACAGCGCGTTGAGCGCTTCCGGTCGATTCAGTGTGACGGTGGTGACGCCCTGGTCACGTTCGACCAGGACGAGGGGTGCCGGGGTGCTCATAGTCTGTCTCCGCGGAAAGCCGTGCGTCAGGCGCGGAGTCTAACGTGGTTACCCGACGCTGGCAGCCGCTGCGGATATCGCTCCGGATAGCGTCGGTACAGATGCCGGAACGTCAGGGTTAATCGCCGCGCACGCAGCGGCGAGCGACATCGGTCGCCCGAACAGATAGCCCTGGGCAAAGTCGCAGCCTTGCGCGACAAGGAAGCGCTGTTGCGCGGTTGTTTCCACTCCCTCTGCAACGACCGTGACGTGCAAGCGATGCGCCATCGCGATGACGGCAGCCGTGATGGCGGAGTCATCCCCGTTTGCGGGTATGTCGCGGATGAAGGAATGGTCGATCTTGATCGAAGTGATCGGAAATTTGCGCAGATAGTTGAGCGAGGAGTACCCGGTGCCAAAATCGTCAATGGCGATTCGCGCGCCGAGCGCGGCGAGGCGGTGCACCATGGCGGAGGTGGTCTCGATATCGTGCATCAACATTGTTTCCGTGATCTCGAACTCGAGATGCCGTGGGTCAAGGCTGGTTTGTGCGATCGCTTGTTCGAGCTCGAACACGAGGCTCGCGTCGCGAAATTGCCGCGGGGATACATTGATGCCGATGCTCAAGGGGCGTCTCGCCTGTTGCATTAGGGTGACCGCATCGGCGCAGACCTGCTGCAGGATCCATCGACCCATGTCGATGATGATGCCGGACTCCTCGGCAATGGTGATGAAGTCGCCGGGTGCGAGCGTGCCAAGCTCGGGATGCCCCCAGCGTAACAGGCTCTCGAACCCGATCACGCGCCCGGTCGCCGTTTCGACCACGGGTTGATACACCATGCTGAACTCGTTGCGGGCGAGGGCCTGGCGCAGCTCCTGTTCGACGCGCAGGCGATGGGCCAGGTGTGCTTGCAGTGATTCGCTGTAGTACTGGTGGTTGTTCCGACCCTGCTCCTTTGCCCGGTACATCGCGAGATCCGCGTTCTTCAGCAGCTGGTTTGGGTCGGTACCGTCGTCCGGTATCAGCGTGATGCCGATGCTGGTGGTGACGCCGATCTCATGGTGCCCGAGTTTGATCGGCTGTTTCAGCGCGTCGAAGATGCGGCTCGCCACCTCCGCCGCTGCTTGCGGGCTTGCGATGTCTTCGAGCAGCACACAGAACTCGTCACCCCCGGTTCGCGCCACCGTGTCCACGCTGCGAACGCAGCCCGCTAGCCGCGCTGCCACCTCGCACAGCAGCCGGTCGCCGGAGTCGTGACCGAGCGTATCGTTCACGCGCTTGAACTGGTCCAAGTCGAGATACAAGAGCGCGGCGCGGCTCTGATCGCGCCGACTGCGCTCCACGGTTTGTATCAGGCGCTCGTTGAAGAGCCGCCGATTGCCAAGGTCGGTGAGCGTGTCATAGAACGCGAGGCGTTCCATCGCGCGCTGGCTGTTCTTTGTTTCGGTGATATCGGCGAGCAGCACGATGCCGAAGAGCGGGGCATCGTGCTCGGAGCGATGCACCATCAGATGAAGGTTGGCCCAGACTTCGCTGCCATCGCGCGCGGTGAGCTGCCATTCCGAACGGCAGACGCGTCCTCCCTTGCGAATGACGGTCTTCAGGTCGGAGAGCAGGGTGATAGCTGCCTCGCGCGGAACGAGGCTCTCGAGCAACGCCCGCTCAAGCGCGCTGGGCGCATACCCCAGCATGTTCTCTGCGAACGGGTTGGCCTCGAGCACCGTGCCGTCGAAATCGATCAGCAGAATGCCGATGGGCGCGTTCAGGAAGGTGTCATTCAGGCGTCTCGAGTCGCGCGGCTGCGCTCGTTCCGCCCGTAACGGAGCTGCGATGGCTCGCCCTGTGCGCGGTTCCAACTCGCGTG
>JBMTYG010000158.1:0-6070 GCA_049454295.1 Pseudomonadales bacterium
GATATCGAGGATCTGCGCGGCGTTGCCGTCAGCCAAAACATCATGCGTACGCTGCTCGAGCGCGACTGGATTCGCGTGGTGGGTGAACGGGAAGCGCCGGGTCGTCCGTCGCTGTACGGAACCACCCGAGCCTTTCTGGATTATTTCAATTTGAAGAGCCTTGATCAGCTGCCGCCGCTGCCAGAAATACGCGCATTGCTCGAAGATGCGGTGCCGACAGATAGCGCGGCGGCGACCGAGCAGTCGGATGTGGGGAGCGAGGCTTCATGAAGAATGTGGGCTCGGGTAACAAGGTGAAGCCGTCCGCTGTCGACAAGCGCCGGCGTCGGGCAGAACCGCGAGCTCAGTCGGATGAATCGTTATCGGCGATGGGCGAAAAACTGCAGAAGGTGCTCGCCGACCGTGGGTATGCGTCGCGCCGCGCGCTCGAGGACTGGATCCGTGCCGGCCGCGTGACGGTGAACGGCGTCGCGGCCCATGTGGGCCAGCGCGTAGTCGAAACCGATCGCATTCTGGTCGATGGTGCCCCCATGCGGGAAGCTCCTCGGGACAGTGCGCGCGTGTTGATCCTTAACAAGGCGGCAGGCGTTATCTGCACGCGGTCGGATCCTGAAGGGCGTCCTACGGTATTCGACGCGTTACCGCGCTTGGCCGCGGGGCGTTGGGTGGCTGTGGGTCGTCTCGACTTCCAGAGCGCCGGGCTCCTGCTTGTCACGACGGATGGCGAGCTTGCGAACCGGCTCATGCATCCGCGCGCGGGGCTTGATCGCGAGTATGCGGTGCGTGTCGATGGCCGACTCACCGATGCCGAGATTGAACGCCTTAAGCGTGGGATCGAGTCGGAGGGCGAGGAACTGCGTTTCAGCGATATTCGACACTACGATGGCAGCGGTGTGAACCACTGGTATCACGTGGTTTTGCTGGAAGGGCGCAACCGCGAGGTCCGACGCCTGTTCGAAGCGGTCGGGCGGACGGTGAGTCGCTTGAAGCGTGTTCGCTACGGCCCGGTGTTCCTGCCGTCGACGCTGCGCAGCGGTCGCCATCAGGCGCTCGCAGAAGATGATGTCGTCGCACTCTACCGACTGGTCGGCCTGCCGGCGCCACAGCGGCGCCGTGCGCAGAGGCGCGAACACGGTGGTGGTAAGACGCCCTCGCTACTGTTGCCGTACCCGAGCCTCGCCGATCGACCGCCACCCAATAGCCGGCGCAGGCGATCGTCCGATGCGCGCGAGACCTGATCGATTCTCGCCTACCGTGAACGGGTGGCTTGCGGTCCTCTTCCTGGGTATTTTTCCAGGCGCCGTCCAAGCCGATGCGTTGATCGCAGTCGCCGCAAATTTCGCGTCGACCGCGCGCACACTGGAGGCGCTTTTTGCTGAGCAGAGCGGTCAGCGCGTGAGCTTCTCGGTGGCGGCGACGGGCAAGCTTTACGCGCAGATTAGAGCCGGCGCGCCATTTGATGTCCTTCTTGCCGCCGATGCTGAACGGCCTGCGCGGCTCGAACAGGAAGGATTGGCAGTGCCGGGGTCGCGGCGCACCTATGCGCTTGGGCGGCTGGGCTTCTGGGTACCCGCCGCCACTCGGCCAGTTGGGGCGGACGCGGTGTCGGATCTCCCCTTGCGGCATATCGCAATCGCCAACCCGCGCCTCGCACCCTATGGTCTCGCCGCCCGCGAGACACTGGATAGTCTGGGGGTTCTTGAACGTGTGGCGGGGCGGCTGGTATTCGGCCAGGACGTTGGCGAGGCCTTTGCGCTGGTCGCTAGCGGCGCCGCAGACGCGGGTTTTGTCGCGCGCGCGCAGTTGCAATCTATCGCTACCGATCGCGTCGTCTGGTGGGTGCCAGCCGAGCTACATGCACCGATACGTCAGGACCTCGTGCTTTTGCAGCGGGGCGCGAACAATGCGGCTGCTCGGGCATTCGTCGAATTTTTGGCGACGCCGGCAGCGGTGGCGGCCATTCGCGCGAGCGGTTTCGATACGCCGTCGTCATGAGCGCATTGCCGGGATCAGACGCAGGCTCACGGCTCGAATTCGGCGCGCTCTGGCTTACCGTCGAACTGGCGGCCATCACGACGGTCCTGTTGCTGCTGATCGGCACGCCTATCGCCTGGTGGCTGTCGCGGACGCGTACGCCGCTGAAGCCGGTGATCGAGGCATTGGTAGCGCTGCCGCTGGTCTTGCCGCCGACGGTTCTTGGCTTCTACTTTCTCTTGCTGGCTAATCCCGGCGCCCCGCTCGGGCGCTTTTGGTTCGAGATGACCGGCGACACGTTGACCTTCTCGTTTGTTGGCCTGGTGCTCGCATCTATCGCCTACTCGGCGCCGTTTATGATCCAACCGCTGCAAACCGCGTTCACCAGTCTGGGGCGCGGGCCGCTGGAGGCGGCGACCATGCTGCGCGCGGGACCGCTGGATGCGTTTTTCAGCGTCGCGCTGCCGCACGCCGCCCGGGGCTATCTCACGGCCACGGTGTTGACCTTCGCGCACACGGTGGGCGAGTTCGGCGTGGTGCTTATGATCGGCGGCAATATTCCCGGTGAGACGCGGGTCATTTCGATTGCGCTCTATGAGGCCGTCGAAACTCTCGACTACGCCACGGCCCATGTGATGGCGGCGATCCTGCTCATGTTTTCTTTCGTCGTGCTGGCCCTGGTCTATGCAGTCGATCGGCGGTTTGCGCGCCGGCTGGGCGCACCGTGAGCGAGCTTCGTGTCGAGCTCAAAGGCCTGCTTGGCGATTTCCGACTCGACATCGCCGAGCTGCTGTCCGCCCAGGGTATTACTGCCGTGTTCGGCCCGAGCGGCGCCGGCAAAAGCACGCTACTGCGGGGTATTGCAGGCTTGGAGCCCGGTCTTCGCGGTCGTGTCATGTTTCGCGACGAATGCTGGCTCGATTCTTCACGGGGAATTTTCGTGCCGCCGCACAAACGGGGTGTCGGATTTGTGTTTCAGGACGCTCGGCTCTTCGCCTTCCGCTCGGTCGCGGGCAACCTGCGTTATGCGCAGCGGCGCGCGCCGCCAGGGCACGGACCGGGGATGAACGATGTGGTCAACATTTTCGATTTAGGCGCGCTGCTCGATCGTGCAACGGGTGAACTGTCTGGCGGTGAGCGCCAGCGCGTCGCGATCGCGCGCGCGCTACTGGCACGGCCGCGACTATTGCTGATGGATGAGCCCTTCTCGGCCAATGACGTGGCGCGTCGTGAAGAACTGCTGCCCTATGTCCGCGCGCTCGCCGATCGATTCGAAGTGCCGGTGCTCTATGTTTCGCACGCGGTGGAAGAAGTCGCCTTTCTCGCCGATCGCATGCTTGTGCTGCGCCAGGGATCGGTCCATGCCCGGGGTCCGGTCGATGAGGTGCTCGAGCGGCTGGGTAGCGATCTGCCGGACGGTCCTTTTGAGGCCGGCGTGCTGCTGCATGGTAGCGTGCGGGCCCACGATGATCGCTATTGCCTGACGTCGGTCCAGGTGGGTGCAGAGGTGTTTGTGGTGCCGCGGCTTGAGCATCCGTTGGGCGCCGCGGTGCGGCTGCGTATTCGCGCGCGAGATGTGTCCATCGCCGTGCAGGAGCCGATCGGGCTATCCATTCGCAATGTCCTGCCCGCTCGGGTGATCGCCGTTGTTGCGGACCGCGACGGACCGTACGCGGAACTCACGCTGCGCGTCGGCAGTAGCCGTCTCCGCGCGCGGATCACACGGGCGGCGCTCGACGATCTTGGCATCGTCAGCGGTAGTGCGGTCCACGTGCTCGTGAAGTCGGTGACCATAGACGAGGGCGCGGGCGATCGTGCTAGCTCGTTGGCCCCGACCACTGCGTCGCATCCAACGCCTGTCCGTTGACCTCGCGGGAGGCGGCTTCGAACAGGTAAACATGGATGTCCATGCGCTCTTCCGGCGTGGCGACCGTATCGGGATTCTCCGCAGGATAAGCGGCGGCACGCATGGCGGTGCGCGTCGCCCCTGGATTCAGACTGTTCACGCGGATGCGCCCCGTGTGCTCCCACTCGTCTGCGAGCACCTGCATCAAACCTTCCACGGCGAATTTTGAGACTGCGTAGGCTCCCCAGTAAGCGCGACCGCGGCGACCGACGCTCGACGACGTGAACACCACCGATGCGGAAGCGCTGGCCTGCAGCGCGGGGGCTAGCGCGCGGGTCAACAGAAACGGTGCGAAGCTGTTCACACGCATGACTTCCTGAAACAGACTGCTCGGATAGTGCGCGAGTGGGGCTTTGGGTCCCAGCAGCGAGGCGTTGTGGAGAATCCCGTCCAGTCGACCGAAGTGCGTGGCAATGGATTCGAGTAACGCCTCGGCGCTGGTGTCGTCCAGCGCGGCGAGATCACAGGGCACGATGACGGGCTCAGTCTGAGTGCTTGCGCTGATGAGATCAGAGACGGCTTCGAGCTTTGTGCGGGTCTTGCCGAGCAGGAGCACGGTGGCGCCGAACGTGGCAAAGGTGCGCGCAGCCACACGACCGAGGCCGTCGCCCGCGCCAGTGACCAGAATCACCTGGCCTGACAAGCAACCCGGTGCTGGCTGATAGCGCCAGCGCGCGCGCGCGGCTTCCAGTGCCGGCCAACTGCCGGTGAGCGGCTCAAGGTTTGCGTGCATGGAGCATGTAGTTCACGTCGACATCGCTCGAGATCTTCGCTTCGCGCGTAAACGGGTTGTAGCGTAGACCCGCGATGTCGCAGACGAGCAGTCCGGCGCTGCGCACCGCAGCCGACAGCTCGTGTGGTTTGATGAATTTGTCGTAGTCGTGGGTGCCGCGTGGCAGCAGCCGCAGCACGTATTCTGCGCCCACGATGGCGAGTGCGTACGCTTTCAGGTTTCGATTGATGGTCGAAAAAAACAGGTCTGCACCAGGCGCAGCCAGCGCTGCGCAGGCGGCGACCGTCGCGGGATAATCCGGGACGTGTTCCAGCATCTCCATGCAGGTCACCGTGCGGAAGGTGCCTGATTGTTTCGCAGCCAGCGCCTCGGCCGTGCTCTCCAGATAGGTCACCTGGACCGCGCTTTCGAGTGCGTGCAGTCGGGCGACTGCGAGCGGTGCAACCGCCATGTCGATACCTGTTACTCGGGCGCCCTGTCGTGCCAGACTCTCGCTCAGGATGCCGCCGCCGCAGCCCACGTCCAGCACCGGACCTGCATCGAGCGCTGTGCGGGCGGCGATCCAGGCGAGACGCGGCGGATTGATATCGTGCAGCGGACGAAAGTCGCCTTCGGGATCCCACCAGCGGCTGGCGAGCGCGTCAAACTTGGCGATCTCGTGCGGATCGACGTTCACGGTAGTCATGAAGCGGTGCTTCCGATGCGGTTGTGCCAGTATGCAACGCGTTCGCTCAGCCGATTGTCATCGATCGTTCGAAGCGCGCCGTCGTCGACCAGTGCTCGACCGCGTACCCACACATGAGAGACGGCACTGCCGGACTGGGTGTGCACAAGCTGCGAGATCGGGTTGTGTACCGGGAGAAACCGCGGCGCAGACAGATCCACGGCAACGAGATCGGCGGACTTGCCGGGCTCAAGTGAGCCGATGGTGTCATCGAGCCCCAGCGCGCGGGCACCCCCTAATGTGGCAAGGAACAGCGCCTGCCGTTCCGGCAATGCGGCCGCGTCACCGCTTGACACTTTCGCGAGCAGGCTCGCAAGGCGCGCCGCTTCGAACAGATCCAGCGAATTGCTCGAGGCGGCGCCGTCGGTGCCGAGCGCGACGTTCACGCCGGCACCCAGCAGCGCGGGGGTTCTGCACAGCCCGCTGGCCAGCTTCAGGTTTGAGTAGGGGCAGTGCACCACATGCACGCCATAGCGCGCGAAACGCTCTATGTCGCGATCAGTGAGTTGGGTGCAATGCACTGCCTGCAGGCGCGGACCGAGCAGGCCAATCGCTTCAAGCTGATCGATACCGGTCATGCCCTGGCTGACCCGCGCCTCCGCAACCTCGGTGGCGGTCTCGTGAAGATGAATCTGGACGGCGGCGTCGAGTTCTTCGGCGAACATCAACACTTGCTCAAGGGGCTGCGGCGCGACCGTGTAGGGCGCGTGCGGACCGAATGCGACCCGCACCA
>JBMTYG010000159.1:0-6063 GCA_049454295.1 Pseudomonadales bacterium
TCCGAACGGCAAAAACCCAATGCTCGCATTCGTGCGCGCCATGCACAATCAAGAGCGCATGCGAATCAGCCCCTCCTGCGCGGACGACGCGATGAGCGTCCCATCCTGCGCGTAGATGAGCCCGCGGTTGAAGCCGCGCGCGCCGCTAGCGCTGGGGCTGTCCTGCACGAACAAGAGCCATTCGTCCGCGCGAAACGGGCGATGAAACCACATGGCGTGATCGAGGCTTGCCATTTGCGCACCCGGCTCCATGAAGCTGACGCCATGCGGCAGCGCTGCGGTGTCGAGCAGCGACCAATCCGATAGGTAGGCCAGCACGCACTGGTGCAGCCGGGGATCTTCGGGCAGCCGATCGCGACAGCGCATCCAGGCGCGCTGTCGCGGCGGACCGCGTTCGGGGCGAAATATGTTCACCGCATCCACCGGTCGCACTTCGATCGGGCGCTCCCGGTCCCAACCATCGTTGCGATACTCCGGAAATTCTTCGAGCCAACCCGCGCGAAGCTCTTGCTCATCGGGCAGTGACTCGGGTGGTGGCACGTCTGGCATGTCGAACTGGTGGGTCAGCCCGGGTTCCTGAATCTGGAACGAGATCGACATGTGAAAGATCGGGCGACCGTGCTGGATAGCCACCACGCGTCGCGTGGTGAAACTATGACCGTCTCGGATTCGGTCGACCTTGTAGAGGATGGGCACCTTGGTATCGCCGGGACGCAGGAAGTAGCCATGCAACGAGTGCGCGGCTCTGTCTGCGGGCACCGTGCGCGAGGCGGCGACCAACGCCTGGCCGAGCACCTGCCCGCCGTAGACCCGCTGCCATCCTTCGCTCGGCGATGTGGCGCGGTAATGATTGTGCTCGATCTCCTCGAGATCCAGCAGGCGGATCAGGTCGCTAGTGGCCGTCATGGAGTTGCTTAGACCTTGCTCAGTACTTGTAGGTGTCGTTCTTGAATGGACCTTCGACCGACACGCTGATGTAGCTCGCCTGCGTATCAGTCAGCCGCGTCAGTACGCCGCCGAAGCCAGCCACCATGAGCGCGGCCACTTCCTCATCGAGTTTTTTCGGCAGCACTTCGACGGTGATCGGGGCGCGCTGATTCTCTGGTTGCTCGGCCCAGCGATTCTCGTACAGGTGGATCTGCGCGAGCACCTGATTGGCGAACGATCCGTCCATGATGCGCGACGGGTGGCCCATCGCGTTCCCCAAGTTGACCAGCCGCCCTTCGGACAGCAGTACCAGGTAGTCGGCGGGGTCGTCGCTGCGAAAGATCTGGTGCACCTGATCCTTCACCTTGTCCCACTGCCAATGCTCGCGCATGAAGGCGGTATCGATTTCATTGTCGAAATGACCGATGTTGCACACGACCGCGCCGCGCTTCACCGCGCGCAGCATGTTCGCATCGCAGACGTTCGTGTTGCCGGTGCAGGTAACGATCAGGTCCGTGTCTGCCAAGAGCGTCGTATTCACGTCGTCGGCCCGACCGGTGTTGAGACCGTCGCGGTACGGGGATACCAGTTCGAAGCCGTCCATGCAGGCCTGCATGGCGCAGATGGGGTCGACCTCGGTCACCCGCACGATCATGCCCTCCTGGCGCAAACTTTGTGCTGAGCCTTTGCCGACGTCACCGTAGCCCAAGACCAGGGCGCGCTTACCGGCGAGCAGCATGTCAGTGCCGCGTTTGATCGCGTCGTTCAGGCTGTGGCGACAGCCGTACTTGTTGTCGTTTTTGGATTTGGTCACCGAATCATTCACGTTGATGGCCGGCACGCGCAGGGTGCCTTGTTTCATCATTTCGTACAGACGGTGGACGCCGGTGGTGGTTTCCTCGCTGATGCCGTGGATGCGGTCCAGCATGTGAGGATACTTATTGTGGATGAGCTCGGTCAGGTCGCCGCCGTCATCCAGCAGCAGATTGGCGTCCCAGGTCTTGCCATCCTTGAGGATGGTCTGCTCGATACACCACCAGTATTCCTCTTCGGTTTCGCCCTTCCACGCAAACACGGGTACACCGCTCGCGGCGATGGCCGCTGCGGCGTGGTCCTGCGTCGAGAAGATGTTGCACGACGACCAGCGCACCTCAGCGCCCAGCGCACACAGTGTTTCGATCAGCACCGCTGTCTGCACGGTCATATGAATGCAGCCGATGATCCGCGCACCTGCAAGCGGCTGGGTGGGCGCATATTTGCGGCGCAGCGCCATCAATGCGGGCATTTCAGCCTCTGCCATGCGAATTTCTTTGCGTCCGAACTCTGCAAGGCCGATATCGGCGACTCGATAATCACTCATGGCGGTGCTCCTCAGTGGGGAATCTCGGGGATTTTGCGAAAGGCATGGATCTGGATCTGGAATCCGTTGCGCTGGGCAAGGAACTGCGACTCGTCGGCAGTGAAGCCGGCAGCCCCGGCCCAGTCCGAAAGCTCTTGCGGTTCGAACCCAAGCCACTGGTCGCCGCAGGCGTCGTGTGCCCAGGCGTGCTCGTGGCGACAGAGCTCGACCACCAGGAAAATGCCGTGGTCGACGACCAGTCGGCGGGCGTACTGAAACACTCGCGCGGGTGAGGCGAGGTGATGGATCACCATCGCCGCGACTACCAGCCGGTAGCGAGCGATGCTCGGCAGTGCCGTGAAGTCGCGTTTGAGTAGCCGTACATTCGGGCAACTGGCTGCGACGGAGGCGCATCGTTCGAGCATCGCGGGCTCGTTATCGATCCCAGTCACAACGTCGAAACGATCTGCAAGTGCGCGCAGCAGCTCGCCGTCCCCGGGACCAATTTCTAGCGCCGTGCTCTGGTCTCGAGCTGGCGGTGTCTCGGCAAGCGCGCGATCGAGCACCTCGAGTACGCCAGGGACGTACACCGAGGCTTCTGCGATACGCGCCTGGCGTGCCGCGAACTCAGCTGCGTTGAGCGCGAAGAATTCCAGGCTGCGTCGTGCCCGTGCCGCGTACACATCCTGGACTCGTGCTTGTTGCTCTGGCGACAGCACCGCGGTGTCGATTGCCGCGAGAAATGCGCGTCGGACAGGCGTAGTGGCGGGTGCACGTCGGTAAAAGATCGTGCTGCCCTCGCGCCGCTTCGCGACCAGCCCGGCCTCGAACAGAATTCGCAAATGGTGGCTCAGCGCCGGCTGTGCCATGTCGAGAATCGTGCACAGTTCAAGCACACCGTAGGAATCGGTGCGTAGCGCCCGCAGCACCTGCAGCCGCACGCGTTCGCCGAGTGCGCGCGCGTCGCCGAGGAGGCGCTCGAGGTCGTCCTCGGGTGCCTCTGCGGCGTCAAGCGCGAGGTTTTCGACAGGTGGTGTCAATGTCTGCGGGGTGCGGCTGACCATGGGAGAATGGTAGCATCGACCGATCATCTATCAATATTTTTTGATATTATTTTTGAATTACCTGTCAGTGCGGCCCAATGAGCCCCAACGCCGAGACCCTGTTATGAGCCCGTCACCCTCACCGGCTTTCGTTCTGGAGAGCAAGCTGCCGGATGTGAAGACCACGATCTTTACGCACATGAGCGAGCTGGCTCGGGAGACCGGCGCACTCAATTTGTCCCAGGGATTCCCGGACTTTGATGGTCCCCGCTATTTGCTCGAGCGGGTGCAATTTCATCTCACTCACGGCCAGAATCAGTACGCGCCGATGGCGGGCGTGATGTCGCTGCGTGAAGCGATCGCGGACAAGGTTCAGGACCTGTACCGTTGCAGCGTCGACCCTGTGCGAGAGATCACGGTCACGGCCGGCGCTACAGAAGCCTTGTTCTGCGCCATCTCGGCGGTGGTGCGACCGGGTGATGAGGTAATCCTCTTCGACCCAGCGTACGACAGCTATGACCCTGTCGTGCGACTACAGGGCGGTCGCAGTCGGCGTATTCCGCTGACCCCACCTCACTACGGTGTGGACTGGGATCGCGTCGCGGATGCGCTATCCCCTCGCACCCGTTTGATCGTCGTGAACACGCCGCACAATCCGACCGGCAGCGTCTGGTCGGTGGCTGACTTGGCGGCATTGCGCGAGCTCGTGCGTGATCGCGAAATCTATCTCCTGGGGGATGAGGTGTATGAGCACATCGTGTTCGATGGTCGCAAACACCTGAGTCTCAGTAGCGACCCGGAACTGTTTGCGCGGAGTTTCGTCGTCTCATCTTTTGGCAAGACGTATCACGTGACGGGCTGGAAGATCGGCTATTGCGTCGCGCCGGCCGCGCTGACGACCGAGTTTCGTCGCGTGCATCAGTTTGTGAACTTCGCGGCAAACACACCGGTCCAGTGCGGGCTTGCCGATTTTTTGCGCGCGCATCCGGAGCACCACCGGGCGCTGGGTGCGTTCTATGAGCGTAAGCGCGACACGTTTTGCGCGGCGCTTGCGGGCTCGCGGCTTTCGGTCCTGCCGAGCGCCGGCACCTATTTTCAGCTCATCGACTATGCCGCCGTGGCGAACGCGCGGGATGTCGACTATGCAGAGCAGCTCACCCGAACAGCAGGTCTTGCGACGATTCCGGTCTCGGTCTTTTACGGCGTGGACCCAGGGCAGCGCGTGCTGCGTCTCTGCTTTGCCAAGGATGACGCCACGCTCGCACGTGCCGCGGCGATTCTATCGGCGCTCTGATTGCCAGTCGCTTAAGGCGGATTCCCCCGAAAGGCTGTGAAACCTTCGCTTCACCGGACTGTCCTATACTCGTGCGCGCAAGAAACGGCTACGTGCGTGACCGATGAGAACTCGGCGTTTTAAAGGAGCGGTGGTGAAGACATTTCTCGGAATCAGACGCGGGCGTTTGCTGGCTTCGGCGGCGCGTGAGCGCGACGTGCGGGAGCAGAACCTGAGAGCACGCCGACCCCGGATACGGCTCTACCACGCGTCGGCGGGGGCAGCTATGTTAATGGCTCTGGCTGGCTGCGGTTCGCCCTCCGGAGACGCGTCAAATACGTCGGCCGCGCACCCGGGCGAGGCGACCTATACACGCTACTGTTTCTCCTGCCATGCTGCAGGCATCGCGGGCGCGCCGCGGGCTGGCGATACAGAGCAGTGGGCGCCGCGTCTGGCCAAGGGTTCGGACGCGCTGCTTGCGAGCACGATCGCTGGGATCGTACCGGGGATGCCGGCCCGCGGTCTGTGCAATCAGTGTTCGGATGAAGAACTCGCCAACGCGATCGATTACATGACCCGTCCGCGTGAGTGACGCATCTGTGCAGACGTGAATCACGGAGGGAACGCGCCATGAATTTCAGGACCGGGGATGTGATTGGCCGCCGCAAAGGCGTCGTACTGCATATTGGCGTGGTGCTATCTCCTGGGGAGGTGCTCCACAACACACCGGAGCGAGGGGAGCATGTGTCATCCCTCACGGAGTTCGCCGCCGGACGCCGGGTGCGCTTGGTACGGCCCGCCTGTGGCCAGAGTAGTGCGCGCGCCTCGTCGGCGCGCCCCAGGGCAGGACGGAGCTACAACCTGTTCACGCACAACTGCGAGCACACGGCATCGCGCGTAGTGCAAGGGCGGTCACAGAGCCCCCAGCTGCGTAGTTGGGCCGTGGGAGTCGGGATGGCGGCGCTCACATTTGCGCTCACGCGGCATGCCGGCGCTTCGAGCGCGGCGTTCGCCCTGGGTCGGCGCCTGATGGAAGCGTTTGATCGCCGTGCGTAAGTCGCATCAGTGCAGCTGAAGTGCCCCTGTCCGGTGCGACGGACCACCATCACGCACGGTCGGACCAATGGTCCGGCAGGGCTGCTCTGAAGGATCCAAAGCCCGGCAGGACCAGTCTGTGGCAATGAAGCTCTAGTCGCGGCGCGGACTGCTCGGGAGAGGACGGGCGTCCGTACAGGCTATCACCCAAGATCGGGTGACCAATCCAAGACAGGTGCACGCGCAGTTGGTGCGTGCGCCCGGTAACCGGTTCGAGCAGAACGAGTGACTTGGCGTCATTGGCTGCCGCCGCAAGCACGCGCAGGCGCGTGTGGCTTGCGTGGCCGCTGCCATCACTCGAGCGCAGTGACCAGCCGTTGTCCGTGGCAACGATATCGGCTCGCTGCCCAGCCACACGGAAGCGTTGCTTGCGACCAGGGCGCAGC
>JBMTYG010000160.1:0-6024 GCA_049454295.1 Pseudomonadales bacterium
GAGTACTTCGAGGCGGCGGTCGCGGCCGGTGCCGGGGCCAAGGCCGCGTCGAATCCGCCCCCCCGGGCGGATCCACTAGCGTCTGCGGCTACCGGGAGCGCAGAAACACCGTGTCCACATCGCCACCCACGTTCGCGAGTTCGTAACGCAGCAAGTCGGCCGCCCGCTGCCCGCCCGCAAGCTTAGCGAACTCGGCGACGGACAAAACTACCAGCGCCTCCAACATCTCTGCGGGACTGGTCGTGGTGCCAGACGCCGCCGCCAGCGCGTCTTCCATGGCTTTTTTAGCGAGCGTGTACTTTGACATGAATGCTCTCCGATCGGGTAGTGAGCTCTGCGCGGCGGACCCCGTCCTGCGCTGCGACACTGCACCCGCGGGAAGCCGCAGCGCCATAGGGAGTTTCCTAATCCCAGCAACATGCGAAACCTGCGCGCAGGCGCAGCACGAGCTCGTGCCAAGCGCGAGACAACTGAGCTAGTATCCCGACGCTCGCAGCAAAACGATCCAAGAAGTCAGGAGGGGGCATGTCCCAAGACAATACCGAGGCAGATCTCAATAACCTCACCATGTCCGAAGAGGCGATTCCGCTGCTCGAGGCAGTAAAAAAACACATCGCCGAGAATGTCCAGCCGATCACGGAAGAGTTTTACGCACTGGATGCGGAAAAGACCGATCGCTGGTCATGGCATCCGCGGCAGCTCGAACTGCTCGAAGGGGCCAAGAACAAAGCCAAGGAGAGCGGTCTCTGGAACTTCTTCCTGCCGGACGCCGACACCGGCGAAGGTCTGAAGAATCTGGACTATGCCTATATCGCCGCTGAATTGGGCAAGGCGCCGCTCGCGTCGGAAACCCTGAACTGCTCGGCGCCGGATACCGGCAATATGGAAGTGCTCGAGCGTGTCGGTACCGAGGCGCAGAAAGAGCAGTGGCTAAAGCCTCTCCTGAACGGCGAGATTCGTTCCGCCTATGCCATGACCGAGCCCAACCTCGCGTCATCCGACGCCAAGAATATCGGGTGTCGTGCCGAACTCGTCGGCGACGAATGGGTTATCAACGGCGAGAAGTTCTACATCTCAGGCGCCGGAGATCCGCGCTGCAAGATCATGATTGTGATGGTGAAAACGAGCCCCGACGCCCCATCGCATCGGCAGCAGTCCCAGATTCTTGTGCCACTGCCGTGGCCTGGGGTCACCATCCTCGGACCGATGCATGTTTTCGGTCACGACGATGCGCCGCATGGGCATATGCACCTGCGTTTTGACAACGTGCGTGTCCCGAAAGAGAACATCCTGCTGGGTGAAGGACGCGGTTTCGAGATCTCGCAGGTCCGTCTCGGACCAGGTCGAATCCACCACTGCATGCGCTCCATCGGTCAGGCGGAGCGCGCGCTCGATCTCATGATGAAGCGCTCGATGTCCCGGGAAGCCTTCGGCAAGCCGCTTATTCAGCTGGGCAAAAACATCGAAGTGGTCTCGCGCGCACGCATCGAGATCGAGGCGATGCGCCTGATGGTCCTGAAGGCTGCCAAGGCGATGGACGTGCTCGGCAATCGGGAAGCCCGAGTGTGGGTGCACATGGTAAAAGCCATGGTCCCGGAGCGGGTTTGCCAGATCATCGACGCGGCCATCCAGATCCACGGCGCCACCGGCGTTTCGCAGTGGACCCCGCTCGCCGGCATGTACACCGGCCAGCGCACGCTGCGCATCGCCGACGGTCCGGACGAGGTGCACCATCTCGTGGTCGGTCGCGCGGAAATGCGCAAATATCAGGCGGGCGCAGCCTGACCTGATCGCAGAGGGCGCCGATCGGCGCCCTCATGCGCTTTGCCTGAGCGCGCTTGGTCTGAGCGCGCTTGGCGCAACAGGAATCATGAGCTCGTGCTGGCAGGTCCAGCACACAGAACCTATCGCAGACCCGGGGGTCAGTGGACGTCTGTGATTATTTCGGGGGGGAATACGATGGTCTCGACGGCACTTTTTGATTTGACCGGCAAGGTGGTACTGCTTACCGGCGCCTCCAAAGGCATGGGACGCGCCATGGCCGAGGCGCTGGCGCTGCACGGCGCCAACGTGATGATCTCGAGCCGAAAGCTCGACGCCTGTGAAGCCGCCGCAAGGGAGATCAACGCGCGCTGCGGAGCCGAGCGAGCGCGCGCCTTCGCCTGCAATGCCGGCTACAAAGACCAGCTTCAGGCTTTGGTCGACGCCACGCACGCCGCGTTCGGCCCAATTGACGTGCTCATTGGCAACGCCGGGGTCAACCCGTTCTATGGACCAATGTCGAAGATCCCGGACGAGGCCTACGACAAGATCATGGCGACCAACGTGCGCTCCAACCACTGGCTCGTCCAGATGGTTGCCCCAGACATGATCGCCAAAGGCTCGGGATCGATCATGATCACATCAAGCACAGGCGCGTTTGCACCCTCGCTAACCATCGGCACCTATAACATCTCCAAACTCGCCGTCATTGGGCTCTGCCGCAACCTGGCCGCCGAACTCGGTCCGTCGGGCGTGCGCGTCAACGCAATTTGCCCGGGCCTCATTCGGACGGATTTCGCAGAAGCGCTGTGGAACAATCCGGAGGCGGAACAGCGCGCTCGGGAGCAAATTCCGCTGCGTCGGCTTGGCGAGGCCGACGATCTTGCCGGGCTCGCGGTGTTTCTCGCTTCTGGCGCCAGCAGCTACATCACCGGCCAGGCACTGACCGTGTGCGGCGGCTCCAACATGTGGAGCTGATGCGATGCCAACGATGACCCGCGCCAAAGCCCTTGCCGCGCTGACCGCCCCGGGCCAGACCTACGCCATCGAAAAGCAGATGGTTCACGGCGAGCCGCAGCGGGTGTTTAGCAACGCTCCGGCGACGCTCCGAGCGCTCTTTGACGAAGCTCGCAGCGACGCCACCTTCATTGTGTTCGAGGGTGAGCGCCGCACGTTCGAGGAGAGCTGGCAAGAGGCAAGCATCATCGCGCACATTCTGGTGCACGACTACGGCATCGGGTGCGGAGATCGTGTGGCGATCTCAATGCGCAACTACCCGGAATGGATCACCGCGTTCATGGCGATCACGTCCATAGGAGCGATTGCGGTGGCCATGAACGCCCTGTGGACGCCGGACGAACTGGAATACGGTCTTGCCAATGCGGGTGCAAAAGTGCTGTTCGCGGACCAGGAACGACTCGACCGGTTTGCGCAGTGCACGGGGGCCAAAAGCACTCAGGTGATCGCGGTCCGCCCCACGAACCCGACGCCACACCCGACGCTTGCGGCGCTGATGGCTGCGGTCGGCCCTGTCGCAATGCCCGACCGGACATTGGATGCGGACGACCCAGTCATTATGTTCTTCACCTCCGGGTCCACCGGTCACCCCAAGGGGGTTGTCTCGAGCCACCGCAATGTATTGACTGCGCTGATGTCCTGGGAGCTCGATGCTCACGCCGGACTTATGGTGCTGGGCGAGGAGCCACCCGAGCTCCCCTATCAGTCCGCCACTCTGCTCGCTGTGCCACTCTTTCATGTCACCGGCAGCCACGCCGTGCTGCTGCAATGCTTCCGGGCGCAGCGAAAAATCGTCGCCATGTACAAATGGCAACCCGATATCGCCGCAGAGCTGATTGAACGGGAACGTATCACCTCATTCACGGCGCCGGCTGCAATGACCGGGGATCTGGTGCGGATTGCCAAAAACACAGCGCGCGATCTCGGTTCACTCTTGAGCGTTGGCGGCGGCGGCGCACCTCGCGCACCCGAGCAGGTGCGCCAAATCGGCAGCTCGTTCACACAGGCGCTCCCCAACACAGGCTGGGGCATGACCGAAACCAACGGAATTGGCACCGGCATTGGTGGTCATGACTATCTCGATCATCCGGCAAGCTCAGGCCGCGTGTCCGCAGTGCTTGAGCTCAGAGTGGTGGACGATGCCGGCAACACGCTTCAAAACGGGGAACGCGGCGAACTGCAGATTCGCGGTACCTCGGTGTTTCGCGGTTATTGGAATCGCCCAGAAGTCAACGCCGAAGCGTTTGTCGACGGCTGGTTCCGAACCGGTGATGTGGCCTATATCGATGACGAGGGGTACCTCTATATCGTCGATCGGATCAAAGACCTCATCATTCGCGGGGGAGAAAACATCGGCTGTGGACAGGTGGAAGCGGCGTTGCTGCTGCATCCAGAGGTGTATGAGGCCGCGGTGTATGCCGTGCCGGACGAGCGGTTGGGCGAAGAAGTCGGCGCCACGGTGTTCTGCAAGCCCGACCTCGATTTCGACGAACTCGAAGGTTTTCTCGCCAACCATTTGGCCAAATTTGAAATTCCGAGATTCATACGACGTGCCGATGGCCCGCTGCCGCGGACCGCATCGGGCAAGATCCTGAAGCGCGAGCTGCGCGCCGAAGCCGTCGAAGCGTTGGGGCGAACGACCTGATGCCCTGGGTGTTGTATCGCCAGGCCAACGGCGCCGAATATGAAGTAGAGGTTCCGGAAAACGCGTCCGTGATGGATGGGGCCGTGGACAACGGCATCGACGGCATCATCGCTCAGTGCGGTGGCGCCTGTATCTGCGCCACCTGCCACTGCTATGTCGATCCCGCGTGGTTCGACCGGCTGCCAGCCGCGGGCACGACCGAAAGCGAAATGCTTGGGTTCGTGCTCGAGCCACGCGAGACGAGCCGACTGGCCTGCCAGATCCGGGTTACTCAGGATCTCAATGGACTCATCGTCGAGCTCCCCGCCCGACAGTTCTGACCGCGCCGGAAGGTTTGCGCCTCACGTATACTGCCGTGCTTCTCGGCAACGGATAGTCTCAGGATGCAAGACCGCGCCCTTCCCCCGATTGAACAGATCACTGATCAGCTGCTCGATTTCATGGAGCGCCGCGTCTACCCGAACGAGTCGCGTTACCACGCTGAACTTGCCGCCCTGCCCGACCGTTTCTCCACCGTTCCACTCATGGAAGAGCTCAAGGCTGAGGCACGCGCCGCCGGTCTCTGGAACCTCTGGCTGCCGGCCGATCACGGCGGGCTGAGCAATGTCGACTACTGCGGGCTTGCTGAGATCATGGGCCGCGTGCTCTGGAGCCCGGAGGTCTTCAACTGCAACGCTCCCGACACAGGAAACATGGAAGTGTTCCTGAAGTACGGCACAGCTAGCCAGAAAGCTGAATGGCTCGAGCCCTTGCTCGCCGGCGAAATCCGGTCGTCGTATTGCATGACCGAGCCGGACGTGGCGTCGAGCGATGCCACCAATATCCGAACGTCCATCCAACGTGACAACGATTCCTACCTGATCAACGGTCGCAAATGGTTCATCACCAATGCGCCCTACGAGCGCACCAAAATTTTCATTGTCATGGGGTTGTCCGATCCGGAGAACCCGAACCGGCATCTGCGCCAGAGCCAGATTCTGGTACCCAAACACACTCCCGGGGTTACCGTGGTGCGACCGCTCACCACGCTTGGTTACGACGATGCGCCTCTGGGCCACGCTGAGGTGCTGTTCGACAACGTCCGGGTGCCTGCAAAAAACATTTTGCTGGGCGAGGGTCGCGGCTTCGAGATCGCCCAGGGTCGCCTTGGGCCGGGACGCATCCACCACTGCATGCGTCTCATCGGCAGCGCGCAGCGTGCGCTCGAATTCGCTTGCCGACGTGCTGTGAGCCGCGAAACCTTTGGCCGCAAGCTGGCGGACCATCAGTCTGTACTCGAAGACATCGCCCGATCGTGGTCGGAGATCGAACAGGCAAGACTTCTTACCCTTAAAACCGCCGCGCGCATGGACGCAGTGGGGGCCAAAAACGCCAGAGACCTGATCGCCGCCGCCAAAATCACCGTACCGCTCATGGCGCAAACGGTGATCGATCGCTGCATGCAGATTCACGGGGCCGGCGGGTTGACCGCCGATTATCCGATGGCCGAAGCCTACAACTACGCTCGCTGGTGTCGTCAGGCCGACGGCCCGGACCAGGTGCACATGATGGCGCTGGGTAAACAGATCATCAAACAGTACGCGGGCTGACTAAAGGCGTGC
>JBMTYG010000161.1:0-6013 GCA_049454295.1 Pseudomonadales bacterium
ATCTTCTGCCCCCGTAGCTCAGAGGATAGAGCAGAGGTTTCCTAAACCTTTGGTCGTGGGTTCGACTCCCGCCGGGGGCGCTGAAAGCACAATATGTAGTACTCTGCCCTTTCTGTCACCACTAGGTGTTGTGGACACAGAAAGGGCGCTTTTATGTCTGCTTCTCACGAAAACCGTAGGTCGACCCAATTTCTTGCGGCGGAGATCGATGAGTTCCTGGTCGACCGCCAGGCCCGCAATTATACCCCTTCTACCCTCGAATGGTATCGCCGCTGTCTGACCAAGTGGTTGGACTTCTGCGCTGAGCAGGGCATCGAATCCACGCAGGATGTAACATCCAGCCACATCCGACGTTTCCTCGTGCAACTTGGCGAAGCACACTCCCGCGGCGGCGTCGCCACCCTCTTCACCGGCGTGCGTGCCTATCTCAACTGGTACGCCGACGAGTACGCCTCGAAAGACTGGAATCCACTGGCCAAAGTCAAAGCTCCCAAACGTCCAAAGGAGCGCGTTGTGCCGCTCACCCTGGCTAATTTTCAGCGGCTGCTTGATAGCTGTGAATCCCGAACCTTCGCAGGTGATCGAGATCGAGCGTTACTCTATCTGCTGCTAGACACGGGCGTGCGACATCAAGAGGCAACGGATCTCAAAGTCGCAGACGTCAACTTGCAGTCGGGGCAGGTGCTCATCCGACAGGGGAAAGGACAGAAAGCGCGCGTTGTTTTCATTGGCCTTCGTACAAAGCGTTCGTTGATGGCCTATCTCCGCCACCGAGGGACGATCAAGGATGACGATTCGCTTTGGGTCTCAGTCACTGGCAAGTCCCTGAGCAAAACAGGTTTACGGCAAATCGTCCGCCGCGCGGCTGATCGAGCCGGCATCCCTGAGCCCGGTATGCACAGTTTCCGCCGTGCTTTCGCTGTCAATTCCCTGCGCAACGGCATGGACGTGGTCACACTCCAACGGCTGATGGGACACGCCGACCTCTCGGTCATTGATCGCTATCTGGCGCTACTCGACGAGGATCTGCAACGGGCGCATGATCGGTATGGGGTGGTGGACAATCTGAAGTGATGCCACAACCAACTTAAGCGTAATCCGGGTACTTTTCATCGGTTCGGGTCACTGACCAGAGTGTTGAATTTCGAGATCTGGTCGGTGCCCCCAATCATTATGATTATTCTGAATGCGGACCTCTGCGCACACGTGACATAATCAACACCTACTCTCCTATCGCTGTAGATTGAACGCCAGCGTCTGCGCTGGCCTTAACGCTGGCATAGGAATCTCTGACTTTCTCATTCTGCTTACCCACCCTGCGTTGGGAATCCCCCCAATTAGTGTTGCCCCGATGCATCTTTTCACGTCTAGAAATCATAGACCAAACGTTCGATTTCGGGCTTGACACGTCCCCAAATTAAGAATATGCTTGTCCACGAAAGGCACCTTCCGTTGCGCGGAGGCGTGCCTTTTCGCGTTTTATGACCATTTTCCGGCTCCCGTCATTAGCGTTGTGTTTCCCGGCCTGTCGAACTGGGCCATCAGGACGGCCCAACGACATCACGCCGGGCAAGGGTGCAAGAGGCTGGCCGGACGATGGGCCAGGGCGACAGGCCACAATAGGTGCAGGACCATTACGCCAACAAGCAGCGAATGCTTGCCGAGAATGTGAGGGGGCAAAGGATGAACTACGACGAGCTGAAAGCCGCGCTGTCACAGTTACCGACTGACGAAGACGCGCCGAACCGCGTGCCAGAGCCGCTGTCTTTCCATCTGTCGCAGCGCAAGCGGGTAGCGCGGACACGGTTAAATCTGCCGTGGACTGAGTATCGCCTGCTGGCAGCGTTGGCGTTAAGCGGTTGGTCACTGCGCTATGGGCTGATTCAGGCCGAGGCCGCCATGCAAGGACAACACCCACGCAACGGCACCTTCATACGCGCAGGCGCCCACCTCGAAAAGGCCGGTCTCTGGCAGGTGATGACGGTGCGCCTGAACGCCAGTGTCTCGCTGGTGCAATTGACGCCGTTAGGACGGCAACTGCTGACCGAAATCGGCGTAACGCCGGTGTACTCGGAGTGGGAAGAGTTGCAACAGCGCCACCGCGGCGGCCAGGGACAGCGTCACCACAACGCAGCGATCTGTCTCTTTGCCTACCACGCCCGCCTGCGCGGTTATGAGGTGAGACTCTGCCCGAACGCGGACGGCCAGGCGGAACCAGATGTGCAACTGGAACGGGATGGGGAACTGCTCTACGTGGAAGTGCAAGGGCGGGGCGGCGAAATCTGGCAGCGCACCGAGAAGTGGTGGAACGCCTACCGGCTGCAAGGGGAATCAGCCATCTGCACCGTGACACCGGCGCAGGCCATCCGCTACGCCGAAGAAGCACAACGCGCAGGCGTGCCGCGTGGCAGGGTCACCAACCTAGAGACGCTCTACCTCGATGCACCTGCTTCCCTGTGGACCCACGAATGGAAGGGCAGATCCCACACCTTGCAGCGTGTTGTCTCCCACGAGCGGGTTTGCGGCTTCGGGCAGGACGCTTTCAGCGACCCTGTCTGCGCCGCTTAGCCATATTCATTCACATTACCAAAGGAGGTGACCGATGGAGAAACAGGCGAGGGCCAGCCCTAGAAAACACAACAGCGCCGACAAAGTCCTGGAAGACCCGGCGCTGCTGTATTCGTCCCCATCAACTTGACTACCTCAACTGCGCAACCGCTGCGTCAACAGCGGCAGAGCGCAAGATAGACAGATGAAAGGTTCTCTGGATGATATCACACCCGCGCAACGCGCGAAATTCCTTTACCGCCACAACTTCGCGGCAGGCCGCAGGGGCCGACAAAGAGAGCAAGATAATCCGCCTGCCCCGTCGCGCACGCGATGACGGAGGCAGCCGCACCATCGTGGACGAAATGGCCGAATTCCTCCTCAGTCGTCGCGCCCTCAACTGCACGCCCCCTACCATCAGTTGGTATGAACGCTGTCTCGGCAAACTGCGCGACTACATGGCCGAGCATGAACTTAGCACCGTCCGCCAGATCAGCGCCGCCACTGTACGCCGCTTTCTGGTCGATCTCAGCGATACCGGCCACTCGCCGGGCGGCGTTGCCACCCTCTTCACCGGCGTCCGCGCCTTTCTCAACTGGTGCAAAGTTGAATACAACCTGGAAGCGTGGGAGCCGTTGACAGGCACGAAGCCGCCCAAGCGTCCCCAGGATCCGCTGCAACCGGTGTCGCTGTCCCACGTCCTGGCGCTGATTGATGCCTGCCCGATGGGCAAGTTCACAGGCGACCGTGACCGGGCGCTGTTCTACTTTTTGCTTGACAGCGGCATGCGTCATCAGGAACTGAGCAGGCTGCGGGTGGGGCAGGTCAACCTGAACACAGGTCGGGTTGAAGTGCGCTGGGGCAAGGGACGCAAGCGTCGCGTGGTTTTCGTGGGCGAGCAGACGCGCATTTGCCTCACCGCCTATCTCCAGCATCGTCCTGGCGTGGGCAAGATGGAACCACTTTGGGTGAAGGCCGATGGCCGTGGACTGAGCCAGGTCGGCATCCGCCAGATTGTGCGCCGTCGTGCTCAGGCTGCCGGCATCCGTGAGCCGGGCATGCACGCCTTCCGCCGCGCCTTCGCCATCAACAGCCTGCGCAACGGCATGGACATGATCACCCTCAAGCGGCTGATGGGCCACGAAAGCCTGGAAACGATCCAACGCTATCTAGCCCAGGTCGACGACGATCTGCGCCTGGCGCACAGTCGTTTCGGCGTCGTGGACCAACTTACCCGAGACAGCGATTGAAGGAAGTGAAGACACCCATGCATCCTACTCGCACCCACCAACGAAGTAACGAAGAGCATCCTACGCCAAAGCGCCGGTCGTTGTCCCGGTTTGGCGCAAATGTGCCGCCCACGAACGATGGCGACACGCCAACCGATGCAGGAGACGATTATCAGATCACGGTATTGAACGTAGACGCTGTCCCCATGCGCGGTGACCTGCGCGCCTATGTCCGGGTAGTGGTCGGCGTATGGGCCATCCGCATGGAAATCCGGCAGCACGATTGCGACCGGGCTCGCGTGGTCTTCCCCAAGGGCCGCGACGCGCAAGGACGACCGCAGACGCTAATTCACTGCCTGGACCCACGGCTGGCGCAGGCTATTGCACGGGCGTGTCTGCGCGCCTGGTTGGAGTCGCCTTTATGACGACAGGCGACAGCGACACAAACACCTACACGCAAACAGCCATCCAGGCGTTGCTCAACGGACAGTCTGCCGACGCCATCATGCTGGACCGCTGCGGCGTCTGGCTGGAGACAGTGCGGACGCTCCTCGATGCGCACGCTATGGGCGGCAAAACCGGCGTGCACCAGGCCTTCAACGTCCTCGTGAAACAGGTTGACGGCCTGGCACACTTGATTGCAGCCGTGCCTGAACCGCCGAAACTCTTCCGCACCGCGGAGGAGATCATGAACACCCAGTATCCGCCGCTCAAGTGGGTCATCCCAGATCTGATTCCCGAAGGATTGGCGATGCTGGGCGGACGACCCAAGGTGGGCAAGAGCTGGCTTGCTCTGGACATCGCCAACGCCGTGGCTACCGGCGGCGAGACACTGGGGCGGCAGGTGCAACAGGGCAAAGTCCTCTACGTCGCCCTCGAAGACAGCGGACGGCGCATCAATGATCGCCTCCACACTATCGGCGCCGCCAAATCAAAGACGCTCTTCTTCGCCGAGGAGTGGCCTTTCCTTGAACGCCATGGGCTGCCACTGCTGGAACGGGTGATCCAAGACGAAGCCTTCGATCTGGTGATCCTCGACACCTTCACGCGCATGTTGGAGAAGAGCGACCAAACCAACAGCAGTGAGATGGCCGCCGTGCTCGGACCGCTCCAGCGCATGACCATCGACTACGGCTTTTCGCTGCACATTCTCGACCACCACAACAAACTCGCCGATCCCGACGCACCATTGAGCCAGTCGCTGTTTGGTTCTGTGGCCAAATCGGGCGTGGCAGATGTCCTCATCGGCCTCTTTCGCAAAGAAAGCGAGCGGCAGGGTCGGCTCAAGATCAGCGGCCGTGACGTCAGCGATCTGGACATGGTCGTCAACCTCAGCGGCGAAAATGCTGTTTGGCAGGTCACTGGCAATGCCGTAGATGTGCAGAAAAAGGCCAACAAGGATCTGGTTCTCCAGGCCGTGAAAGATCTGGTTGAACTGGGCGAGACACCCTCCAACCTTACCATCGCCAGACACGTCGACATGAACACCGGCAACGTCAATCGCCTGCTGCAAACCCTGTTGAGCGAGGGCAAGATTGTCCGCGGAGAGAAGAAGGGGAAGGTCCAACCTTACGTCCTCACAGAGGATAGTAGCGTGTGATTACAATTATACAATCGTACAATCGTACAATCATTGATCCGTCCTCGCCCTTGCTCTGGTGAAATGCCGGTCTGATCACTGGCTAGGGCAACGATTGTATGATTGTATGATTGTACGATTGTCAGTATACAGGAGGAAATCATCCATGAGTGTAAGGTTGAGCAGTTACGGCAACATCAACATTCTTGACCTGGTGAGCAAGCACACTCGAATGCGCTACGCTGCCGGCACCGGTGGCGGTGAATACGAAGGAGCCTGTCCCTTCTGCGTGGACGACCACAACCGCAATCGCTTTCGTGTGTGGCCGAAGGGCGGACGCTATTGGTGTCGAGTCTGCGGACGCAAAGGGGACACCATCCAGTTCGTGCGCGATATGTATCGCCGCACGTTTCAGCAAGCCCTGGACTATCTGGGCATTGACCGGGCGCTGCTGGCAGAACAACACTCTCCCGTAACCGCCGTGCCGCCCGATCCCTTATATGCCCCTACTCCGGCCTGGCAAGAGCGAGGGAAAGCCCTACTCGCCGGCTGGCAGGAACAATTCTGGGCACCGGCCGGTGAGCGGGCGCGGGCGTGGCTCCACATAGGGCAATCGCGAGTTATGAGAAAAGGGGCTGAAGAACGGAAAAGAGATAGT
>JBMTYG010000162.1:0-5983 GCA_049454295.1 Pseudomonadales bacterium
GCCGGCGCCGCACTCAGGCTGCGGCGGCGACTTCCACTTCGAGAGCTGCTTTCGCCTGCGCCACGAGCGCTGCGAACGCCTCTTTTTCATGCATCGCGAGATCCGCAAGCACCTTGCGATCGACTTCGATGCCAGCCTTGTGTAGCCCGTTGATCAGGCGGCTGTAGGACAACCCCAGCTCGTTGGCCGCCGCGTTGATCCGGATGATCCACAACGCGCGGAACTGACGCTTTCGCTGACGACGGTCGCGATACGCGTACTGACCCGCCTTGATGACCGCCTGCTTGGCAACCTTGAACGAGCGACTGCGTGCCCCGTAATAACCTTTGGCGGCATCTAAAACCTTTTTGCGCCGCGCACGAGACACAACACCACGCTTGACTCTTGGCATGTCGTGTTACTCCTTATCGTGCTTTTGTCGGCAACATCCGGTCGAGACCGGGTGCATCACCCTTCGCCACGACCTCAAGGCCGCGCAGCTGACGCTTACGCTTGGACGCCTTCTTCGTGAGAATGTGGTTGCGATTGGCCTGACGGTGTTTGTAACCGGAGGCCGTCCGGCGAAACCGCTTGGCGGCGCCGGAATGGGTTTTCATCTTTGGCATGCTAATGCTCCACGCGATTCAGTGCCCGCAAGACTTCCTGCGGGGTTTTGCGGGTCTATCAGACCCTGTGGATCACTCGGATCCTGTGGCCTTCTCGGCCTTCTTCTTTTTCTTGGGAGCAAGAACCATGACCACTTGACGACCTTCGAACCGGGGCTCGGCTTCCACCGTGCCATGGTCGTCGAGATCCTGCGATACGCGAGCCATGAGCTGCATGCCAATTTCCGGATGCACCACTTCACGACCACGGAACCGCAGAGAAATCTTGGCCTTGTCTCCTTCTTCGAGGAAGCGAATCAGGCTGCGTAGTTTGACCTGATAGTCGCCCTCTTCCGTACCGGGGCGGAACTTGACCTCCTTGATCTGGATCTGCTTCTGCTTCTTTTTCTGAGCTGCTTTGACCTTCTTCAGCTCGAATAGATGCTTGCCATAATCCATGACCTTCACCACCGGCGGGTCCGCTTCTGGTGCAATCATCACCAGATCAAGACCAGCGCGGCGGGCGGATTCCAGCGCCTCGCTGCGTGACACCACACCCACCTGACTACCGTCAGGACCAATCAATCGAACGGAAGGCACCCGGATTTCATCGTTCAACAACGTCCGATCCGCGCGCTTAACCGCTAAACCAAGGGGTTTCTTGATGTGCGTTCTCCACCGAAACACGAAAGGACGCCACCCACCCTTTCGAGTGATGGCGCCTGGTCCATTCTGCCCTGCATCCTCGCCTTCGCCAGAGCCATTGGCTCGCCCGCAAACGCTTAGGATGCCAGAGCGGTGGCGGATTCTACACGTCGCAGCGCAGGTGACACAACCTCCCGGAGCTGTGTCTTGATCTCGTGGGGGCGTGTCTAACTGGTTGTCTTGCAACGACGAATGCAACCGCCTGATCGAGGTCAGGCACAATCGACGCAGCCGGTCACCGGGACTTTCGCTGCGCCCCTTTGCTCACGCAGGCATTCGGGTATGATACGCGCCCGCGCCGGCCTGCGCCGGCGACTACAGGCGCGTAGCTCAGTTGGTTAGAGCGCTACCTTGACATGGTAGAGGTCCCCGGTTCGAATCCGGGCGTGCCTACCACCCCCCGCCGGTCATGACCGGATTGCGGGCTTCACCACCTGTTCGGCGAACGCTGCTAGACGCTCCTGTCCACCCGGTCCCGCGAAAAAGAACGCCGGCACCATCGCTCGATCCACGCCGAGGCCGGCCAACTGTTCGGCACCGCGCACCGGATCAGCCATTTGCTGACCGAACATGGCGTTGATGGCAATGCTCGCCGGGTCACGTCCCGCCCGCTCTGCCGCTATCTGCACGCGGCTGATCAGAGACCCCAGACGCCCCGGGTCGCCCTCGCCAGGGAAGTAGCCGTCGGCGATCCGCACCACGCGCTGAATAGCCGCCTCGGTATCGCCGCCCACGATCACCGGAATGTTGCCGTTCACCGGACGCGGGCTACAGGTGACCGGGGGGAAATTTACAAACTCGCCCGAGAAGCTCGCATGCGGACCCGCCCAGAGGGCACGCATCGCGGCGATGTATTCGTCGTTGCGAGCGCCACGCCGCTCCCACGGCACACCGAGTGCATCAAACTCCTCCCGCAACCAGCCCACCCCGAGCCCGAGTTCAACGCGACCGCCGGACAGCCGATCGAGCGTCGCGAGCTCTTTCGCGAGCACCAGCGGGTTACGTTGAGGAACGATGAGAATGCACGTTCCAAGGCGCAGCGTCGGCGCCGCAGCTGCTGCAAAAGCCAACCAGATGAGGGGGTCAGGAATCGGCGTATCGGGCTCTGCCGGGATCTTGCCATCCGCGGTGTATGGGTACTTCGACTCGATGGCACTCGGCAGAATGACGTGTTCGCCGCCCCACACGGATTCGAATCCAAGCTCCTCGGCAAGGCGACAGAGCGCGAGCGCGTCCTGGCCATCGATACTGATGCTGCTGGCAAATGCGAGTCCGAATTTCATGTTGTTCCTTAACTCTCTTCTAATTTGAAAACGTCCGCCCCACGACCGCAAAAGCCTTGTGGTCGTGTACGGCACACATCAGCGCCAGGCGATGACCACGGCATGCATCGTCACCAGATCGACAAACCCGGCATCGTCGATCACGCGAAGACCCTCGGGACACCCTCGATCGACCGGCCAGTCAGCCGCACGCACGTACAAGCGGACGGCGCCCGGCGACACGCCGCAATCAACCGCGTGAACTGCCTGGTCGAGCAGCAAAACCACATCGTCAACCGCTGCGGTGTTTAGGCAACTCGGCAACGCCTCGGCGTTAGACAGCATAAATAACATGACCTCAGTCTCCGAGCACCCGGGCCGCGCCTGACAGTAACGCGCGCAAACCAGCACGGTCCACTGAGCGCACTGCCGCCGGCAGGGCCGCCGGCAGGGCCGCCGGCGCTTCGCACACGACCACATCCGAGAGCCCATAGTCGGCCAGCCGATTGAGTAGCTCGCCCCCTGATTCGGAAAGCCGCGCCCCGGTTGTATCCGCCTCGAACAGCCGCGTAAGTCCTTCGTCGGCAAATAGCACCGGCACCGTTTGATCAACCGCGGCGAGCACAAAACCCGGGTCGAACGCCGCGTCAGCGGACAGGGAGTCCGACGCGGAGCGGATCAAGAGCACCGGGGCCCCGGTCGCGCTCGCGGGCGCTCGATCGGGCTCGTCTTCCCTGACAATCAACCTCGAAACTCCACTAGGCGGTCCGCGCTCAGCAGCATCGACAACATGTGCCCGAGGCCCATCGGCTCGAACGGGGGCGATGGGCCTTCAGACTCGACGCCTGAGTGTTTTGCTTGCCGACGTGCAAGTGCCCCGACACACGCGCCAAGCAGCAGCGGTTCCCGCGCAGCAGACAGTCGCAACCAGTCCTCAAGCAGGGCGTGCCCCGCCGCGTTCGGCAAGCCGCCGGTCAACGCGAGTTCAACGCCATCCTGCAACAAAAAAACGCCCACAATCTCGTGCCCTGCCTCACGCGACGCGCGCACGAAGCCGAGCGCCGCTTCGTGCAGGGCGACCCGTGAGACGCTGCAGGCCAAAATGACGGCAAATCGCATGGCACACTTTACCCAAGCGGGGATATCCGGCGGCGCCCTGCCACTGCCCGACGCATGGTAGCCTCGCCCGCCACATTGATGATGGGATCTTACGGTGGGCTGCGAGTTTCCGCGATAATTGCGCCATCGAACGTGAAATCCTGCGCCACGACTCGAGGACGGTACTCATGCTTGCACGCGAACTGCTGACCGAGTCCGAGATCGAAAGCCTTACCACGCGTAGCGATCTACGCGCCGCCTGGATCGTCGCCTGTCAGTGGGGACTGACCATCGCCATCTTCGCCATCGCCGCGACATGGCCCAATCCCGTGATTCTTGCCCTCGCGCTGTTGCTGCTCGGCGGGCGTCAGCTGGGGTTTGGCGTCCTGGTCCATGAATGCGGCCACCGATCCCTGTTTCGAACGCCGCTGTTAAACGACAGGGTTGGCGACTGGCTACTGGCACCCCCCACCATGAACGACCGCATTGCCTACATGCGCGGACATGTGGGTCATCACCGCCTCGCCGGCACAGAAACTGATCCTGATCTTCCGAATTACCGGGACTATCCCATTTCCCGAGCACGTTTTCGTCGCAAGCTTGCGCGCGATCTGAGCGGGCGTACCGGAATGCGAACGCTTGCGGGTATTGCGGGGGCGCTGAGCCGCTATGAAACGGCGCCGCCGGAACGGCGCGCGGCACTGCGCCGCGGTTTATTGATGCAACTCGTGCTCCTCGGTGGCATGACATTGGCCGGTTCGCCGTGGCTCTACCTGTTGTGGATCGGGGCGTTCGTGTTCACCAATCCGCTCGTGAGCCGATTGCGGCAAATCGCCGAACACGCCGCGGTGCCAGACCGACTAGATCCCGACCCACGTCGAAATACACGCACGGTATTGGGCGGCCCCTTTGCGCGGCTACTGGTCTGCCCGCACCAGATCAACTACCACCTCGAGCACCACCTGTTGCCTTCGGCACCCATCTATCGTCTTGAAGCGATGCACGCGAGGCTGCGCGAGAATGGGAGCTACCGCGACATCCCCACGTTCACCGGCTACCGCCAACTCTTTCGCGGCGTGGCAAACGCGACTGACTAACGCGACACGGGCGCGATCACGGTGTCCTGACCGGCGAGCACGGTGGCGCCGCCAAGTCCGATCTGATCGACCAACAGCGGCGAGCCTCCCTCATACAGCACTAACTCTACCGGGCTCGTGATGACATGCTCCGCAACGGGCGCTCCGTTAACACGCATACCGTTGCGACTGTCCAGATCCTCGAGACGCCATACGCCACCTTCGAAGTGGGCGCGGACGTGCTGTCGGCTGACGCGAGGGTCGTCAATTCGGAGCTCGCAGTCCGGATCTCTGCCCACCATGAATGAACGCACAAAGCGCAGTCTGTGAGGACCCAGCCGGTCGCGCCACGAGACCTCTAAGGCGCCTGCGACTATCGTCTCAGTCTGAGGGTCATCCACCCCAGAGGGCAGTGGAACTGCGCCCTGACCCAGATCCTTCATCACGCCCTTCGGCGTGATCTCGAAAATCCAGGCGAGCACGAGCACGACAGGTAACCCAAGGGCAAGCATGACGATGAGTCCGCGCACCGCCCAGTTGGGAACATCGAACGTGGGCAAAAGTTCAGAGGCTCCAAGCGCGAGCCCCCAGGCACCAATCAGGTATGTCCCACCCACCGACAACACGTTCCGGCGCCGGAGTTCGAGCCACAGCCAGGCAAAACGAGCAGATATTTTGCTCACAGAATGTTCCGCGGGTTGCTCACACTGGGCCTACCGGGTGACGTGTCTGCGCACACCCGTCCTACTCGATCATCAGCCAAGCCCGCCACAAATGCCAGCCCGCCGGCCAAGCTCGCAGCGCCGGCGCAAACCCTGCCAAACGCGCCAAGAAATCTAGGGCTGAAACCGCCCAAAAATATGGTGTCAACTTCGGAGCCTGCGTAGGATTTGAAATCACAAGAGGGGCAACCTCGTAGCAACTCGAGGCCGCCTCAGGATTGACAGCCACTCGCTGCGCTGTCGGCCCTCACCCGTGCACAATCAACAAACAAGAGCGCCGTTCACTCCATCGGCGCACAACCCGACAGGGAGCCGCCGTGAAGAGCGAACGCCGCCCAGCCATTTGCCGTTTCTCGACCCTCGTGACGTTGACCCTCGCTGGGGTTGGAAGCCTTTCCGCTTCCGACGCCCTCGCCACGATCGACGTCTTCGATAGCGTTGTTGCCACGGATGCAGGGACAGACCCGATAACCGAAGCCCCGGTCACGAGCTCTCTTGAATCTCAGTCCTTCTCTGAGACGACACAGATCGTGCTG
>JBMTYG010000163.1:0-5855 GCA_049454295.1 Pseudomonadales bacterium
GCCACGCCCAGATGCCGCGGCGCGTCATGCATACATGTCACAACTTCAGAGGTCATATTTAATGAAAAAAACTTTGATCGGTTTATCACTATCCTGTTTGGCAGGAACCGTCCTCGCCGAGGAACATACGCTGACGACTTACTCCTTGTTGAAAGCGCCCGAATATATCGATGTAAACCCGGCCGGCCTATCGGTCGGTGACATGTATCTTCGTCATCAAGAGATCTCTCTATCGGCGGGAGGTCCTGCAGCAGGAGAATATTACTCTCAGGAGACAATCGTATTTCTGGACCAGGGCATGGGAAAAAGTGCTCGGGCGCTTTCGATGGAAATCATCCTGCAAGAAGGCTCCATCTATGCCATGGACTTCGTTCAAACCGAAACCGCCAACGCTCCTCGGGGCATACGCAAACACGAACATGATGGCGCAATCATCGGCGGCACTGGGGCATATGCGGGCATACGCGGATATTACACGCTTGAGATCCCGCCTTTTGGTGACGAAGGCGGGGCCGTCAAGACCACATATAAGTACCGGCTGGATAAGTGAGTGACTCAGGCTGATCAGCTTGAACTCCAAGTCCGTGAGGATAGCCACCGCCTGAGCGGTCGGCGCTGGGTCGGCTGATTATCATTTTTGGGGATGGCTCGGAGACCGCGCGGCGGTACTAGCGGTTGTCGCACGGGTGCATGCGGAAGCGATCCGTGAAAAGCCGGGAAGTCCAGCGAAAAAACCAGCGCAGCGAGGTTACGATCGCGAGATTATTCGTCTCGCCTTCAGCGTTGCCCGTGGGAGCTTTGCGACTTGGCGAGCCGCGCGATGGTTGGCGTAAGAAACTCAATCGTCAAAGGGCATCACCACATGGCATCTCTTAACGTATCGACACTCAGTATCGTTATTGGTCGGTTTTTATTAGGTCTCTACTTCCTTGCGCCCGGGATCTCCAAAATTTTTGATAATGGCTCTCAACTTGCGCTGATGGAGTCACGGGGTATCTCATTTGCTTATCCCCTGCTGATATTTGCAGGCGTGTCCAGCTTGCTTGGCGCAGCGGCGCTGATGTCAGGGCGTCACGTCAAAATCGCGGCTTATGGCTTTGTGATGTATGTCTTACTGGTAAACGTATTGATCCACCCATTTTGGATTGTTGAAACCGAGGCGCAGAATTTCTTCAAAAATCTTGGTATCGCGAGCGGATTATTGGTCCTTGCGGGTCACGCGCAGTTTCGGCGGCCATCACTCAGTAATTGGTGGAAGAGCGACGCTGCGGTGTAAGCAGACGAGGTTGAGTCCGCACATCGGCGACCAATTAGCGCGAAAGACCTCTTGGATCGTCCACGACCGCGTGGACAAGCCCTGCACGAAGCTCTCCAAACCTCAGCTCAAGACCCCATCTTGCTTTATCATGAAACATCAAGATGAATCATGATGGAGAGGCCATGACCTCTGCCGCACGCGAAAAGTTTTCCTCTCAAGCCGCACCCGATGTGCTGGCGGCATTGCGCCGCATCGCAGAAAGCCAGGGGCGCCAGTTCCAGGCCGTGCTCGATGAAGCCCTGCGCGACTACATCGACCGGCAGCAGAAGGAGCGCCCCCGTCGCCACGTGATGACCGCGTTCGCATCCAGTCTGGAGGAGTTCGACAGCCTCTACCGCGACCTGGCCAAGTAAGTCGTGCCTCGCGACTACCTGACCGTAGCTGATGTGCTCGGCATGCATAGCGTGTTGATGCAGCGGTATGGCGGTGCGTCGGGCGTGCGAGATCCTGGGGCGCTCGAAGCCGCACTATTTCGGCCTCAGACGGGCTATTACGAAGACAATGTGGCGGAGGCTGCCGCTTTGATGGAAAGCTTGGCGATCAACCATCCGTTCGTGGATGGAAACAAGCGCATCGCCTTTGCCGCAGCCGACGTATTCCTGCGCGTCAACGGTTGGCGACTGAAGCGCGCGCCGATGCAGATCTATTCCGAGATGATGCAGATGTTCGAGTCAGGCACTTTGGACATCGCCCACCTCGATCCCTGGTTACGGACTTTCGCCAACCCTGCGGAGTGATGTAACCGGTTTCACTCGCGGCAACGTGTCAGCTCGGCCATCTGGTTCGAAGAAAGCCGGCAGGTCACTCCCACGATCCGTTTCCAATTGCCGTTCAACCCGTTCTAGATTCCAATCACGAAGAGCGGCAAGGGGTCCCCTGTCGCCAACCAATCTCGGAGCCAATCCGAGTGAATCTGAAAAAGCTCGCAATGCTGACCACACTCAGCGCTGCTTGGTCCTTTGCCTTTGCCGACACTGCCACCTTCGACGGCCCCTTCGTGCAGGCAGGAATCGGTATCGCAAACTCGCAGACCGACATCACGACTGATTTCTCGTTTGGTTCCTATCGCACCAAACTTAATGACGACAATCCGGTCGGCCACGCCAGCGCTGGCTGGTCGCATGCGATCGGACAATGGAATCTGGCGGGCAGCGTCTGCGGTGTCATTGGCGATCAAGACGCTGGTCCGCTCAGTCACAATGACATAGAGGCCGAGTTCAAGCTGCAGGATACGTGGGGAGTCAGCATCGACCCGGGCTACTACCCCGGCTTCAGGTTCTGACTCGCGACGCGTGTATGAATAACCCGCCCGTAGGCGGGTTATACGCGCAAGATGTGAGATCTAGCCGCTTGCCCCGCGGCGAGGGCTAGTCCGCGGCTAGCGGCCCTCATCACCCACGGCTGTCCACGCTGAGCAGCAGATAGTCCACTCCGTGGTACTGCAAGTGCCGGATCTCCCGCGTCATGGCGCGCAGCAAGCGCAGGGACAGCTCGTCCTCAGGATTCGATCCTTCTGACTCAGGCAACGCAGCGACTGCCGCCTGCACGTTCACGTCGGATGGTGCAGAGATCAACTCTACCTCCGCTTGCCCCTCCACCACGGCGAAGCGCAGGTGTACGCGCTGCCGTTTATCTGATGCGCCTGCCGGCGTCCCAGCGCGTTGCTCAAGCAGGAACAGGATCGCTTCCTCGCAGGCGAGCATCAGTCGGTTCTCCGCGGCCTCGTCCCAGCCCAACCGAGCGGAGAACGACTGCACGACGGGTCTGATGGAGGCGATGCTGTTGGGCTCCAGCGGCAGCGAGATACGGTCGAGGCTGCGACGTCGCATTGAGATCAGTGCCATCAGGCCAATCGCAACGAGCCCCCCGGAGGTTGAGCCGTTGGACAGGAACATGACCGCCCACTCGGGCAGTCGCTCGTTGAACAGATTGCCGCCCTGGAAGCCGACGCCCACAAAAAAGGCCAGACAGACCGCGAGTCCTTCTTCGAAGTTCAGCCCCGCCTGAGTGACCATGCGCAGCCCGTTACCGAAGAGCAGCGCCAGCAGAACGAGGATGAAGGATCCGGCTACTACGCTGGGAATCGCGCCGACGACGGCGGCTACCTTGGGCGAGAAGGCGAGCAGCAGCATGAACAGTCCACCCCAGAAACCGACGCGGCGCGCCGCCACGCCGGTCAACTCCATCACTGCAACGCTTGAGGAATAGACCGTATTGGGCACCGTGCCCAGCAACGCGGCTACGAAGCTGCCGGCACCGTCGGCGTTGATGGACCCCTGCACGGCGCGGAAGTCGATCGGCCTTTCGTCGCGGTGCGAGGTGCGTTGCACCGAGGTGCTGTCGGAGTAGGTCTCGAGGCAGGCTACGAGCGATATGAGGATGAACGCCGGTAACAGGCCCCAGAACGCTGGCCCGAATTCGAGAGACAGCCCGGGCCAGGCGATCGGCGGTAAACCGATCCAAGGAGCGGCAAGTACGGGTGCCGTGTCCACGAGGCCAAGCGGGAACCCGACAGCCGTGCCCATCAGCACACCGATAAGCGGCGCCCAGAGTCGAAGCATGCCGGTGCCGAACAAGCTGACCAGTACCACGGGGATGACCGTGCAGAGGAATACCGAGGGCACGACCACGCCGGTTTCGAAACCGGGCGGGAATTTCGCAAGCATGCGCCACATGACGGGTGCAACCGCGAGCGACATCAGCATGAGCACCGTACCGCCCACGGCGGGGGTGAGCAGGCGTCGCATGGCGCCAAGCTTCCACGTGAAGAGGAAAGTGCTCAGTGCCGAAATGGCGCCAAGGGTAGCCATCAGCGGCAGTCCGCCTGCCTCGGCCGCTGCTGTCGTGACCGAGACGAAGGCGACGTTGGAGCCGACGAAGAGGACGTAGCCTCCGCCGATTCTTCCGATCCGACTGATCTGCAGCCAGGTCGAGAGGCCTGCAGCGAGTAGGGCCGCAAAGACCACCCAGGAGGTTTCGGCCGCTGACAGTCCGGCCGCTCGGGCCACGGTGAGCGGGGTGATGAGAATGCCCGTGACGATGAGAGCGACCACCTGCGCGCCGAGCCCAGCGGCGAGCCGATGAGGCGGCTTCTCGTGCGGCTCGTAGCGGACATGATGTTCATTCGACACGACCTATCCCCCCGCGTTGTCGTGCGCCGAGTCTACACAAGATTGGGATGCCAAGAACCTGCGTGAGAGCGTCGAATTCCAAAACGCTGCGCGGCGCTTGGCGCGCCAGAATTCGCGTGATCCCGGGTTGCGGGGATATGTTTGTTAACCGCGCGGGGCGGCGCGCCGTACACTCGTCCAATATTCTGTTACCCAATCAGCGCGCACAAATGGAGGGATTAAATGTTCAGGATGCTGATTCGTCTGAAGGTGCTCGACCACAAGGTCGTGGAGTTCGAGCAACTGGTGTCCACGCTGGTGGCAAACATCCACGCCAACGAGCCAGAGCCGAAGATCTATGAAGTACGGCGTGTGGTGGACCAACCGCGCACCTACGTGTACTTCATCGAGTTCAAGGACCAGGCGGCCAACGACGCCTATGCGAACGCGCTCTACCACCAGAACGCGGCGCCGGCGATCATGGCCTGCCTGGACGGTGATCCGGTGTACGAGACGCTCGACCCTTTCTACTAGATTGTCCGCCGGGTCCGCATGGCCAGCCCCCCGCGTTGTCAAACCATCAGGCTGCACAAGAGTGTAATGCCGAGAACTTGCGCTGCGCTTAAGCTCTTCTGCTGATCGAGGGCGTCACACTCCTCACATTTGCGCCGGTTAGATTTCGTCTCCGCCAACATCACGACTCGGTGGTTTGCGATGGAGAAGGTTGTTGTCGCGGTCTGCACCGCAAATCGGCCGGTCATGCTTTCTCGACTCCTTTGCCGCCTCCAGGATCTCTCGGTCGCCACCCTTCCGGGGACGACGCTTTTGGTCGTGGACAATCGTCCTGGACAAGGGGTCAGAGAAAGCAGTCAGAAAAATCTTGATCGTCTGGGAGTGCCGTTCCTGTGGGTTGAGGAACCGGTTCCTGGGATCTCTCAGGCGCGCAATCGCGCGGTTCTGGAGGCCATAGCCATTGGAGCTGACGCGATCGCTTTTTTGGATGACGACAACCTGCCGGAACTCGGCTGGCTGGAGGCTCTGATAGCGGTTGCGCGCCGCGAGCACGCAGATGTCGTGATCGGAAACAGGCGCAAAGCCGACAGATCTGATCAGGATGAAGGCTTGATGCTCAAGGTCGGAGATCATCTTTGGAAATCCGACGGGATGCCGGAGTTGATGTCCACCGCCAATGTTCTCGTTGGTGTAGGGATCCTCAAGCAGTTGATGATTTTTGGTCCAGCCTTCGACACGCGGTTCTCCCCGATGGGAGGAGAGGACGCCGATTTCTTCATTCGCGCTCGGGCTCTTGGTGCGGTGTTCGCAGCGGCGCCAGATTCGATCGTCGATTTCCGCACCGAGGGTGCGCGGGCTTTCGTTGCCGGTCAGATCGCGCGCAAGTTCAAGTCTGGATGCGCGCAAGCTCACCA
>JBMTYG010000164.1:0-5846 GCA_049454295.1 Pseudomonadales bacterium
GCGCAGTAGAGGGCATGCGTGCCGCTCGCGCCGCCTTTGCTCGTCTGGACGAGAAGAAGGCGCGCGCATGACGGCGCAGCGCGTTCGCTCATTCGCAATTGTCGGTATCACCTACGCAGCAGCGCTCGCCGCCGCGTTGTTGGTCGGCTCATCGCTGCAGGATGGGCATCCGCTCCTGGTGATTGCCGCCGCCGACGTGGCGGCGACGCTGGTTGTCTTCGTCGCGAGCGCGGTGTTCCGCTGCGCGAGCATCTACGATCCGTTCTGGAGTGTCGCCCCGCTCGCGATTTCGGGTTACTGGATGCTCACCACCGGTTTTGATCTGCGCTCGGTGATTGTGCTGGCACTGATCTGGATCTGGGGTCTGCGTCTTACCTACAATTTCCTGAGCGGCTGGCCGGGGTTGGACCACGAGGACTGGCGCTACGTGGATCTGCGCGCGACATCGGGGCGCCTGTTTCCGTTCGTCAACCTGTTCGGCATTCATCTGTTGCCGACCGGCTGGGTCTATCTGGGTTGTCTGCCGCTGATGGGAGTGATGACCTCGGAACGACCCCTGGGATGGCTCGATGCGCCCGGGATTATGGTGATGCTCGGTGCGATCGCGCTGGAGGCTCGCGCGGACGCGAGCTTGCGCGCGTTCCGCGAAACCCCGGGACGGCGTTTGACCGACGTGCTGGACTCAGGGGTCTGGGGCTGGTGCCGGCACCCGAACTATCTCGGCGAAATGGGGGTTTGGTGGGGGCTCTGGCTCGTGTGCCTCGCCGCTGCGCCATCCCTTTGGTGGACCGGGATCGGCGCGCTGAGCATCTATCTGCTGTTTCGCTTCATCAGCACGCCCATGATCGATCGGCGCCACCTCGCCCGTCGACCGGCGTATGCGCGGCTGATGCGCGAACTGCCGTCATTTCTGCCCCGCTTCAGTGGGCGCTCTTCGGGGTCTCCATGATTTCGGTCAGCACCCCCTGCATGTCGCGCGGGTGCACGAAGAAAATCAGTGTGCCGTGCGCACCGATGCGGGGTTCACCCAGCACACGCTTGCCCTGGCTTTCGAACCATTGTTTTGCGACATGGATATCCGGGACCTCGTAGCACACGTGGTGCTGTCCCCCCTGAGGGTTCTTGTCGAGAAAGCTCTTGATGCTGGTATTACCGGGAAGCGGTTCAATCAGCTCGATCTGGGTGCCCGCGGTGCCATGGCTCCCGGGCGTGTCCACAAAGCACACCTTGACGCCCTGGTCCGGAAGATCGAAGGGGGTGTGGATGTGCGTTGCGCCCATGATGTCCCGATAAAATGCGATGCTGTCGGCGATAGAGGGAGTGGCAACGCCAATATGGTTCAGACGGCCAAGCTTCATGGCAGAGACCTCAACGAATAAGCAGTCAGCGAGGGTCGCGAGCATAGCAAGCGCAGACGGACTGTCCCACCGCGTTGCGTTCGAGGGAAGCGCAGCATGCCGCCTCCCGGTTGATGGTGACATCAACGGCAATCCGTTGCCCCAGGTCTTGCTGGCGGAAGACCCGCGACAAACTCGACGCGCTCTGCTGATGGGGATGGTGGTCCTGCGCCCGATGGTTACGGGGTGGGAAGCCCCCGTGCTGAGCGACCAGGGACAACTGCAATTGCCGCGTGTTGCGCTGTGTTCCAACTTCGCAGGTCAGGACGGCGGTGCATTTCTGGCGCAAGGGAGCCGGCTCGATGCCTGGCGGCTGGCCCTGCAGTACGGCACTGCGGATGCCGTGCTGGTTGGTAGCCGGACGGTGGCGCAGGAGGGGCTGGGCACGCTCAATCGATCTGGCTACCGGTGGCAGCCCTATGAACCGCTCGCCTGGCCGCAGCTGCGTGAATCCGGCGCCGCGTTGCTGGAGATGATCGCTGCCACACGGCAACGTTGGCAGGCCCTTGGCGTGCTGTCGTCTCGGCGCTGGCCGGCGCAGATCGTCGTCAGCGAAAGCGGCCACCCGGGCGCGATCGATTGGCTGCAGGCGGAGATCTTTTATGCCAGCCACCCGGATGGTTCGGCGATTGAAACCTGCGTACTGACGAGCACTGTGGGTGCGACGCGCGTGCGCAAGCGCTTGCGGGAACAGGGTCTTGAGCATCGAGTGCGTGTGCTGGAGGCCTCGTTGCCGACGCAGCCAGAACGCCTCGATCTCGGGCGTGTGCCCGAGCTTTTGTACCGGACGCTCGATATTCGAATCGTGAATCACGACGGCGGTCGGACCCTGCATCGTGCGTGTATTCGTGCGGGGGTCCTCGCGCAGTTGCAGATGACCCTCATGCGCGGTGCTTCCGTGCGTGATCTCGTTAAGAGCGTGCCGGTGGACCATGTGCTGCGCAGCCGATGGGCCGCGGAGTTTGAGACGCGGGCTCAGCGTTACTTCAGCGACTCGCAGAACTGGCTAAACCACGTTCGTCCGCTGCAGATACTGGAGGACGCCTGGGATACCGTGGTCGTCGGGCTGGATACGCGCGCGCTGCGCGATCTATAACGGGCGTCGGGGCTCAGACCAGGTCGATGAAGCGAAAGCGGTAGGGTGACCGCGCGGGATCGCCCAGCACGATCAGGTCGCCGTCGGCGAGCGGCGCTTCGCCGCCGCCCTCGCGCCCGCCGATGAACCGGTCGCCGATCAGCGTGCCGTGGGCGCTGCCGCGATCGATGACACGCCATTGGCGCGGAGCGATCAAATCGATAGTCAGGTGGGCTCTGGATATCTGTAGCGGCGCGCAGGCGTCGAACAGATAGAGGTCGTTGTTCGGTTCCTGCCGCGGGCTGTGGGGCAGGGCAATTCGCTCGCGCCGGATCCACTGCCCCTCGGATTGCATCACGCGGGATTCGCGGCCCACGCGAAACGGCAGTCGGCGTATCGCAACCATGTTATCGACAAGCTCGGCAGCGGGCACTGCGGCGCCCGCTTCGGATGACAGCGCGAGCAACACAGCGCGGGGCCGAAACGTCTCTAGAATCGCCGACTTCAACGACATCAGCTGTCGCCGAGGGTGCGCACGGGGTTGCGGCCGTCCCAGCCGATGGCTGCGTCGCGGATAAAGTCGTAGAACCCTTTGAGCCCTGCATCGGGCACATACAGCTCGATCATATGGCCGAGGGTGGCCCGGGCGTCAACGAATGCAAACTGGGTGCCTGATGTGGTCCAGGCGCGGGTTGCCAGGGGCAAGCCGGCTTCGGCATACGTCTTGATCGCGGCATCGACGTCGTCGACAAAGGTCGCCACGTGGTGTAGACCTTCAGCACCCGGCGGAAACAGGTCGCGAAAGGGGGAAGGGCCTTCCACGTCCTGTTGGACGAGCTCGAGCATCACCGATCCCCATTGCCCGTAAGCGGAGGAGTGCACGAACAGGCAGGGCTCGCCGCGGTGCTCGGCACGCGCAAGTTGGATGTTGTCGATGACGTAGAAGGGGCCGGCGCCAAAGGCGTTATGCATGCGGGCCGCGGCGCTGCGAATGTCCTCGACGAAATAGGCGATCTGCACTGCGGGTCGGAGCAGGCTGGGTGCGGACGGTGTGTTCGATGCGGTCATGCGCGGGTTTCTCGGCGATCGGTTGCCTCAGCACGATACGTCTGCGCTACAGGCTTCTCAATGCCATAACCTGTGCTGTGCAAATACAGTCGCTAAGGAGGAGAGCAAGTCATGGGATATGCCGCGAATAATACCATCGAGCATTGGTTGTCCGCCGAGACGCCGGAGCCGGTGCTCGAGCCGGAATTGCCGATCATCGATCCACATCACCATCTCTGGGATATCCGCACGTTCACAAGTGAACCGTACGCAAGCTTTGAACAGAAGGTCTACCTGTGTCAGGAGATCGTCGACGATATTCAGTCCTCGGGTCACAAGGTCCTGCAGACCGTCTTTGCCCAGTGCGGAGCGTTTTATCGGGAAGCAGGTCCGGAACCGATGCGGTGTGTCGGCGAGACCGAGTTCGTCCATGGTATTCATGCGATGAGCAACTCAGGCATCTATGGTCCTCTGCGTCTCTGCACGGGCATCTTTGGCAGTGCGGATCTGCGGTTGGGAGGCGCAGTTCTCGAGGTTCTGCAAGCTCACATGGCGGCCTCGCCTCATTTCAAAGGCATCCGGACGGCGTTTCCTGCCGACCTGAATCCGACCTTCATGGCGGGATACCACACGCTGGCTCGTTACGGACTCAGTTTTGATAACTGGTCCCCAAACGTCGATCGACTGCCTACGCTCGCACGATTGGCGGATGCCAATACGGACGTGACGGTCATCGTGAATCATCTCGGTGGGCGCATCGACCCGGATTGCACCGCGGATGAGCGCGCGCGCTGGCGCGCGGGCATCGATGCCGTCGCCCGTTGTCGGAACACGGTGATCAAGTGCGGTGGTGGGCAGATGCGCGTGGGTGACTGGGAACCGCCTTTTCACATGCACCGCCAGTCGAAGCCCCTGTCGTCGGAGCAACTCTGCGAGCGGCTGTTACCGTTCTATGCTTATGTGATCGAGGCCTTTGGCCCGGATCGCTGCATGTTCGAGAGCAACTTTCCGGTGGACAAGGAATGTGTGTCGTACCGCACGCTCTGGAACCTGTTCAAGCGCATCGCGGGACGCCTTGGGTTGAGCGCGACAGAGAAAACCGCTCTGTTTTCGGGCACGGCGTCGCGCGTATACCGGCTTCCGCCCTTGCAGGATTCAACAGAGTAATCGCATGCGTCGTGTACTGAGTTTCGGTCTTCTTGTGGCTGCGCTGGGATCGGTCGGCGCGGCGATCTTCGTTGTTTCGCTGCTCGAGATTGCGCCGTCGACGCCAACCATGACCGCTCCGTTTCCCGAGGACGTTGCGGTCGCGCGCCGCTTGGTCAAGGAGGTACGCGAGAAGACGGTGGATGCGGCTCCGCTCGAGCGGGATCGGCTGCTTGCGCTCACCGAGGCCGAAGCAAACGGCGTGCTGCGCGTAGCAGCGCGGATGTTTCCATACGGTCGTGCCGACGTGCAGGTTGCGGATGGTCGGGTGCTTGTTCGGGCTTCGCTGCGCCTGCCCCTGCCGCTCGAGAATCGATGGCTTAATGTGGAAGCCGTGGCTCCCGAGTTTCAGGGCGCTCCACGCCTTGAGCGGGTGGTGGTCGGCGGCCGCTCACTGCCACCGGAGCCGTTGCTTGCGATGGCGCGCTGGGGCGTCAATCTCGTGATGGGCAACCGTGCGGGAGATGTGATCCTTGGTAGCACCGATGGGCTTGTCATTCAGGATGATCAGTTTCAAGTAACCCTTGCGCTGCGCGAGGATGACAAGAGCGGGTTCATGGATGCGCTGTTTGCTGCGGTGCGCGGCGAGAACATGCCGTCGAACGAGACCGTCAATGGTTATTATGTGGCTCTGCGGCGGGCGATTGACGCAGGGGAGCTGCCGGATCGGGGCAGTTTTCTGCCGCACCTGCGCTTTGTGCTCGCGCGGGTGCTCGAGCGCAGCGATGACAAGACCCTGGCAAACGAGTACACGGCCGGCGTTTTTGCGCTTACGAAAGCCTGCGGAGCGCGGGAGTTTTCGCTGATCGTGGGTCGCCTTGCGGGCCAGACGCGGGATGACGCAAAGGGCTGGCAGCGCGTCTGTGATGATGTCGTTTTCGCCGATCGCGTCGACGCGCGGCGGCACTTTATTACCGCGGCGGCCCTGCGAGCGGCGAGCAATCGAGGTTTGTCCGTCTCCGTGGGGGAGTTTAAGGAGCTGTTTGATTCGTTGGGATCGAGCAGGGAAAGCGGTTTCGACTTTTCCGACATTGGTGCAGACCAGTCCGGCATCCGACTCTCCGACACGATTATGACGGGCACCCGCGCAAATCTTGAGAGTATGCTGAATCAGCTGCAGG
>JBMTYG010000165.1:0-5631 GCA_049454295.1 Pseudomonadales bacterium
CTGTGAGCTCTGGGACAAAGAGACGCTAAAGGTTTATTGGTTTTGCAAGGGCATGGGCGAGTTCATCGACGTGCGAGATGACCCGCTCGGCCTCGAGGGATTCTTCCCCTGTCCGAAACCGCTCTTTGCGACGACGACTTCCGATAGTTTGGTGCCGGTCCCTGACTTTGTGCTCTACCAGGATCAAGCCGTCGAGCTCGATATCCTCTCGGATCGCATCGATGGCCTGGTGAAAGCGCTACGGGTGCGCGGCGTGTACGATGCGAGCCAACCGGCGCTGCAGCGTTTGATGACCGAGGGCGACAACAACGCGCTGATCCCGGTCGACAAGTGGGCAGCGTTTGGCGAGAAGGGTGGGTTAAAGGGCAGTATCGATCTGCTCCCGCTCGACACGATCGCGCAATGTCTCCTGCAATGCTACCAAGCTCGCCAGGACATCAAGGGGCAGATCTACGAGATCACCGGCATCAGCGACATTATCCGCGGGCAGAGCTTCGCCTCAGAGACGGCAACGGCACAGCAGATCAAGGGCCAGTACGCAGGGCTACGCCTCCGCTCCATGCAAGAGGATGTGGCGCTATTCGCCACAGAGGTGATACGGCTCAAGGCGCAGATCATGTGCCTCAAGTACCAGCCGAAGACGATCCTCGAGTATGCCGCGGCTAATCAGATGAGCCAGGCGGACCAGGCGCAGATTCCTGCGGCACTCGAGCTGCTGTCGGATAAACCCCTGCGTAACTTCCGCATCGACATCGCGGCCGACAGCCTGGTGCAGATCGACGAAGCGCAAATGAAGCAGGAGCGCGTCGAGTTCCTGGGCGCTTTCAGCCAGTTCGTACAATCTGCCCTGCCGGTCGGCCAGGCTGAACCCGCTCTCGCTCCCCTCATGCTCGACATACTGAAGTTTGGGGTCCAGGCATTTAAGGGAGCGCGACCGATTGAGGGCGAGATCGACCAGGTAATGGAGCAGATGAAACAGGCGCTCGCTAATCCGCAGCCGAAGCCAAACCCGATGGTGGAAGCGGAACAGGCCAAAGCCCAGGTCGAGATGCAGAAGGCGCAAATGGTCGCGCAGTCTGACCAGGCGAAGGTCCAGGCGCAGCTGCAGATTGAGCAGCTCAAGGCGCAAAACGACGCGCAGCTCGAGCAGCTACGCCAGCAGTTCGAGGCCCAGGTCGAACAGCAGAAGCTTGCGGCACAGCAGCAGATCGAGAAGTACAAGGCCGATCTCGACGCGGCTACGGCCATTATGGTCGCTCGCATCAAGGCCAACCCTGGCCTCGACATCCCGGCGCTCGAGGCCCAGCAAGCCGTCTCTGAGCGCGTCATGCAGGATATGAGCATGGATGTCCGCGCCCAGCTTGATCGGATTGCCGGACTCTATGAGCAGATGGCCTCGACGAGCGATGAAAATATGCGCGGAGTACGAGCAGCGCTGACGACGCTGACCGCTCCAAAGCGGATCATTCGCGGACCGGATGGCCGGGCGATTGGGGTCGAAGCAGTCCAGCAATCGTTCGCAGAGTTTGAACCGCCGATGAGGGCGCAGTAATGGTAATGACGACAAAAGGCGAGATGGCGGAGGCGGATCTCGAAAAACGCGAAGGCGCGATCGAAACCGACCATGAGTTTACGAAATGGGTGGAATACTGGCATGAGGGCGAGTTGGTCCACCGATCGGTTCACGTTCACTTAAAGAAAATTCCCGCCCTTTTTGGCGAGACGGAGAAATTAAATGGCTAACTCCCAGGCAATGTGCACGTCGTTCAAGGTTGAGATCCTGGGCGGCGTTCACGCAATCGGCACCCCGCCGACTCGAGCAAACACCAACAAGGACGTTTTTAAGGCTGCGTTATACGAAGCGACGGGCTCGCTTGGGGCGGGTACGACGGCCTACAGCGTCACCGATGAGGTATCGGGTGCGGGTTACTCTGCGGGCGGTATTACGGTCAGCAATGCGACCGCACCGACCTCGAGCGGCACGACGGCATACTGGACCCCCTCTGCCTCATTCACCTATAGCAACGTCACGCTGACGACGGCCTTTGATGCTGTCCTGGTCTACAACAGCACCCAGAGCGATAAGGCGGTCGCGGTGTATACATTCGGCAGTCAGACCGTGACGAGCGGTACGTTCATCCTTACGATGCCGACAAACGACTCGAGCACCGCGCTCCTTCGTATCGCGTGATGAGCTGTGGCAAAGGGTCCGTGGGACACAGGCACCTGGGATGACGCGCAATGGGACAGCCTCCCGGTTACGAGCACCACCGGAACAGGCGGTGTCGGAAACCTTGGAGTCTCCCGATCTGACGCGCTTACCGGAGAAGCCGCTACCGGCGAAACGGGGACGCTATCCGCGTCTACGACCGTTGCGGTCAGCGGCACAAGTGCAACGGGCGCAACAGGCTCTGTCGGAGGAAGCTTTGAGGCGGGCCTTACGGGCAATGCCGCTACGGGTGAAACCGGAGATGCCGCAGACAGCATCACCGTCGCCCTTAGCGGTGTACAAGCAACAGGAGCCGTCGGCGATGAAGGAGATTCGATCGAGGTCGCTTTGGGCGGCGTGGCGGGATCTGGTCAGCTGGGCGCTCTCAGCGATTCGACATCCCTCGGGATTACCGGCGTGGAAGCGACGACGGATGTGGGAATCGTCACCCCCGTCCAACAGCCTCCCAGCATCATCATCGACACCCACGACGGTGACAAAGGCGAAAAGCACCGCAAAAAGCGGTGGGAGGAAGAAAGGAAAAAGCGCGAAAGGCGCAAACAAGAGCTGATCGCGGCATACGAGGCGCTGGTCGAGGCGAAACCCGCCCTGGCCGAAGCGATCGTGGGACCGCATTTAACGGCCCCGAAAGCTAAAGCAGCAGCGCCGCGGATTGATTGGAACGCATTACTCGAGGATATCGATCGCGTCGAACGACTCTATCGAGAATATCGCGAAATGGACGATGAGGATGTATTGTTACTGTTATGAAACGAACGTATGTGCTAATCGATGGTGAGTTTGTAGAGCGCAAACGCGACAAAAGCGGGCGTTATCATTACGTTATGCCCGATATCCAGCCGTATAAATCGATGATCGACGGCCGGATGATTACTTCACGTTCGGAACACCGACGACATTTGAAGGCGAATAACTGTGTAGAGGTCGGCAACGAAGATCCGACCAAATTTGTTGAGAAGCCAGCCCCGAAAAACAGTCGGGTCGACGTGCTGCGACACCAGTTGGCCAGCATGACCCATGCCGATGCCAACAAGATCCTGGCTCGCCTACGAGACGAAATTCGATTCACCCATGATCCCCACAGGAGACGGTAACGATGGACGTTGAAAACGAGGCCCCAGGCCAGGAACAGGAAACCGATCAAACACTCGACCGGAAAGAGCTGCTCGCGCAGCAGTTCGACGCAGTAGAAGCGGGGGAAGACCCTGCTCCTGCTCGAGCTGGACGCGACGAAAGCGGCAAATTCACCAAATCTCGCGCCCCCGCTCAGGAAGAAGCGGCAGCGCCCGCGGAGGAACCGGCCTGGGCAAAGCCTCCTGCGTCCTGGAAAAAGGAATATCACGAATATTGGGCCAAAGCTGACCCAAAGCTTCGCGAATACGCCTGGCAACGCGAGGAACAAATGAAAAAGGGCGTAGAGCCCTTGCTTTCAAAGGCGCAGTTTGCGGATTCGATCAACCAGGCGATCGAACCCTATATGCAGACGTTCCAGGGCCTTGGTTTGAAAGCGGAACAGGCGATCGCCAACCTTATGGGCGCTGACTATGCACTTCGCACGTCATCCCCCGAGCAAAAGCGCACCCTTTTCTTCCAGCTCGCCAGGTCGTATGGCATCCCGCTCGAGGGAATCGCGCAAGACCAGGGCGGAGCAGCCCCGGCACAGCCCTCATCTATCGATCCTCTGGTATGGCAGCTCCAAAACGAGCTCAACCAGGTACGCGGCGAGGTGATGGGATGGAAGCAGCAGCAGGAGATGGTGCAAAACCAGCAGCTGCTCAACGAGATCAATTCTTTCTCAACGAAAGCAGAGCATTTTGAAGAAGCGCGACCGACAATGATCCAGCTCTTACAGAGTGGGGTTGCGGAAACGCTGGAAGATGCGTATGAGAAAGCGATAAGATTGGATTCGTCGCTGTTTGAGCGAGTGCAAGCGGCCCAACAGGCTGAAATTGCATCCAAACAAGCAGCACAAAAAGACCGGGCGGCGAAAACCGCTCGGGCAGCTGCGGTCAGCGTCAGAGGTTCCACACCCGGAACCAACACGGCTCCCAAGGCGCAAAGTCGCCGGGCTCTACTCGAAGAAGCGTTCGACGAGATGCAGTCCCGGTTGTAATTAACTGATTAAGGAGTAATTAAAAATGGCATATGCCAATTCCTCAATCAGCGACATCATTGCGACTAACATTCAAAGCCGTACTGGTGAGCTCGCTGATAACGTGACCAACAACAACGCGCTTCTGCGTCGGTTGAAGGATCGCGGCAACATCAAGACGTTTTCTGGCGGTAACGTCATCCTCCAGGAAATCATGTACAACGACTCGACGACGAACAACACCAATAGCTATAGCGGCTATGAAGTGCTGAACGTCTCGCAAAACAGCCCCATCTCGGCTGCTCAGTTCAGCATCAAGCAGTACGCTGCTGCGGTGTCGATCTCGGGCCTCGAGATGATCCAAAACTCGGGCAAAGAGGCGATCATCGATCTCCTCGATGGCCGTATGGAAGTGGCTGAAGCCCAGCTCGCCAACCGCATCAGCGGCGACCTCTATGGCGACGGTACGGGCAACGCTGGCAAAAACCTCGATGGTCTTGCCATTGCTGTGCCTGACTCTCCGTCGACCGGCACCTACGGCGGCATCAACCGCCAGGTGTGGACCTTCTGGCGCTCGGTGTCGTACTCGGGCGTGACGGACGGTGGCGCTGCGGTGTCGGCCTCCAACTTCCAGCAGTACATGGACGCGGTGGCTGTCCAGCTGATCCGTGGTACGGATAAGCCGGATCTGATCGTTGCGGACAACAACTATTACCGCCTCTATCTGCAGTCCCTGCAGAGCATCCAGCGTATTACGGACTCCGGTTCGGGTATGGCGGGTGCGGGCTTTGCCTCGCTCAAGTATTACGGCGCTGGCATGGCCTCTGACGTGGTGCTGGACGGTGGTATCGGTTCCTCGAGCTACAACAGCGGCTCGGGTAACGCGAACCATATGTGGTTCCTCAACACCAAGTACCTCATGTTCCGTCCGCACAAGGATCGTAATTTCGTTCCGATCGGCGGCGAGCGTCAGGCGGTCAACCAGGATGCGATCGTTAAATTGATCGGCTTTGCTGGCAATTTGACATCGAGCGGCCCGCAGTTCTGCGGCGTTCTGATCGCTTAATAGGAGTATACGAAAATGCCAGTTATTGTTAATGGCTTTGCGTACCCCGCTCTGACCGACACCAATTCCTCCGCGTCGATTAACGTCGGTACGGTAGTGACTTTGGATGACGGCGGAATGGCGGTGTATGTCCAGGCTGCTTCAAACATTTCGCAGTACAACGCTGTCTGCATCCCGAATACCAACATCGCGACCAATGCGACGACGGCCCGCGTAGCTGACAACAAGCGTGTCGCTTTCTCC
>JBMTYG010000166.1:0-5586 GCA_049454295.1 Pseudomonadales bacterium
CTTTGAACCTGTGGCCGTTCACGAGAACATGCTGATTCTGAAACGAGTATTCGATCTTTTTATTGCGATCCCGATGTTGATCGTCCTCACGCCGATCCTCTTGGTCGTGGCATTGGCTATCAAATTGGATTCCCCTGGACCCGTTTTCTTCATCCAAAAACGCGTGGGGCTCAACAAGCGAACCTTCGGCTTGGTCAAGTTCCGCTCGATGGTTGAGGACGCTGAGAGCCGAATCAATGACATCGAGCACCTCAACGAAGCTGCCGGTCCGATCTTCAAAATCACGAACGACCCTCGCATCACGCGCGTTGGCAAATTTATCCGCAAGACCAGCATCGACGAGCTCCCGCAGCTGATCAATGTGCTGCGCGGACACATGAGCCTGATCGGTCCGCGCCCCATGTCAATCCGCGACGTCAATCAGTTCAGCCTAGGCATTCAGCGCCGCCGCTTCAGCGTGCGACCAGGCCTAGCGTGCCTGCGCGAAGTGTCAGGACGCAGCCGCTTGAGCTTCGAACGCTGGCTCGAGTTGGACTTGGAATACATCGACCGCTGGTCGCTATGGCTGGATCTGAAGATCCTCGCTCGGTTGCTGCCCGCTGTGATCAAGGGCGACGGCGCTTCGTGACCCTGCAAAGGCCGATAATAAATATTATGTAAAATACGGGGTGCGGCTAGTGCCCCACGTCCTATGCGAACCAGAAGCCGCATCAATTATTGACACCTCAGGTACAACGCATGCGGTTTCTGGGCTCCAACGTACCTACACCTCTCTTTGTTCTTGCCACTACGGAAATTTTGATTCTTGCGGCGAACACGCTGCTACTGCATGCGTGGCTGCTTCCGGAGTTTTCGTGGATCTCTCGCATCATCAGTTCGATCTCGATGTCGGCTGTCTGTTTCGCATCCATGTTCGCCATGGGCGTCTACGAGTCCCGCCGGCGCGAGGGTTACGTTGCGATGATGCTTCGCACCGCTGTGGCGCTGTTCTTGATCGCGTTGGTCGTGATCAGCCTTATCGCGGCCGTGATCGATCGCCTGGCTGTCATGCAATCATTGATCGCCTATGCCATGGGGCTGGGTTTCCTGTGGCTGGCTGCTTGGCGCGCGGTGTTTTCCCAGCTGATGCCTGAAAAGCGATTTCGTAAACGCGTTATGGTGCTGGGGTCTGGAAAGCGGGCTCATCGAATCGCGAGCCGCACGCGTCGCCAATCCGATCAGAAGACCTTTTCATTGATTGGGTTTGCCGCTAGCCCATCCGGTGAGGAGGCCGGCTGGGTTTCGGACATGGGTTATTCTGTGTTTTCAACTGTAGGTTCATCCCTCCTCGCCCTTTGCGAATCGCTAAGTGTCGACGAACTGGTGGTCGCGCTGGACGACTCGATGGCGCGGTCCTCTGAGTGGCCGTTCTGGGTGATTGATCAGCTGAACGCCTGCCGATTGCACGGAGTTCTGGTCATCGACGCGGCTGAATTTATTGAGCGCGAGCAGAACCGTCTCGACCTTGAACTCTTGGATCCATCCCAGATCGCTCTCGGGCCCTCCTTTTCGATGGACGCTCGGCGTGTCCTGCTCAAGCGAGGATTCGATCTTGTGGCGGCCACGCTACTTCTCGCTCTGCTATGGCCACTGATGATCGTAACGGCCCTCGCGGTGTTCCTGGAATCTGGAGGCAGGGGCACCGTGCTTCTGCGTCAGGAGCGCGTTGGTCTTAGGGGTCAGCCTTTCACGCAATTTAAATTTCGGAGTATGGTCGAGAATGCGGAGCCCACGGGGCCGACCTGGACTCGACCTAACGATGCGCGCATTACTCGGGTCGGAGCGATCATCAGGACCACCCGTCTGGATGAGTTTCCTCAACTTTTCAATGTCTTGCGCGGTGAAATGAGTTTTGTTGGCCCCCGCCCTGAGCGCACGGTTTTTGTTCGCCAGTTTGAGGCTCAAATTCCACTCTATTCGGCGCGCCACTTGGTAAAGCCAGGCATCACAGGTTGGGCGCAACTGAAATACCCATACGGCGCTTCCGCCAAAGACGCCCGCGAGAAGCTTCAATACGATCTGTACTATCTCAAACGACAGAGCGTGCTGTTCGACCTGATCATCATGCTGCAAACCGTGGAGGTAATCGTGGTCGGAGAAGGAGCTCGATAATGGATTCAACGCAGTCTGATTTGAGCGTTAATCCTTCCTGACGCGGTGGTTGCATCAAACGCACCTCTTTCAATGGTGACTCCGTTGTTCTGCTCGATCTGGTGCAACCAGCGGACGACTTCATTAAACGACTGATCTTGCAGGATGATGCTGACGGAGCCTTCCGCGTCTGGCTGGACGCGCGTCAGTGCGATGCCCGCGCTCTCGGCAGATCGCGTTACCAGCGGGAGTAGCGCGCGCCCACTCGCGCCCTCTCCCTGTCGAGCTTGCGACACTTCTCGCGCCCGCATCTCATTGGTTCGCATCCAATCCACCGTGCCTTGCGCGTTCCCAAGCCGGTTTTGTTCCACGAGCTTCCAGTCTTGAATCGGCTTCCACACGCCTAGCCACACAAGCGTTAACAGGAACGCAAGAGCCAAGATCTGCAGTATGCGTTGGTCTCGAGGCTCTTTGCTCAAATACCAGCGGCCTGGCACCGAACTCATGAAACTGCGCACGATCGCCTTTCCCATCACAATGGGACCCTCTCACCTGCCTGAACAAGACGGATCCGAGCTCGAACACCCTGCGGCTGCTGTTCCGCGGATACGATCTCAGCCGCAACGCCGTCCTGGCCCAGGGTCGATTTCAACTGGTCAAGTTGATCGTAGCTCTGAACCAGAATATCGACCGCGGTCTCCCCCGCTTCGCCGAGGAAATCGACTCGTTGTATGCGGAATTCTCCCCCAACCACCGAAGCCAGCCGTCCAAACATCTCAAGCAGAGACAGAGTCTCCGCATCACTTTTTTCGCCGAGCGCCTGCTGCATTTGGCGGCGCGGATTCGGGACCTGGCGCGCATTGGGGAATATATCCCGATAGAGGGATTCGGCCTCGGCCTCGAGCTGGTCCGCCTGTCGAGAGGCGCTGAACGCGTTCACCGTATTCAACAGCACTGCGACAACGAACCACGACGCCGCCAGCGCCCCACCCCATCGCCACTGGCGAAACGATTCACGACTTCGCCTGACCGGGGCAAAATCTCCCTGCAATAGATTCGCCATAGGAACGTTAGAGCCCAGACGCGAAGCCAGATAGCCAATCGCGGAGGGCTCGGTTCCAAATCCCAGAGGAGATTCTGTCACTGGGATATCCACCGGAAGGCTCGCTCGCTCCCGGGGCGTCAGCGCATCACCGACGACGGACAACGTCCCAACCTCGAGACTTGAAAGTGCCAGTGCCAGGTTGGCGCGATCGACAAGCGCTGTCTCTCGATCGGTCTTCACCAGAGCAGTCGTACCCTCGAGTAACAATGTTGCACCATCGGGAACATGCGGCAGCAAATCCGATTCCGCAATCAGCAGGTTAGCTTCAAGACCAGCCGATCGAAGCGCCGCACACCATCCCTGCAGTAAGCGGCGCTCGACGACGTGGCAGAGGGTCGGTTTACCGCTTCGGATCTCGCCATAGGCGAGATGGACCGAATCTAAATCGCTCGCAAGATACTCCTCGATGACGAAAGGCAACGCCTTGCGAATTTGCGCGGCTGAGCGACCCGGCACCTCGCAAGCGAGGGTGAAGATGTGCCTCGAGGGCGCCGTAACCACTATGTTGTCAGGATCCAATTGCCAGGGTGAAGCAGGGTCGAGCAGATCGGTGATTCCGCGTTGATCAGTGACTCCCCGGGAACGCTCTGCCCCGTCATCTTCGATCAACATCCATTCGACGGGCAGTTCGAAGCCTTCCTCGGATTCACGGGCGGCGGATAACAGGCGAAGGAGGAGTTTTGGCATGATTCAGCGCGCAGGTTCGATTGACTGGTTTGCCTCTGCCGCCGCAGGGGCTCGACTCAAGAAATAACGCGATAAATCTCTGCTAATCACCGAAAGGCGCCCGCTCGCGGGGTCTCGATGGATGACTGAGACCATCTCAACTGTGCTGTCATCCACTCTGACACGGACACTGATTTCGAAATACTCGCTGGATACCGTCAGAGCGTCAACGGCGACCGAAAACTCTGGGAACTGGGCGGTGAACTGACCGACATCGCTCAGATCCCGCGGCGCAGCGGCGAACTCCGCAAGCGCCTCCAGATTGGGCTCTGGAATCAGAGCCGCTAATACGCCAGACACTGCCGTGTTCACATTTACCTTAAGCCCTGTGTCCGGCAGCACACAGACCAATTCCGAGAGCAGCGCTCTTGCGTCAGACTCGTTGCCCCTGAGCAGATCGAACTCGGACACATGCGCTGCAGGCTGGTTAGCAGTTCGGTAGGCTGGCGACTCCAGCAGATAGTCGCCATCCTCGGCGCCAGCGCCGGCAGGCGTGTCATCAGGATCAAGCCAGTCACGCCAGCTGTCTGCCAGATCTGGTGTCAGCCCCACCTGCGCCAACAGCCGCTGGAAGCGCTCGCGATTGCCCGGCGTACCCGGCTCTCGCGGTGTGCCAATGAGCGTATTGCCCGGCTCTCTCGGTGTGCCAATGAGCGCATTAACCGGCTCTATTTGGACGCCGCCGATCGCATCACCCGGCTCTTCGGGGGTACCTACGGGCGCGCTAACCGCCAGCGCATTTAAATTGAAGCAGCCATTCAAATCCCGCGCCCGAAGCTCGATCGATCCGTTATCGATGGCGAACGGCGGCGGGGACTGTGCCCAGGGTTCAAGCAAGGTGTCTCGGCGGTCGCCCTCCTGAGCCCAATCCTGACGCAATATCTGACGCGCGAATGTCTCCGCGCCAAGCGCATATTGGAATGCCTGGTCGTTTGCAAACGCCATGCGATGTTCCGTTACCAGCAGTGTCTGGCGGCCAGACAAATTCCACCCCACGCCAGCCAGGATTGCCATGAGCAGCAAGGTGGTCAGTAGCACCACTCCGCGATTTAGCCGCCTGGGACGGGCCATATTCGCTCCACCTGGCCGAATCCGTTAACTTCTATACGCACCCTGACTGCGCCCAACTGCCGCTCAGGCGAGGGATTTTCTACACCGGACGACTCCGGCCAGAAGGCATACTCTTCTCCCGTCCGATCGATCGCTATGAACTCTACACGTTCAACGCCGCTGAGCAGGCGCTGCTGCCTAGGTACGGAATCCGGTGCTCGATCAAGCACATCCCAATAAATTCTCTGCAGTTCGTCACCCAGCAAACGATAGCCAACCCGCTGCAATTCGCTGCGCCTGCTGCGAAGCGGGTTGCGCCATCCCATTCGGGTGAGCTCGACCATGCCATCGGCATCGATCATTACCTCAGGCATCCGTCCTCCCAGCTCATCGCGCACTGAGCGCCGCGTCATTTGCAGCAGATCCCGCTGGATGATCTGAAGTGCGCGTTGCAGTTCCGCGAGACGTTCGCCCCGCGCCGTGAGCACCACCTGATTGTCGAGTACCTGGCTGATGATCCTCGCTGACAGGGTGCCGATAACCGCAAACACCGCGAATACAATCAGCATTTCAAT
>JBMTYG010000167.1:0-5399 GCA_049454295.1 Pseudomonadales bacterium
CGCCAAAATTGGGGCATGTGACGCCGGATGCGACTCATAGGCCTCTCCCTAACGTCAAACTACTGCTTAAAGATCTGCGCGTTATTGCTAGATCGCTTCGGGCGCCGACATTTAAGCCTGAAGCTGCCTAAGCCCCACTCGCGCGCCTGAAAGCTGCATGGGAAGCTAGCTTCGTAAAAACACCGCCCCACTCGGAGACTACAAGACGCCGCGTGAAAACATTTTCACGGGCGGGTGCTCATTACGCGAACGCGGGTTTTCAGCCCAAGTAACGTTCGGACCGGGGTTCGCTCACGCCCGCCCCAGCGCCTGATCAAGATCGGCAATGATGTCGTCGATCGCCTCGATGCCTACGGACAGTCGAATAGTCTCAGGGTTCACGCCGCCCTTGCGCTGCTCGTCTTCCGTGAGTTGGCGATGTGTCGTGGAGGCGGGGTGACATGCCAGTGATTTGGCATCACCGATATTGACCAGTCGCTTGAAGAGCCCCAATGCATCGTAGAACTTCACGCCGGCATCAAAACCGCCCTTCACACCAAACGTGAGAATGCCGGACGCCCGACCGCCCATATAACGATTCGCCAGCGCGTGATAGGGATCGCCAGGAAGTCCCGCATAGCGCACCCAATCGACCCTGGCATGAGATGCGAGGAACTTCGCCACGGCGAGCGCGTTATCGCAGTGCCGCTCCATTCTCAGAGGCAATGTTTCGATCCCTTGAAGCAGAAGGAACGCGTTCATGGGCGATAGCGCGGACCCGGTGTTGCGCAGGGGCACGGTGCGCGCACGGGCGATGTAGGCGGCAGGGCCCATCGCCGCCGTGTACACAACGCCGTGATACGAGGGCTCTGGCTGGTTGATCGCCTTGTATCGCGCAGCCTGATCAGCCCAAGGGAACTTGCCGGAATCGACAATGGCGCCACCCAACGTAGTGCCATGTCCGCCCATGTATTTGGTGAGGGAATGCACCACAATGTCGACGCCATGCTGAATCGGCTTCAATAACACGGGCGAAGCAACCGTATTGTCGGCAATCGTGGCAACGCCAAAGCTTCGCGCCATCGCGGCCACCGCCGCCACGTCGACAATGTTGCCCGCTGGATTACCGATTGTTTCGAAAAATACCGCCTTAGTGCGATTGTCGATGAGCTTGGCCAGTGCTTCCGGTGAATCGTTCTCGGCGAAACGCACTTCAATACCCTGGCGCGGCAACATGTGCGCGAACAGCGTGTAGGTACCACCATAAAGCTGTGGCACCGAAACGATGTTATCGCCCGCCTCGGCAAGATTGAGAATGGCGTAATTGATCGCCGCGCTGCCCGCAGAGACCGCCAGCGCGCCGATGCCCTGCTCAAGAGCCGCCACGCGCTGCTCCAGCACGTCGTTGGTGGGGTTCATGATGCGGCTGTAGATATTCCCTGGCACCGCCAGGTTGAAGAGATCCGCGCCATGCTGGGCATTGTCAAACTCGTACGCCACGGTCTGATAAATCGGCGTGGCAACCGCCTTAGTCGTCGGCTCGGTCTGATACCCGGCGTGAATCGCGATGGTTTCGTCTTTCATGGGGAATGCTCCTGTCGCGGAACTCTGAGAATAACGGGAGTTTTGCAACCTATTTGCTGGTACTAACGTCGAGCGGAAGGGATCACTCGGGAACGAGGGTTAGCCGGTCTTCAACCTCCGTAACACCCCGAACACTGCGTGCAATATCGAGCACCAGCCCACGCGTGTCTTCATCGCGAACACGCCCAAAGAAGATGACCTTGCCTTTGACCACGTCGATCTCGATTCGACGGGACGCAATGCGCTTGTCAGCAATCAGCCTGCTGCGAATGCTGGTTTCAATCGCGACGTCGTCGGTCACCTGCCCGACGGTTCTTTGCTCTGCGTCACCGGAGCTCTGACATCCGGGCAACAGCAAAAATGCGCCTAGCAGCAAAAAGACGATACCGAACCTTGGCAGGAAAAGCGCCAAACGCAGCTGACTCATCTCCGAATCTCCAGCCGATGAATCATGATGTTGGCGCTAACGCGCCATGATTGCCAGCCAAAGCAAGGCTGGCCTTCGACCCTATCGGCCATGCATCAGACCAGGCCGGGGTACTGTCCTCCATCCAGGAGAATGTTCTGCCCCGTAACAAATCCGCTATGCGCGCTGCAGAGAAACGCGGCGTAGGCGCCAAACTCCTGCGGCTCACCAAATCGCCGCGCCGGAATGTCCTGCTTTGAGCGCGACTGGAACTCCTCCACCGACACACCTCGAGCGGCGGCAAAACGCGCGTGATTAGACTCAAGGCGAGCGGTCGCAAACTGGCCGGGCAGAAGATTATTGATGGTGACGTTGTGGCGGGCGACATCCCGTGCGACGCCCCCGACATAGCCAGTCAATCCAGCCCGCGCGCCGTTCGAGAGACTTAGCATGGCGATCGGCGCCTTCACCATGTGACTCGTGACATTGAGGATGCGACCAAATCGCCGCTCCTTCATGCCCGGCAAGGACGCATTGATGAGTTCGATCGCGGACAGCATGTTGCCCTCGAGCGCCGCAAGCCAATCCTCGCTCGAAAACGAAAGGTAGTCGCCTACCGGCGGACCGCCGGAATTGTTGATGAGAATGTCGAGCTCTGCACAGAGCGGCAAGAGGCGCGTGCGTTCGTCGCGCTTGGCGAGATCAACCGAGACGGTGTGCACGATACCACCGCGGGACCGCATCTCCCCTGCCGTCGCTTCGAGCTTCGCGGTATCACGCGCAACCAGCGTCACTTCCACTCCGTCGGCGACCAACGCCTCGGCAATTGCACGTCCAAGACCGGAGCTACCGCCACAAACCAGTGCCTTTCGTCCGCTGATACCCAGATCCATATCAGTTGAGCCTCCCTTTGTGACCCCAGAGGCTGGGGGCATGATGAGTCTGCGGCGTCCAGGTCGCATCGTCGATTTCAATCCCGCCGTGGCCGTACTCGATATCGAATCCAGACGGCGTCTGCATATAGAAACTGAACATGTGATCGTTGCTATGGCGGCCCAGAGAGCTACTGATCTCCACCCCTGCCGCCCGCGCGCGATCGAGTCCGACCCCCACGTCATCCATCGACTGAAGCTGCAGCATGATGTGATTGAGTCGCTTGCGACTGGGCACCGGCGCCAGGGCAATGGTGTGATGACGAGGGTTGCAGTGCAGGAAGGTCAGCCGAATCTGTCGCCCCGGCGGCCCCAGGTAAATGTTATCGGACAGACGGAAGCCAAGCCCCTCGATGTAGAACGCATACGCGCTTGCCTCGTTACCGACCGCAAGCACCATGTGCCCTAAACCCTGGGCGCCTGTCACAAATCCTTCGACGCCGATCGGCGATACGAATGGGGAGGACGCCGTGCGGTCTCCCACATAGAGCTCAACGGCAAGACCGAAGGGGTCCTGGCAGCGCGCGAGCTGCGTGACACCCCGCGCATCACATTCAGCCGTTGTGGCGCTGGTCACAGACACACCCTGCCCCTCGAGCCGTGCGCAAAGCAGCGCAAGATCCTCAGCGTTCGCCAGGTAAAACCCTGCCACGCGAACGTCGTCCTCTCCGGTCTCGAGCAGTCGAATGCGCCACACCTCGGCGTCATAACGCAGGTGCAGGGCGTCGCCCGCGTCCAGCGCCTGCGCACCCAACACGTTCTCAGCGTAATTGCGCCAGGCAGCGAGATTCGACACACCAATTTCGAGATACCCAAGCCCCGCGACGGAGACTGTGCTCATCGTCTTACTCCCCTTCCCACTGATCAGTACAACGTCCCTGGCGGCACCTTGCCGCCGAAGGAATCGAGACCCCAACCCAAGTACGCAGGATCACGCAGATTGCAGACGTGCGTGATCGCGGTCTGGTAATCACGCCACCAGCGTTCGAGCCCATTCGCTTCCTGGACACCCGCCGAGCCCGCGAGCCGCGCAAGCGGCGCAATGCTTTCAAAGACCCGATCAGTCGCCCTCACTTGATTACGACGGAACCGCAGCCGCTCTGCGTGCGTAATCCGATTGCCAGAGCTCGTAGACTCGAACAGTTCACTCAGCATGTGTTTCAGGTGACAAATGCTCGCTTCCAGATCCGCTTCCGCAATCGCCAGGGCCGACAGATAAAACGGATCGGACTTCGCAACAGAGCCGCTTACAGAGACACGACCCTCCATGTAGGCGCGCTGCTCGCGGAGCATGCCCCGCGCGATGCCCAGTGTTCCTGCCGCGATAGCCGCGGAGAACATGACGCCGAAACCCATGCCATACAGCGGCACACCCGGCCGCCGCTCATCGGCATAGCATCCATCCATCACCTTGCGCGCATCACTGACCCGATACTCCGGCACGAAGACGTCACGCATGCGCACGTTCTTACTGCCCGTACCGCGCAAACCCATCACCTTCCAGCTATCGTCGACGATCTCGTAGTCACCCCGCGGCAAGACAAAGTGACGCACGTCCGGGGGGCCAGAAGGAGCACCCTCGTCCGTGGACGAAGCAGCCAGGACGATACCTCCCAAAATGACCCAGTCGCAGAAATCCGTACCGGTGGAGTACGGCCAGTCCCCGGTTAGCAGATAACCCCCGTCGACCGGTCGCGCGCGACCGAACGGTGCATACGGGGATGCGGTCCAGGTGTCGGGGTTGGCGCCATACACCTCCTCCTGCAGCCTGGGATGCATGAACGAGATCTCCCACGGATGTACGCCGACGACACCAGCCACCCAGCCGGCAGAAGGCTGCGCCGCGCCGCAAGCCATCACCCAGTCGATGAACTCGTTGGGATGCGCTTCGTCACCGCCCAGGTCCTTCGCCAATAGCAGCCGAAATCCGCCGGAGCGGCGCAGCGCATCGACGGAACGCTGCGTCAGCCTCGCATTCAGATCACCTGGAATCGCATCTTCTCGCAGCGCTGCTCCAAACTCTGAAATCCGACGTACCGCATTCATCTCCTCTCCCCCGACTAGCGACCGGCCATGTGTGCCAGCTGATTGAGCTGACCGACAAAGGGATCATCCTCCGAATTCCGATGCCAGGTGTATTCCGCTGCATTGGCTAACTGCTCAGCCACCGGTTCCCCGAGCAGACGAGCAATGAGCCCTAGCGCCATGTCGGTGCCTGCTGAGACGCCCGACGAGGTGACAAACTGCCCGGCATCCACCCAGCGCGCGCGTTCAACCCAGTGCACGCGGCTGCTTTGGGCACGGGCAAGTTCAAAGAACTGCTTGTTGCTGGTGGCACGCAATCCATCAAGGAGCCCAGCCCGCGCCAGCAACGCCGAGCCAGTACACACCGATGCGATGATCGCGGTGTCTTTTGCACGCCCGCGCAGAAAGTCGAGCATCGCGGCGTTCTCGAGCTGCGGTATCGTCCCGAAACCGCCGGGGATCAGAAGTACATC
>JBMTYG010000168.1:0-5342 GCA_049454295.1 Pseudomonadales bacterium
GCAGTCGCGGCTGGACATCGTTGACGATCAGATTGACGTGACCGGTCGGGCGATGCTCGGCCTGACGCTCGCGTGCGCTCGCTGCCATGACCACAAGTTCGATGCGGTGCGCACGACCGACTATTACGCCCTGGCGGGGATCTTCCGCAGCACCGAACCGTTCCAGAACGAAGTCCGCAATGCCACAATGTGGTGGGAATTTCCGGTTCCACAAGGCGCGGGCGTCGAGCCGATCACGGTCATGGCGCCGAAGGAGACTCAACCTCGCAATCTCCGCGTCCACCTGCGAGGGAACCGCTTCACGCTGGGAAAGGTTGTCCCCCGCGGCCCTCTGGGGATTGTGGCTTCGCACTGCGCTACTCCCGAGACCGATACCACGCCCATCATCGATCCCCACCAGATGACCAGCGGACGGCTGGAACTGGCCCGCTGGATCGCCAGCCCCACGAATCCCCTGACCGCTCGCGTCCTCGTCAATCGCGTCTGGCAGTTACACTTCGGACGCGGCATTGTCGAAACTCCCGACAACTTCGGCACGCGCGGAGCACTCCCCACTGATCCTGCTCTGCTCGACTGGCTGACAACGCAGTTCCTCCAGAGTGGCTGGAGCATCAAAGCGTTGCATCGGTTGATGGTTCTGTCGAGTACCTATCGGATGCAAAATGCGGAATCGGGGGCTGCGAATGCCGGTATCCCGATTCCGGCACCGCTGTCGGCCTGTCAGGTTCGCCGTCGTCGATTGTCTGCCGAGGAATTGCGCGACGCGATCCTGTTGACGAGTGGGCAGCTCGATCGTGTCGCGGGGACTTCAGAGAGCGGAGATTTCCTGATCTCGAAGTCCGAGGACATCAGCGCGATCATTCGGCCCAACCGCGTGGGGGCCGATGACGAGTTCTACACGACTTTCCGCAAGCGATCGGTCTACCTGCCGATCGTCCGCAATATGCTGCCAGACGTTCTGGCCCTGTTCGATGCCGCCGATCCCAACGGCGTGACCGCCATTCGCAATGAAACGACGGTGGCCTCGCAAGGCTTGTTCCTGCTGAATCATCCGTTTGTTCGAGAACAGTCGATGGCGTTTGCCGAGAGGCTGCTGACGGTTCCCCGGTTGACGGACGACCAACGGATCGATCTGGCCCATCGCGTGGCATACGGTCGGTTGGCAACACCGATTGAGAGGGAAGAGTCAATCACCTTCCTGAGTACGTTTCAGGAGTCGTCCACACTGGGCGAGACGCCCGATGCGGAGCGGCGTCGAGCAGCCTGGCTGGCGTTCTGTCAGTCGCTCCTTTGCAGCAACGAGTTCCTGTATGTCGAGTAAGTATTAACAAAGACAGAGGAACCGCTGATGAACACTAATGAACGCTGATATGGGCGACCAGTCCTTGTGAGTGAGACGGTACGACGGACTTCCAGTCCGTAGTCGACTCAAGCGGGCGTTGACCGGAACTCACGGACTGGAAGCCCGTGGTACGCCAGCAACTCCATTCCCGCCGTCACTTCACCTTACACCAAATCCATACTCATCAGCGTTGAATAGCGTTTATCAGCGGTTCCCAACCCGGAGGAAGCCCCATGACCAATCCACTCACCCGACGACAAATTCTCCAGCAATCTGCCTGCGGTTTCGGCTCACTGGCCCTGCAGGGGTTGCTGGCCGAGACATCAATCGCCGCGGCATCCGGGCCGCTCGCTCCGAGGCTGTCGCACTTCCCCGCCACTGCGAAGCGGGTCGTCTTCCTGTTCATGCATGGGGGAGTGTCGCACGTTGACTCGTTCGACCCAAAACCCAAACTCGCGGAGATGAACGGCCAGCCGCTGCCGTTCGCCAAACCGAAGTTCGAGTTTGGAGGGACCGGCAACCTGCTGGCATCGCCGTGGAAGTTCCGGAAGTACGGTGACAGCGGCATTGAAGTCAGCGACCTCTTTCCGCACATCGGCAGTTGCATCGACGACATCGCAGTGATCCGCTCGATGAACGGAGCCGATTTCGTTTCGCACGGGCCAGCGCTGCTCAATATCAACACGGGCAGCGGTGTCTTCGCTCGACCGTGCCTCGGGGCGTGGACCCTCTACGGGCTGGGCAGCGAGAACCAGAACCTGCCCGGCTTCCTGAGTTTGAGTCCCTCTCTCTACCACGGCGGAGCCCAGAACTACGGCTCGTCGTTCCTGCCAGCAACGTTTCAGGGAACGCGTCTGGGCGATGGCAGCACGCATTTCAGGGAGGCCCGCCTATCGAGCCTCGCTCCCGGTCAGACGCCTGAACTGCAGCGGCTGCAACTCGACCTGCTCAAACGTCGCAATGAGCGGCATCTGGCCAGCATCGGCTCCGACTCAGCTCTGGAAGCTCGCATCGACTCATTCGAGATGGCGTTCCGGATGCAGGCTGAAGCGCCTGAAGTCATGGATATCGGACGTGAGACAGCTGCCACACAGGCGGACTACGGTGTTGGAGTTGAACCGACCGATGAGTTCGGTCGGCAGTGCCTGTTCGCCCGCCGTTGTCTGGAAGCGGGCGTCCGTTTCGTGCAGGTCAACTTCAGTTACCCGCGCAATTACTGGGATGCGCATGGTGATCTGCGAAACAACCACACGAGTAATGCCGCAAAGGTCGACCTGCCGATCGCCTCGCTGCTCAGAGATTTGAAGACACGCGGCATGCTGGCCGACACGCTGGTTGTCTTTGCCACCGAGTTCGGCCGGACGCCCGCAGCTCAGGGGACCGATGGTCGCGACCATCATCCGCATGCATTCAGTTGCTGGATGGCCGGTGGCGGGATACGTGGCGGCACAGCCTGCGGCCAGACCGACGAATTCGGTTACTACGTGGTCGAGAACAAGGTCACGATGCCCGATTTTCACGCGACGATCCTGCACCTGTTGGGGCTTGATCATGAACTGTTGACCTTCCGCCATGCCGGTCGCGATTATCGCCTGACCGATGTGCATGGGCAGGTGGTGAAGCCGATTTTAACGTGAGGGAAGACTTATGAATTCAACATCAAGCCGTCGGGACTTTCTGCAACAGACAACACAATCATCCCTGATTCTGGGCGCTGCGGCCGCGCTGGGTGGCGTGCGGGCGTTCGGCGCTGACCAGCCAGCGAAGCTGCGACTGGGAATCATCGGCTGCGGCGGGATCATGACGCATCATGTGCAGGGTCTGGTGGGACGACGCGAGGCGGTGTCGATCGCCTGGCTGTGCGATGTGGATCCGGCTCAGATCGACCGGATGGACAAACTGGTGACGCGCGACTTCCAGGCTGCGCCGCCGAAACGGACGGCTCGGTATGAAACGATCATCGAGGACAGGGACGTGGACGCGGTGATCATTGCCACGCCACATCACTGGCACGCGCCCATCGCGTTGGCGGCGATGGCGGCCGGCAAGGACTGCTACATCGAGAAACCGATCTCGCATGTTTTTAACGAAGGGCCGCTGATCATCGCGGCGGCGAAGAAGTTTGGCCGCGTCGTGCAGCAGGGCAGCCAGATGCGGAACAGCCCTGTGACTGCAAAAGCGGAACAACTGCTGAGGGACGGCATCATCGGCGAGGTCAGGGTCGCCCGTGCATGGACGGCCGAAACTCGGACCGTGGAGCCACCGCTGCCCGATGGCGAGCCACCACAGGGTGTGGATTACGACCGCTGGCTGGGGCCGGCGCCGAGGCGACCATTCAATCCGCATCGCTGGCACCGGAACTGGCGGATGTTTCGCGACTATGGCAACGGCGAGATCGGTGATGACGGCATTCATGACATCGACATGGCAACGTGGGGACTGGGTGTCACCACCCTGCCGAAACAAATCACCGCCCGCGGCAGCCGAATGATGCTCGATGGCCACGCCAGCGAATACCCCGACAACCTGAACGTGACTTACGAATACCCCGATGGTCGCCTGCTGATCTATGAGAACTATCCCTTCACGGCCTACGGTCTGAACGGATTCGACAATGGCAACGTCTTTTACGGAACGGAAGGGTACATGATCTTCTCCCGCCGTGGTGCCTTCAGCGTCTTTCTCGGGCCAAAGTCGACGCCAGGACCGACAGAGGGCAAAGATCTCCGCGGTCAGCGCGGCTACGCGGAGCACATGGCCGAGTTTTTGGACGCCGTCCGCCAGCGTACGCCCACCAAAGCCTCAGCCGAAGTCGCACATCGCAGCTGCGCCCTCGTGCACCTCGGCGAAATCGCGTTCCGCACCCGCGGCCGACTCGACTTCGATCCCCGGGCCGAACAATTCATCGACTGCGACGAAGCCAATCAGATGCTCACAAAAGAATATCGCGCCCCGTATCTTTTGCCGGAGATCTCATGATGCCTCGACACTTGCCCTCGACCGCACACCCGCGTCGTTACAGTCTGTTCCTGATCGCGGTCATCCTCACCACCGTCATCGCTCAGGCGGATGATCCACCGACATCAATTCCTGTTCACAACCCGCAGCGATTGGCCGGTGCCGCAATCTCCTGCGAACGCATCGCCCTCGGTGAACCGGAAGATTACAAGCCATGCATTGCCAGACTGCCGAATGGAGAACTGTTGCTGACGGCATTTCATCAGTACCGTCGGGACAACAATCAGGTTATGGAACAGACACTGCTTTTTCGTTCAAAGGATGGCGGCAGAACCTGGTCGCAGGCCGAAAAACTGAACCTGCTCGGCCGCGAGCCTTACCTCACAGTCCTGCCGGACGGCACGATTTTTATCACCGGTCATCTGCTCGCCCAGGACGTGCGTAACGAATGGGGCTACACCTGCGGTTTTCTGCATCGCTCGATCGATGGCGGTCGATCATGGCAATCGATCCGCATTGAGTCCGAGTCGGTTCAGCCGAGGAAGTCCAACCATACGACGAGGAACGTGCTGCGGCTTGACGACGGTACACTGCTGCTGGGTGTTGACTACGACGGCGGCGACGGACCGTGGCTGATGTGGCGGTCGAAAGACAACGGTGCGACATGGGACAGGACCGCCACCTGCGAACCACGCGATTTCAAAAGTGTTTATGGCTTCTTCGGCGGCGAGACGTGGCTCTGGCAGTCGAGGTCCTCACGGATCTGGGCGCTCGTCCGCGTCGACAGCAACGAGTTGCCCATCAGCAACAAACCGATCGCGGCGGAAAACGACCAGGCGGATCACTTTATCCTCTTCTCGTCATCTGACGACGGCAGGACCTTCGACCGTATCCGTGACTTCGGCGACTACGGCGAAATGTACATGTCGCTCCTGAGGCTCCATGATCGACGCCTGCTGCTCACATTCACGGTCCGCGACCTGAATCCGCCGCTGGGGGTGCGCGCCCTGCTCGGTACGGAGACAGAGGATGGTTTCCAGTT
>JBMTYG010000169.1:0-5257 GCA_049454295.1 Pseudomonadales bacterium
CCCCCCCCCCCCCCCCCCCCCCCCCCCCCCCCCCCCCCCCCCCCCCCGCCGCCCCGTCCTCAGAGTGGACAGCGTGCGGACAGCACGCTGCCGATCCGCGGGATGCGCAAAACCATCGCGGCACGGATGTACGACAGTCTTCAGTCCATGGCGCAGCTGACCATGAACATGGACGTGGTCATGGACGACGCGGTACGGCTGCGAACGCAGCTGCTCGACGAGTGGAAGGCAGAGGGCCTGCGCATCACCTACACCGATCTCGTCATCCGCGCCGTCGCCAAGGCGCTGGAAAAGCACCCGCTCATGAACAGCGTGTTCGGCGAGCGCGAGATTACCTTGAAGGGTGCGATCAACGTGGGCATGGCCGTTGCTGTCGAGGACGGGCTCTTGGTGCCCGTGGTACAGGATGCCAACCTGCGCAGCGTTGGCAACCTCGTCGCGGAGACCGCACGCCTCGCCAATGCGGCGCGCGAGGGTCAGCTGTCCGTAGACGATCTGCAGGGCGGAACTTTCACCGTAACGGCTCTTGGCATGTTCGGCGTCGACAGTTTCACGCCGATCATTAACGCGCCACAGGTGGGTATCCTTGGTGTCAATCGCATTCGTGAAGAGGTGGCCTGGGACGGCAATACGCCGGTCAAGCAGCAGCGCATGATGCTCTCACTGACCTGGGATCACCGTGCCGTAGACGGCGCGCCTGCAGCAGCCTTCCTCGGCACCGTACGCGACCTGCTCGAGGCACCCTATCGTCTGCTGATATGACCCGTCGAGCGGCCCTGTTCCTCGCGCTCGCGCTCGCAGGTTGCGACCGCGAGGAGGCGCCAGCGCAAGAGCCCGTCGATTTGCTGCTGTATAACGGCACAGTGCTTGTGCTCGACGAGGTGGGCACACAGGCGAGTGCCATGGCCGTGCGCGGGGACAGGATCATCGCGGTGGGGGATGATTCCCTCCGAGAACGTTTCGACCCCGACGAAGCGTTAGACCTTGGTGGCAAAACCATCATGCCCGGCTTCGTAGACTCACATATTCATGTGAGCGGCTCGCCCCAGCGTTACGTCGACCTCACCAACATTACCTCCATCACACACCTCACGGAGCGGATTGCGGACAAGGCGAAAGCGCTTGGCCCGGGCGAGTGGATCACTGGATATGGCTGGTCCGAAGACCAGCTTGAGGTGGGTCGTCGTCCGGAGCGCGCCGACCTCGACGCCGCCGCACCGGACAACCCCGTGGTTCTGACGCGCGCTGGCGGTCACAGCGCAGTCGTGTCGAGCCTGGCGCTCATGCTCGCGGAGATTGACGAAAAAACACCACAGCCTGAAGGTGGGGTGATCGAGAAAGGGGCGGATGGCAAGCTGAACGGCATCATCCGCGAGCGCCAGGCGCTGGTGACCGACCTCGTACCCAGGTCCACCGCGGAGGAACTGCGACCCAGTCACATCGCCCATCTGCAAGCGCTCTTCGCGAAAGGAATTACCTCAATCATTCAGGCTCAGGACACCATCGAGCACTACCCTGAGTGGGAAGCGATCTACACGGCGTACCGCGGCAACCTGCCTCGAGCCGCCGTGCAGCTCACTTGGGAAGGCGATGCCGCCATGGCCGCTTTTGGTCGACGCAGTGGCGATGGCGATGAGCATCTGCGTATCGGAGCGATTAAGGTTTTTGTGGACGGCGGGTTCTCAGGGCCCGCCGCTTACACGCGCAAGCCCTACCGCGGCATGGGCGAGTACCGCGGTAGTCTTAGCCTGCCCGCAGCCGAGATTCATGACATCCTGCGGTCCGCGCACCGCGACGGCTGGCAGCTGGGAGTACATGCCATCGGCGACGCGGCCATCGACCTTGCCGTCGAAAGCCTTGCAGACGTGATCACCGAGACGCCGCGCGCGGACCACCGGCACTATCTCAATCACTTCACGCTGATGCCGGATACGGAAACGTTGGCTCAGATGGTGAGACAAGGTATCGCCATCACCCAGCAGCCCAATTTCACTTACACCCTCGAAGGGCGTTACCTGACCTATCTCGAGGGCGACACGCTCGAAACCAACAATCCTCTGCGTACGCCAATGAACCATGGTATCCACGTTGCGCTCTCGAGCGACATCCTGCCCATCGGACCGGTGGTCGGACTTTATGCCGCCGTTACCCGCAAAGGCCAAAGTGGTCGCGTATTCGGCGCCGCTGAACGCATCGCCATGATCGACGCGCTGCGTGGATACACGATTCGCGGGGCATGGCTGACCCGAGAGGAGACCTCCAAGGGTACACTCGAAGCCGGCAAGCTGGCCGACTTCATCGTGCTGAGCGGGAACCCGCTACGCGTTTCCGAGTCGGAGATATTGGATCTGCAGGTCGAACAAACCTGGCTCGGCGGCCGCAAGGTCTACAGCGCCCCCATCACACAGGAGACCGACGCATGACGCATTTTGTCGCCCGAACTGCCAGTCTCAGACCCGATAGTGCGGCGCTCATTGACGAGCGCGGCGCGTCTACTTGGACAGAACTCGACCGACGGACCAACCAGCTCGTGCACGCGCTGCGCGGACTCGGTCTCGGTGCGGGAGACGTGATCGCGATCTACGCTGGCAACTGCCGCGAGTATTACGAAATTATGCTCGCCGCCAATCACGCTGGGCTGATCTACGTGCCCGTCAACTGGCATTTCAGCGCGGAGGAACTCGCCTACGTCATCGACAACGCGGGGGCGCGCGTGTTGTTCGCAGAAGGTCAGTTCGAGAGCATTGCCGCCGACGCCCTCGCGCGCGGAGAGACCCCCGGTCTCGAACACGCCTTCACCCTGCGTGGCAGCGGCGCGTCCCCGTTTGCGGATTATGAGACGCTGCTCGCAAAGGCGAGCGATGCCGAGCCCGTGGACCAGTGTGCGGGCGGTCCCATGTTCTATACGTCGGGGACAACGGGACGACCCAAGGGCGTGCGTTCAACCACATCGAAGCCAGGCGGTCCGCTCATGGTGCTCGAGATGATGGGAGCAGGACTTTCAGGAATGCTCAGCATCCCGAGCGACGGCACGACGCTACTGTGTGGACCGGTCTACCACTCAGCCCAATGGGCGTTCTCATTCCTGCCCTTGTTGACCGGCAGCACGGTGGTCATGCGCCATCGCTTCGACGCCGCGGAAACGCTCGCAGTCATCGATACGCACAAAGTCACTAACGTGCACCTGGTGCCGACCCAATTTCACCGCCTGCTGCGACTCGAGGATGCGGAACGATCGGCGTTCGACGGCTCGAGCCTGCGCGTGGTGTGGCACGGCGCAGCACCCTGCCCGCCCGATGTGAAGCGACGCATGATCGAGTGGTGGGGGCCTGTGGTCGGGGAGTACTACGGATCGACCGAGGGCTCCATCGTGACCTTGATCAGCGCCGCCGAGTGGCTCGAACGCCCCGGCAGCGTGGGTCGACCGACGCCGCTCGTCACCATTTCCGTGCGCGATGATCAGGGGGCAGAAGTAAGCCCCGGCACCTCCGGTCAGATTTATGTGCGCAGCAACACAGGATCGGACTTCGAGTACCACAACGATCCCGGCAAAACCGCCGAAGTCCACCTAGCGCCCGGTACCTATACCTTCGGCGATATTGGCTATTTCGACGCGGATGGCTATCTCTATCTCAGCGATCGCAAGATCGACATGATCATCAGCGGGGGGGTCAATATTTACCCCGCGGAAATCGAGGCCGTGCTGGTCACCCACCCGGCCATCGAAGACGCCGCAGTCTTCGGTATACCCAATGAGGAGTTCGGCGAGGAAGTGAAGGCTGCCGTGACCCTGCGCGCTGGGTTCACCCCCAGCGACACTCTTAGCGCCGAGTTGATTGCGCTCTGCCGGGAGCGCCTTGCGGGCTACAAGGCACCGCGCAGCATCGATTACGAGGCAGCGATGCCGCGCCACGAAACCGGCAAGCTGTATAAGCGCCTGCTGCGCGATCGCTACTGGCAGGACCGCACACGTAAAATATGAGGTGACCCATGGGATGGTATGACCGCGTCGTTCTCCCTCGATTGATTGACAGCGCCTGCGGTCAGCCGCCCATGCAAAAGCTGCGCGCGCGCTATGTGCCGCGAGCCGAGGGCGCCGTCCTCGAGATTGGGATTGGCAGCGGTCACAATCTCGCGCATTACGGACAAGCAGCCACACACATTACCGGGTTGGACCCGGCCGCCGAGCTCACCGAGCGCGCGAGCCAACGCGCGGCGGGTATCGCGCAGCCGGTAGACATCCTGACTGTCTCCGGCGAGGCAATTCCCGCCGAGGACAATCGCTTCGACTCTATCGTCTGCACGTGGACGCTTTGCTCGATACCCGACCCGGCCGCCGCGCTGAGCGAGATGCACCGGGTATTGAAACCCGGCGGAGCCCTCTATTTCATCGAGCACGGGCGCTCACCTGATGCAAACGTCGCGCGCTGGCAGCGGCGCATTGAACCGCTCTGGAAGCGCATCGGCGGCGGCTGTCACCTGACGCGCGCCCCGGATGAGCTCATCACCGGCGCGGGCTTCGCCCTCGAGGAATGCGCGCGTGGCTATGAACCGGGTCCACGTTGGGCGACCTGGATGACTCACGGCGTCGCACGCAAGCCGAACTGAATCGGCTGTCGCCCTGTCACTCCGGAGACCGTGACCGATGCGCCCCAGCGCTCACCTGCTTATCTGCCTGACCACACTCACGCTGTTCTGTTCCAACGCCCGCGCCCAGGATGACGCGGCGCTTGATGGCGCTCTCGCGCTGTTCGATCGCTGGGTGGAGGCACACCAGAGCTACAACGCCATCCCCGCGCTGTCGGTCGGGATAGTGCGTGATCAGGATCTCATCTGATAGAAGTCGTGGGGGCTTGAGAATCCCGCCCGCAAAATCTCTGCCAACGCCGAAACGCTCTACAGCATCTGCTCGCTGTCGAAGATGTTTGCTGGCATCGCCCTGATCCAGCAGCGCGACGTAGGCGTGCTGGACCTGGACGAACCGGTGTCCACCCATCTGACCGAGTTGAAGCCGCGACAAACCGGGCAACACGCCAGCCCGCTTACCGTGCGCGCGCTGCTCACGCATTCCTCAGGTTTGCCACGCGAGACCCTGGGCGCCTACTGGAGCCCGCCAGACTATGATTTTCCCGACCGCGAGACACTGCTCGCCGCGCTCAGCAAGCAGCGCACTCTCGATGCGCCCGACCGTTATTTCCAATACTCCAACCTTGGCATCGCACACGCCGGCGAGATCGTGGCGCGCACTAGCGGCGAG
>JBMTYG010000170.1:0-5244 GCA_049454295.1 Pseudomonadales bacterium
GTTTCCCTTAACCCGACACTCGGCGCGAGGGTTGCGACCAACCGATCAAACACGGCCGACGGTTCGAGCGTTGCAGCCCAGAGCTCTCCCGATTCCTCGGATCGCACCAATCGGGGCGAATCCGCCAGCGCCTCGATCCCCAGGGCTTCGCCCAGTCGCCGGGCTGGATCGATGGTCAACACGACAGCGCGGTGACCGGCTCGCGCGAACGCGAGGCCCAACGCTGCCGCCACCGTGGTCTTGCCGACGCCCCCACTCCCGCAACAAACGAGAACACGGGTGGATAAGCCTGCAGTCATCATTCGACAAACCGGATCGTGGCAAGCGCGGGCGCCAGGTCATCGAGCAGGGCATCTGCTGTGGCTCTCTCGGGGAAAAAGATGCGATCAACGCCAACAGCTGCGAGCGGCATAAGCGCTTCCGCTTCGCGCACGCTTTGGTCCATGACTTGCTCAGCTTCGGCGATCAGGTCTCGAAGAACTTGAGAGGCGCGCACGCTATCTCCGAGCGCACGGACCTGAGCCCACTCGGGCGGCGAGAATGGCGGCGCATGCGTCCTGTTGATCAGGACGGGGCCCACGGCCATGCCGAAATGATCACGGCACGACGCGATGAGCTCGAGCGTCTCGGACACTGGCATCTGTTCTGGCAGCGTAACCGGCAGCACCACGGTTCGGACAGGGTCGAACAGTAATCCCGCCATTCGATCAGCAACATGCCGCACAGGTCCGCTGACCATCGCTCGCTGCATAGCGCCAGGAACTCCGAGCAGCTGCCGCAGATGACCTAGAGCAGGGGCATCAAAGACGACGCGGTCAAAGCCAAGCTCGACGGTCAAATTATAGAGACGCCCGAGCAGCATCAGTTCATCGAACCCCGGCAGCGCTCCGGTGAAGTCACGCACCGCCCGGCTGCGCAACGCCGGCTCGTACAGCGCCCCAAAAGGGAGGCGCGAACGGGTGTAATCGATCAGAGCGGACAAAGGATCGACCCGCGCAACCCACAATCCGGGCCGAACGCTCTGAGGCTGATAGTCGAGCGGCGCCTCAAATATAGGGTGTCGAATGTCGCGGGTATCCAATGTCACCAGAACCACGCGCTGACCCGATGCCGCCAGTTCTCGCGCAATGAGCGCGGCAAGCGTGGTCTTGCCCACTCCACCTTTTCCGGAAAGCATGATGAGACGTTGAAGGAGAACTGGACGGACCATTGCGCCACGATACCGCATCGGGTGCCCAACCGCCGTTCATGGGGCACAATGCCCGTACGCATCAGGAGTCGCATCATGCCGCCACGCCAGATCACCGCGCGCAATCACGTGGAAGACTCCGAGAACCGTATTCACAGCGACGAGATTGCGCGCCGTTTCGGATTCCGCGGTGGGCTCGTTGCGGGTGTCACCGTCTACGGCTATCTCACCTGGCCATTCACTCAGCGCTACGGCGCGAGGGCGCTCGAGCAGGCGATCCATTCCGTCCGGCTGATCAAGCCGACATACAACGGCGAGCCGCTCCGGATCGAGATCGATGACGAACCAGAACAGCCCCGAGCACGATGCTGGAACGATGCGGGCGATCTGCTCGCGGAGCTTCAATGCCTGATGCCTGACCGTCTGCCGAAACCCGTGAGCACAGATGCGCTCTTTGCACCGCGAAAGTCCGCGGACCGGCCGCTCATCGATTGGCATAACGTGCTGCCCATGCAGCCTTTCACGCCGTGGCATTGGACCATTACCGAAGATCTAAACCAGACCTTTGCTGCCCAGGCAGACGACGATAACCGGCTGTTCCACGAGTACGCACACCCACATGGGATTCTTGCCATCGCGAACCAGTCCCTCATGCGGGAATACGTGATGCCAGCGTGGATGCACGTTAGCTCAGAGATTCGTTTCCACCGACTCTTATGTGTGAACGAGACGGTCGCTGTCGAAGCGGTACCGATCGACAAGTGGTCACGACGCGGACACGAGTTTGTTCGACTCTATCTGCGCTTCACGCGCGATGGCGAGGTGACGACCGAGATCTTCCATACCGCAATCTTCAAGGTGGCGGCCTGATGCGCCTCGCCGTGCTGGCATCCCACGGGGGTAGCACGCTGCAAGCGGTTCTGGACGCGTGCACGGACCATCAGCTCAAGGCTGAGGTTGTTCTCGTGGTCAGCAATAACAGCGGCGCTGGTGCACTGGAACGAGCTCACGCAGTGGGAATACCAACTCGGCATCTGAGTTCTGCCACGCATCCAGATCCAGAAGCGCTCGATCAAGCGCTTTGCCAGGCGCTCCTGGAGGCGCGGGGAGACTGGGTGCTGCTAGCCGGTTACATGAAGAAGCTTGGCCCCGCCACAGTGGCAGCATTTCGTAACAGGATCATCAACACCCACCCTGCCCTGCTACCCAAATTCGGAGGGCCCGGGTTCTATGGTCGTCGAGTCCACTCTGCCGTGCTGAAGTCAGGCGAACGCGTGAGCGGCGCTACCGTTCATCTGGTTGACGCCGACTATGACACCGGCCCCATTCTTAGCCAGGTAACGGTGCCGGTGAGAGTGTCCGATGATGTTGAAACACTCGAAGACCGCGTTAAGCAAGCGGAGCGGCGCTTGCTTATTACCACGCTGCAAGCGCTGTCATCGGGACCCGGAATAAGGAGCACTCCCGAGCAGCCGAGGAAACAAGTCCGCTGATTCATTAGCCTAATTCAGGCGTTGAGCAGTATTTCGAGCAGACTACCCGCCTTGGCGCTGATCGGATCAACTCGCCGCGGCGGTCGAACCGGCGGGGGCAATCGCGTAAAGCGCCAGCGGCTCCCATGCGCCATCGAAACATCGCGTGTCACGCCAGATGCGACGCGACGCGGTCGGTGACAGGGTATGTTCGGCTACAAGAACCGGCGAGCCTTCATCGGATATGGCGAAAGACGCGACACCATCCGCCCGAAAATCCATCACCGTGACCCCGGCGTACTGACCCTTCAATGTACCCGCATTCAGCACGAGTAGATTTTCGAAATCGATCATGACCCGGTAATGCAGGTGCCCATTCACAAGAAAACGGAAACGGTCGCTGGCAATGATCTCATCCATGCGGGTGCTGCGTTCTATGGGGGAGCGCGAGGTGCCAGGCCATATTTTGGCCATGTCGCTTTCACCCACGCCATGACAAAGCATCAGAGAGCCCAACGTCGTTTCGAGAGTCACCGAACGTGGCAGCGACCTTAGATACTGCTCCGTGCGTTCCTTGATGGTGTCTAGTCGATGAGCATCCGGGAGATGCCGAACGCGATCCTGCAGTAGCCAGCGATCATGATTACCCGCAACGGCAATGGCACCCGCGCTTTCCAAGAGAGCACAGGTTTCGTCGACACAGCCGCGCCCGTCCGCTAAGTCTCCCGTGCAAATTACGGCGTCTACGTTTTGCCCTTGAAGCCAGTCCAGCACTTTCCCCAGCCGGTCATGCTCTGCATGGACATCGCCAATCACACCGATTCGGCGTAGGGCGGGGCCAGCCGATTGAAGACGATCGGGGCCGACGGAGTTTTGCTCGAGGTTCATATCGACAGTATGCCGAGCCGACGTGAAGACACCGTCCGCCGCCACTCACGCTGGCTGGATCGGGCGGCTGAGAATCGATTGGCTTACTGCGAAAGAGAAGAAGGTGCCCAGCCCGAGGGGAGAGGGAAGGCTGGGCACCTCGAGGGCTCCTTGGAGAGCCGACGCCGGCCAGTCATCGGGGGAGAGGCGCCGCCGTGCGTCACAACTCTATAAGCAGAACGCGTGCCAAGTTTTGGCTCGCGGGGCATTAAGCGATAAATGGGTCCTTTCAGACGCAATCGCGGACGATTTGAGAGGCTCAGGGGGTCACCATGGGCATCTCACGCCCTGAAAACACGGTGCTATCCCAACGGATTTTTCTCATTTATGCACTATTTTGGCGCGTCACGCCTCAAGAACGAGCAACGTTGCCTTGGAGAATCTGACACGCAGACCGATGCAGATCCGGGCTGCCAGCCGCCACCAAAAAACCACCGAGGCTTGGGTTGGCGCCGTCAATCGTCGTGATGACACCTCCGGCTCCACGAACTATCGGGATGAGTGCCTGCACGTCGTAAGCGCCAAGACCCGCATCGATAGCCAGATCCAGCCCGCCCATGGCCACCATCGCATAGAGATAGCAGTCACCGCCGTATAACGTCATCCTGACTTCACGCTCCAGACGCTCTAACGACGACCGCTCAGAGACGCTCTTGAAAAAACTCGGGCTTGTCGTCCCCATAACAGCTTGTGCGACATCCACGCCGGCGCGCGACCTCAGCGCTCGGCGTTCAGCTCCCCGCTCCCACCACGCGTGGTCACCGTCGCCGTAGAACATCTCACCGGTGAAAGGCTGAAACATCACCCCAAGCACGGGGTTCTGCCCGTCGAACAGCGCAATCAGAACCCCCCAGTGGACCATCCCAGTCATGAACGCCCGCGTTCCGTCGATGGGATCAATGACCCAAGTTAGCCCATTGCCGGGTGCATACCCGAACTCTTCGCCCAAGACCCCATGCTCCGGAAATTGGGCCCTTACCGCTTCACGGAACCGCATCTCCCCAGCTCGATCAGCCGCCGAGACCGGATCAAACCCGCCTTTTAACTGCTTGTCTTCAACCTCGAGCTGCGTGCGAAAGAACCCCAAGATCTCAGTTCCCGCCGCTCTCGCCGCCGTCTTCGCAAACTCCAGATAAACCTCGCGCTCGCGCGCGCCGACTGGCACGGGATCATGAAAACTGAGCAACACACACCTCTCATAAGGTCGCTTTCAAGCAAGCGATTACGCAGCCCCGAAACATCGCTATCATCTTCCTGAGATTCGCTAACAGGAACGATCATGGGCCGCCAAATCATTCTGCCCGATTCGAGCAAAGCCACCTACGATGCGTACCATTTTGCACCCGGCGTGAGAGTCGGCGATCTCGTGGTCCTATCAGGGCAAATCGGCATCGGCCCTACCGGCGCCGTCCCGGAAGCAGCAGCGGAGGAGTTTCGGAACGCCTGGCAGGCGATAGGGGACGTGTTGATGGCGGCGAACCTTGGCTTTGATTCCATCATCGAATACACGACATTCCATGTCGGGCTTCGCGAGCATCTCGCAACCTTTATGCAAGTTCGCGATGAGTTCATTAGCGCCCCGTGGCCCGCCTGGACAGCCATCGGCGTTAGCGAACTCGCAGTTCCAGGAGCCCGCGTCGAGATCAGGGTGATGGC
>JBMTYG010000171.1:0-5222 GCA_049454295.1 Pseudomonadales bacterium
GCTACGCCACGCTTTGTATTGCAGCGCGCCTATGATCACAACCAACGCGAGGAGCAGATAGCGCATGATCGTCGCGGCACTCGCCGACTCAGCGCCGCAGCTCAGCCATGCCGCGATAGACGGCATTCGGCCCGAGCAGCTCTTCAATGCGCAGCAGCCGATTGTATTTGGCCACTCGGTCGGACCGGCAGAGCGATCCAGTCTTGATCTGACCCGCTCCTGTGGCGACCGCCAGATCCGCGATGGTCGTATCTTCTGTCTCACCCGAACGATGCGAGATCACCGCCCTATAGCCCGCGTCATGAGCCATGCGAATTGCATCTAGCGTCTCAGAAAGACTACCGATCTGATTGAATTTTATAAGAATCGCGTTGGCAATACCCTCGCGAATGCCGCGTTCCAGAATACGCGTGTTAGTGACGAAAAGATCGTCTCCGACAAGCTGAACCCGATCACCGAGACGCCGAGTCAGAATACGCCAACCCTCCCAGTCACTCTCTTCCATGCCATCCTCAATGGAGGTGATGGGATAGCGTGCCGCGAGTTCAGCCAAATATTCAGCGAATCCGGCCGCATCGAACTGACGGCCCTCCCCTGCCAGGTCGTAGACGCCCGCAGAGAAAAATTCAGATGACGCGCAGTCAAGGGCGAGCGTTACGTCCTCACCGAGCCGATAACCCGCCTTATCGACCGCGAGTGCAATCACATCAAGCGCCTCGGCGTTCGAAGCAAGATTCGGCGCGAAGCCGCCTTCGTCGCCCACGCTGGTGGCTAGCCCACGTGATTTGAGCACCTGTTTCAAGGCATGGAACACCTCGGCGCCACAGCGCAGGGCATCGCGAAAGGAGCTCATCGATACCGGTTGGATCATGAACTCCTGAATGTCGACGTTGTTATCGGCGTGCTCCCCGCCGTTGATGATGTTCATCATGGGCACGGGCAGAGTCATCGGCACACCGCCGAAGAGCCCATTCAAATGACGAAACAGCGGAACACCCGCGTCGAGGGCCGCGGCCTTGGCCGCTGCCAGCGACACGGCGAGGATTGCGTTGGCGCCGAGGTTTGCCTTGTTTTCGCTGCCGTCGAGCGCACAGAGCACAGCATCGAGGCCCCGCTGATCCGCCGGGTCGCGTCCCTTCACAGCATCCGCGATCGCGCCGTTAACAGCGGCCACCGCACGCGAGACCCCTTTGCCCAGATATCGCGCCGCATCACCATCCCGAAGCTCGAGCGCTTCGCGAGACCCCGTAGAAGCGCCCGACGGGGCACAGGCCGATCCCAGGTTGCCGCGGTCGGTGAGCACATCGGCTTCGACGGTGGGATTGCCGCGGGAATCGAGAACCTCGCGGGCGCGAACCTCAGTGATTCGGGTCATGGGGATACCTCTCCTGCCTGATCTTCGAGGAAGGGTTGCGATTTGGCGATGTCATCGAGCGCCTTGAGCTGTTTCAGCAACGGACCCATGAGCCCGAGCGGCCAGGCATTCGGGCCATCCGACTTTGCCTCGGCAGGGTTTGGATGGGTTTCCATGAAGAGCCCCGCCACACCCACCGCGGTGGCTGCCCGCGCAAGCACCGGCACCATCTCACGCTGTCCGCCCGAAGCGGTGCCAAGACCGCCCGGCATCTGCACCGAATGAGTCGCATCAAAAACCACCGGACAGCCGGTACGGCGCATCTGGGCAAGACCACGCATGTCAGAGACCAGATTGTTGTAACCAAAGCTCGCGCCACGCTCGCAGACCATGATCTGCTCGTTACCCGTCGAGCGCGCCTTGGCGGCAACGTTCAGCATGTCGAGCGGCGCGAGGAACTGCCCCTTCTTGATGTTGACCGGCTTGCCCTGACTGCAGACGCGCAGAATGAAATCGGTCTGCCGGCAGAGGAAAGCGGGTGTCTGGAGCACATCCACCACCGCGCTGACCACATCGAGTGGCGTGTCCTCATGCACGTCGGTCAGCACCGGCACACCAATGTCTTCACGCACGCGGGCAAGAATTCGTAATCCGGCATCAATGCCCGGCCCACGGAAGCTCTGGTGCGAAGAGCGATTGGCCTTGTCGAACGAGCTCTTGAAGATGAACGGGATCGACAGCTCGTCGGTAAGCGCCTTGAGCGTGGCGGCGGTCTCGAGGATCAGCCGTTCGTCCTCGATGACGCAGGGACCAGCGATCAGAAAAAAGGGACGGTCGAGCCCAACCTCGAAGTTACAGAGTTGCATGGTCCACCTATGCTGCCGTGCCGTCGCTGACGGCGGACTGACGCGCCGCGCTTGCGAGCGCCGCCTCGATGAAACCGGTAAACAGCGGATGCCCGAAGCGCGGGGATGATGTGAACTCCGGATGGAACTGGCACGCGAGGAACCAGGGGTGATCGCCGAGCTCGATGATCTCGACCAGCTGCCCGTCCGCGGAGCGTCCCGACACCACGAGCCCTGCAGCCTCAAGTGCTGGCAGCAGTCGGTTATTGACCTCATATCGATGCCGGTGGCGCTCGCGGACCGAAGGTGTGCCATAGACACGCGCGGCGAGTGAGTCCGGCTGCAGCTGGCACAGCTGCTCACCCAGGCGCATGGTACCCCCAAGATCGCCCGTGGCACTGCGAAGCTCACGCTGTCCGCGTTCATCCATCCACTCGGTGATGAGTGCGATCACCGGGTAGGGAGTCGCCGTATCGATCTCGGTCGAGTGAGCGCCTGCCATTCCCGCGACATTGCGCGCGAAATCGATCACGGCGGCGTGCAGCCCATAACAGATACCGAGGTACGGCACACCGTGTGACCGGGCATATCCAGCCGCCATGATCTTGCCTTCGAAACCACGCTCACCAAAGCCGCCCGGCACCAGGACTGCTGCAACGCCATCGAGGCACCCCGTGCCGTGGCGCTCCAGCTCCTCCGCGTCGATGTACTGCACTTCCACCTGGGTGCGGGTACGAATGCCTGCGTGGGTAATCGCTTCGATGAGCGACTTATACGCATCGAGCAGATCGACGTACTTGCCCACAAACGCGATGCGGACGGATTGGGTCGGGTTGAGCTGCGCATCGACCAGCGCATTCCAGACGCCAAGGTCTGCCGCCGGGCAGTCGAGTTCAAGGCGCTCGACGACAAAATCGTCGAGCCCCTGGGCATGGAGCATCTGCGGCACCTGATAGATGGTTTCCGCATCCTCGAGAGAGATGACGGCGCGTTCTTCCACATTGGTGAAGAGCGCGATCTTGCTGCGAGAGGACAACGGCAGCGGTCGCTCGGAGCGGCATGCAAGCACATCCGGCTGCAGACCGATGGAGCGCATCTCCTTCACCGAGTGCTGCGTCGGCTTGGTCTTGGTTTCCCCAGCAGCCGGAATGTAGGGCACGAACGTTAGATGGATGAACAGCGCCGCGCGCGCACCCACCTCGAGCCGGATCTGTCGGGCTGCCTCAAGAAACGGCTGCGACTCGATATCGCCCACCGTGCCGCCCACTTCAACCAGGAGCACATCGAACCCCTGAGCGGCGTCCTTGATGCGCCGCTTGATCTCGTCGGTGACGTGCGGGATGACCTGCACCGTCGCGCCGAGATAGTCACCGCGCCTCTCGCGCCGCAGCACTTCTGCATAAATGCTGCCCGTGGTGAAATTATTTTTGCGCGACATCCGCGCCGACGAGAACCGTTCATAGTTGCCGAGGTCAAGATCGGTCTCTGCGCCATCCGCCGTGACGTACACCTCTCCATGCTGAAACGGACTCATGGTGCCCGGATCCACGTTGATGTACGGGTCCATCTTCAACACGTTGACGTTAAGACGCCGCGCTTCGAGCACGGCTGCGAGAGACGACGTGAGAATGCCCTTACCCAGCGAGGACACTACGCCACCAGTGACGAAAATGAATCGAGACATGAACACCATCGAAGCAGCACGCGCGCGAACGGCCCGCGCAAGATGGGATTGCACGTTAACAAAAGGGTTCGCCAACCTCAATGAACGGGTGTCGCTAACCTCGATCAGACCCGGGTGGGAGCACGGGGGTGCCAATCGACTCGCACGCGTTCGCCCTCTTCGCCAGGATGCAAATCCCGCACGGCGACCCCCGGCACACACCAGAGCCCGCGAGCGTCGTGGACGAGCGGCAGGCGATCGCGCGCCCATGGCGCCACCGCAGCCTGCTGCAGCAGAGTCTTTAGCGCGCGGCGAACTCCATTAACTTCAAGGACTTCACCGCCTTTTCTAAAAACAATGCTATAGGGCGGATGGCCGATGTACCCGGCGGGATCGGAGCGCATCTCAAGCACACCGTGGGGTAGCTCAAGCCTGCCGCGCGTCGGCAACGAATACTCCGCTGCAAGGTTCATGCGCGGCGGCACAAACCAAACGCGATCTCGATAGCGTCGCAACTCTCCCGCTTGAAGCCTGAGAACCGGCTGCCGATCAGCGCCTGCGTCGAGCTGCTCGATAAAGACACAGAGCGCCCGTGCCCGCGGCAGCGTCAGGCCGAGATCGAGCAGCCACTGTCGAAGACGCGCGGCACGCGCCATTACCGATGCGTCCTCGAGCTCGCCCAGGGCCAGACTTTCAGCAACTGACGTGCCCCCTCGATTTCCTCCGCGCGCATCTGCGAGCGCTAGCAGCGCGCGATCGGTCTGTGGAAAGCGCGCTCGCAGCCGAGGCAGGACCTCCCGGCGCAGGAAATTACGGTCCGCATCGACGATCAAATTGGAGGGATCCTCCACCCAGACCAGCCCATGCTGGTCGGCATACCGCTCAAGCGCAGACCGTGCTACGTCCAGCCATGGGCGCAGCACGACCCCCCCAGCCAACCGACGTTGTGCCGGCATGCCGTAGGGTCCGCGCCCCTGAAGAGTGCGCATCAAAAGGGTTTCGACCTGGTCATCCCGATGATGAGCCAGCAGAAGGCAGTCTACAGACTCCTCGAGCAACGCCCGAAACACGGCATAGCGAGCGGCGCGCGCGGACGATTCGACGCTGCTGCCACTGGCGACGGCGACGCGCCGTGCCAGGAACTCGACGCCGAGCTCTCCGGAAACGCTTTCACAGTGACTGAGCCACACGTCCGCCTCTGTCTGGAGCCCATGATGGACATGTACCGCGATCGGCTGTGGACAGCGGCCTTGGGCCGCTAGCCGTGCAGTTGCGTGCAAAAGAACCGTAGAGTCCAGTCCGCCGCTAAAACCCACATAAAGCCGTGAAGGGGCCGCTGGGAGCAGGGCCGCAATCCGGC
>JBMTYG010000172.1:0-5151 GCA_049454295.1 Pseudomonadales bacterium
TACAAGAGCCTCATAGTCGTGCTTTAGGTTAGGCGAGCCAAATTTGAGGGAAGGCACCCTGGATTTTATAGTTTCGCTCTGCCCATTCCGTAGGATGAGGTCAGCGGGCCGTCGGGCGGGTTTTCCAGCGTCAGCACTACCTCGATGAGCCATACGTTGGCCGTTGGTCAGCGCGAATAGCTAACTATCTAAGAACGGGGGAACACGCCCGGCCCGCGATGTGTCGGTTTACCCGGGATTCAGGCGCGAAAACTTCTTCTTTCCTACGGAAAAGCCACAGTTCCAAATATTTTATATCCGCGTTACCCTCCGGCTCTTAGTTTCTTTCCATTTAGTGGGGACGTGCATGTGTAGATGGGTTGCATATTCTGGTCCTGAGATCTATCTAGAAGATTTGATCTTTAACCAAGAGCATTCGATCGTGCACCAAAGCCTAGCTGCAACACAATCGACTTGGGTCACCAACGGTGATGGGTTTGGGGTAGCTTGGTACACGCAACGCACCACACCTGGGCTTTTTAAGGATGTCCTGCCCGCTTGGAATGACAGTAACCTACGTTCGCTGGCTGCACATATTCGAACCAAGCTTTTCTTCGCACATGTCAGGGCAACCACAGGCACCGCCGTCAACCGCAGTAACTGTCATCCCTTTATCTGGAAAAATTGGACATTCATGCACAATGGAAAGATTGGCAATTGGCATGACTGTCGCAAAGATGTTGAGGATTTAATTGACCATATTCACTACCCTTACCGCGAAGGTACGACAGACAGCGAAGCCCTATTTTTGGTCGCGTTAACCAAAGGCTTGGTCAACAATCCCATCCATGCCATACAAGAGACCCTGCGCGATGTTTCCAAAATCATGGAGAAGCATGCATCGAACGAATCCATGCGTATTTCGTGTGCACTTACAGATGGCAAAGAGATCTGGGCTTTTAGGTACTCTAGTGATGACCAATCACCCAGTATGTACTACGGTTCTCCCCACACGCGCGCTTACGGTCAAGGTATCAACCCTGTCACCACTATTGCGTCAGAGCCTTCCGACTCGGATGCCACCCACTGGACTCAGGTGGCAGAACGCCAAGGCGTACACTGGACCGCAGATGGCGTAAAGCGCTTTAACATATCCGTCTGATTCGAGTGCCTTTTTCTCGGAAAATTTTTTTGTAACGGTTTCATACATCAAACGAGGGTAAGGCCACGGTGCATTTGGCCATCATGAGCGAATGAAAGGAGGCCTTCGATGCGAGCCGATCAGAACGAGCGCCTGACCCGGGTAGGGCCGGGGACGCCCTGTGGTGAATTGCTCCGGCGTTACTGGCAGCCCGCAGCGCTCGTCGCCGAATTCGATCCTGCGCTCGATCCCGGGATGGTCGGGCGCCCCGTCAAGGGGCTACGCATGTTCGGACTGGACCTGGTGCTCTTTCGGGACGCGAACGGACAGTGGGGGCTGCTCGATCGCGATTGCCCCCATCGCGGTGCCGACCTTGCCTTCGGGCGCTTCGAGGGGGACGGGCTAAGATGCCCCTTTCATGGCTGGAAATTTTCTGCGACCGGAAGCTGTCTGGAGACGCCAGCCGAGCCCGAGGGCAGTCGCTTGTGCGAGGGTATTCGGCAGCGCAGCTACCCAGTTCGCGAGCAAAGTGGCGTGCTTTTCGCTTGGCTGGGACCAGAGGGGCGGGCGCCGCCGCCTATGCCCAGTTTCGATTGCTTTCGTGCGCCAGCCAGCCACAGTTTCGCTTTCAAGGGACTGTGGCAGGCCAATTGGCTGCAGGCTTTCGAGGTCGGTATCGATCCAGCGCACACCTCTTTTCTTCATCGCTATCTGCAGGACGAGTCGCTCGATACCGTGGGCTGCAATGCGGCCGGTCGGCAATTTCGAAGTGCGAGCGTGGGAGAGGTAGGCGGTGATCGCTGGCCCATGAGCCGCATCATGCGCGAGTTTCATCGGCCCGACATCCGCTGCGAGTCGCGCCCCTATGGCATGCAGATCACGGCGCTTCGCGCGATGAGTCCACAGCACACGCACGTTCGGGTCACGCAGTCGATCCTTCCGGCGACCTTCGTGATTCCGCTGTCCGAGACCCTCACCATCACGCAGATGCACGTGCCGGTCGACGATCAACGCACTTACTGGTTTTCGTTTTTCACCAGCTATGGCGGGCCGCTCGATCATGAGGCCATGCGCCAGCAACGGCTTCGCTTCATTAGCCTGCCCGACTATGTGCCGAAGGCCGGCCGGCACAACGACTGGCGCTTTGATGCGGCCGAACAGGCCACCCGCACCTACCTCGGCATGGGGGAGGAAGACATTAACGTGCATGACCAGTGGGCCGTCGAGAGCGGCGGGTCGATCCGTGACCGCACGCGCGAGCATCTCGGCACCAGCGACCGCGCCATCATCGCCTTCCGCCGCACCCTGAACCAGGCCATCACCAGTGTCGAGGCAGGGGGAGCTGCGCCTGGAATCGCAGACCCAGCGACCGCTCTGCTGCACTGGGGACCTGATACGGTCGACGGCATCGCACCTGCGGCCGATTGGGAGCGCTGGTGGCTCACTCAGACCCAGGCCCGGCATGCTTCTGCAAGCTGGCACGCGGCGCCGGTTGCAGACCTCAGCACGCTAGGCCAGGGTACTGTACCGGCCTACGGGGCTCCAACGACGACCGGCTCCTGAACAAAGATTACGGGAGCAGCGCCATAGAGCACTTCGCGCAAGGCTGCGGCATTCATGACGACGCTCGCGAGCGCTCGGCGATTGAGGCAGCGAGAATCATCGCGGATGCCCGGCTTGAACAGATTCGCTTTGTCTGGTGCGATCTGCACGGGCAGTTGCGCTGCAAGACCCTGATGCCCGATGCGGCCGTGGCTGCATTGCGTCAGGGCGTAAGCATGGTGAGCACGCTGGTGCTCAAAGACAGTTCCGATCGCACCGCCTATAGCGTCTTCGAGGAGGGCGGTACCGACTCGCTGCCTATCGGGTTCGGTCAGGGCAACAATCTGGTTCTGCTGCCCGACCCGGCAAGCCTGGTGCAATTACCCTGGGCCGAGCGCACGGGCCTGATGCGCTGCCAGCCCTGGTTCCAGGATGCCCGACCGCTAGCCCTGGACAGCCGGCGCGTGCTGCAATCGGCGCTCGAGCAATTGGCTGGGCAGGATGTGGGGCTGATCTGCGGCCTAGAGATAGAATTTCACATCTACCGCATCACTGATCAGTCTGCACAACTGGCCCCGCAGGCGGCTGGCTGGCCCGGCGAGCCGCCTGCGCTCGAGATGATCCACCCGGGATTTCACCTGCTGAGTGAACAGTGGGCCGACATGGCTGACCGGCCGCTGGCGATCGTTCGGCGCGTGGCCCAGGGACTGAGCATGCCGCTGACATCGCTCGAAATCGAAATGGGGCCCAGTCAGGTCGAGGCTGTGTTCGCACCGACAGACGCCCTTGTGGCTGCCGACCAGATGGTGCTGTTTCGCAGCGCCGTCCGGCAAGCGCTGCGCCGCGAGGGCTACTACGCCAGTTTCGTTTGCCGTCCACCCTTCGAGCAGATCATGTCGAGCGGTTGGCATCTGCACCAGTCTGTGGTTGATGCTCGCTCTGGCCTGAACCTCTTTTGCCGTCAGTCGGCTGCAGAGTCCAGCACAGCACTCGACGCGGAGTTCAGCCTGTCGGAGCGTGGCGAGCACTGGCTGGCCGGGCTTCTGACGCACGCCCGCGCCAGCACCGTGTTCTGTGCACCCACGATCAATGCCTATGCGCGCTTTCGGCCGAACATGCTGGCGCCGCAATCGATCGTTTGGGGGCGTGACAATCGCGGTGCGATGCTGAGGGTTGTCGGGGCGGCCGGCGACGCCTCCAGTCGAATCGAAAACCGTCTGGGCGAACCGGCCGCCAACCCCTACCTTTACATCGCCGCGCAGGTGCACTCTGGCCTGGAAGGATGGCGGGCCGGCCTTCGCGCGCCTCAGGCCACGCTCTCGCCTTATGCTGCCAGCAGCGGGCGCCTGCCTGTTGCGCTCGGCGAGGCCCTCGATGCGCTGCTGGCCGATTCAGCGCTGGTCGCACGCTTCGGAGATGATTTCGTTCGATACCTCGTTCACATCAAACGCGCCGAACTTGCACGCTGGCGGGCCGCGCCCGAAAAGACCGAGTTCGAGCGGCGCGAGTATTTCAGCCGGATCTGAAAGTAAGGGCGCCGGGTCCGCCAGCCCAGCGTCTCTGCCATCGCCGCCTGCTATACGGCGCCAACAGCGACACACTGAAGTTGGCGCGAAGCGCCAGGACCAGCCCAGAGATGATCGACAGGTTCTACGCTGCACCGCTCATGGGTGAGATGGCCATCCAAGAACTACAGGCCAAGCGCAGGCCGAGGCCGTGGGAGCGGTAGGTGGCCTCAGCGCCTTCCCTAAGAATCCATTTCGAGAATTGACCTTACTGCAGATTCAAGAGGATCGAGGTTCTGTGTAACAACTCTCTTGACTGCCTCCGGATCAATCTTGCCCAAATAACTGTGCGCTAGGATATTGCGAAAGCCACTGATGTCTCGCCATGGAATTTCCGGGCTCAGCTTCTTCAATGGCTCTGGGATCTGCTGCGTAGCCTCGGAGAGTGTTTGAAGATTACGAAGAACGGCATCGTAAAGAACTTCATCCGCCGTAATCTCACCACGCGCCTCAATACGGCGGATCTTAGCTATCGCATCCAAAATATGCTGCGCATAGGGCTGCCACGACTTCGTCACAGATCAATCGCTTCTTTCAAGATATCGTCCCTTAGGTAACGATTGAGCTCATGCTCGGGGATGAGATCCACTGGTCGACCCAACAAGTCAGACAACTCACGAGTCAATGGCAGTCTCTGGGCAAGGAGGTCATAACCATGACTGAACTCCACCACGAAGTCGATATCACTATCAGGACCTTCATCGCCCCTAGCGACCGAGCCAAAGACGCGCAATCGTTTAGCGCCGAACTGATCCACTAAGTGATCAATTGCAGGCTTTTTCTCTCGAATTTGATCTAGCAGCATGGCTTGGGTTGGGTGCGTGGGTAGGATCGCTTTCATTGGCCGTCTAATGAACGGGCGGTCCTCGCAATTATGCGACGGCCCCGTGCCGCTGGACAATCAGGGCCAACAGGGCATTCTTA
>JBMTYG010000173.1:0-5149 GCA_049454295.1 Pseudomonadales bacterium
GGGTTCATCACGCAATTTTCGACCGCGGGGACCCCGGCTTCACCCACCAACTTCGCCATGGGCGCGACGATCAACAGCGCAGCCGGGGTATGGAGCGATGATTCTTTCAAGACGCTGTTCCGATACGACTACGCAGCGGGCGTTACCCAGTCCCCGGACTTTGGCGTAGCCAACTACATGGGCTTTCGCTTCGGCAGTGGGTCCAACTATTACTACGGCTGGTTGGAAGTAACTTGGGACAGCGCATCACGTGACTGGCAGATACACTCCGGCGCCTATGAAAACACCGTCAACACCGCCATCGCCGCCGGCCAGGGCGCTGCCAGCGTTCCTGCCCCCTCGCCCGCTTCGCTGCTCGCCCTGATCGTGGGCGGTGCCGCACTGCGACGATGGCGAGCGGGGCGTCGGCAGCAGCAGCTACTCGAGCAAACCGCCGCCTGATCGACCGCGCTTCAGCCTGCGGCTGCCTCACCTCGGGGCAACCGCAGGTTTGATACCAGACGGCACTTCTCCATCAGGCGCAGAATCACCCACGTCAGGTCGAACTGATACCAGCGCAGGCCGTGGCGGGCAGAGAAGGGGAAGGCGTGGTGGTTGTTGTGCCAGCCTTCGCCCAGCGCAAAGAGCGCGACGAACGCATTGTTGGTGCTGTCATCGCCCGTGACGTTTGGACGACCGCCCCAGATATGGCACACGGAATTGACCATGAACGTGGCGTGCCAGAGCGCCACCGTGCTGACAAAAAGACCCCAGACCAGCATCTGCGCGCCCGAGGTGCCCAAGCCCGGCGCGAGCCAATCCAGCACAGCGCCAAGCGCAAAGAGCAACACGGCCTGCAGCACCAGCAAGGCCACGTAGTGCCGCTGCAGGAACTTGATTTCAGGGTACCGGTGCAGGTCGCGCGCATTGCTGCCCTGCTCATGAAACGCAGCCGCGGACATCATCCAGCCCATGTGTGAATGCCAGAAGCCCTGAGTGGTGGGTGAATGAATGTCTTCGGCGGTGTCCGTATCGCGATGGTGCGAGCGATGATGCGCTACCCACCAGAGCGGTCCGCCCTGAATGGCGAGGCTTCCGGACAGCGCGAGCAGAAACTGCACGGGGCGCGAGGTCTGGAAGGAGCGATGCGCGAGCAGACGGTGGAAACCGGCGGTCACGCCGAACCCCCGCACCAGATACAGCACCAGGGCGACGCCCGCGGCTACCGGACTCACCCCGGTAAACACGGCGCCCAGGGCGCCGATGTGAAATACGATCATGATCAGCGCAACGACGAACGCCGCCAGCGGCGTACGCTCGGACTGCTTGGCAACGGCTGACACCCCTGACTCACCTCGCGAATTGGACTGCTAACAGCGCACGACTTCTGCACGCCGTGTCCGATGATCGCATAATTCGGGGCGAACAGACCAATGAACCCGAGGGCGGTCGACCCGACTGGGGTACCATGACCACCCGCTTTCGCTGCGGCCCACCATGCTGAGCTATCGACACGCCTTCCACGCCGGCAACGACGCAGACGTTATCAAGCACGTCACGCTCTGCGCTCTTCTGGACGCCATGACCCGCAAGGACAAGCCGTTTCTGTATCTCGAGACGCATGCCGGGGCAGGCTATTACGGACTGCAAAGCCCGCGGGCGCGGGAGACGGGCGAAAGCGACCGCGGCGTGCGGCTGTTCAAGGATCTCACGCCAGGTGCGCTTCCCCATGATGCCGAGCTATGGCTGGAACGCGTGCGGGCGTGCAACGCGGGCACGGGTTTGCGGCGCTACCCTGGCTCGCCCTGGCTCGCAAAAAGCTTTCTGCGCACTCAGGACCGGGCGGTCTTCGCGGAACTGCACCCGGTCGACCACGGCAAGCTTGCGCGTCTCATGCGCGACAGCCCCCGCAGCACCGTGGTGCAGCAGGATGGGTATGACCTGCTGCGGGCGTTTCTTCCGCCGGTCGAGCGACGCGCGCTGGTGTTGATCGATCCCGCGTACGAAACCCGCGATGAGCTGGCACGGCTGCACCGCGCCCTGGTGGACGGACTGCAGCGCTTTGCGACCGGCGTGTTTGCAGTCTGGTATCCGCTGGGTGCCCGGCACGGGGCTGAAGCCATCGTTGCGCACGTCGCACGGGCCGCCCGCAGCACGCATAGGCCGGTCAAAACCCTCGATCTGCGCTGGGAGCGGGCGGTACCGCAGGCGCGCGGCGATGGCACCATCGGCCTGCGCGGCGCCGGCATGGTGATACTGAATCCCCCCTTTGGTCTTGAAGCCAGCCTGCGCGAAGCGCTGACGGCGGTAGCGCTTCGCCTAGAACCTGAAGCCGCCGGCGTCGGCGGAGGTCCACGGATCGATGTGTCCTGGCCGGTGCCAGAGACAGCGTAACGCGGGGTCCTGCCGCTAACGCCGCCGCAACTCCCAGGTGCGATGGATACGCGGATTGCGCTCGAAGTCCGGATCGAGGGTGTCCGCCGAAATCTCCCGAACCGTGGCAAATGCGCTGATTGCTTCCTCCTCCAGACGAAAGCGCCGGAAGTTGTTGGAGAAAAGTAGCAGCCCGCCGGGCGCGAGCCGCGCCACCGCCGCGCGCAGCAGGGCGGGATGGTCGCGCTGAACGTCGAAATCGTCCGCGCGCTTCGAGTTGGAGAACGTGGGCGGATCACAAAAGATCAGGTCATAGCGGTCGCCGTGGCGCTCGATCCAGCGCATCACGTCATCCTGCACCAGTTCATGCCGCGAGCCGGCCAACCCTGAGCGGCCGAGATTGCGCGCGGCCCAGTCGAGATAGGTGGCAGACAGGTCCACGCTGACCGTACGCCGTGCGCCGCCACGGGCCGCGTGCAGCGTTGCAGCACCGGTGTAGCAGAAGAGGTTGAGAAAGCGTTTGCCCGCGCTTTCCGCCGCAATTCGCCGCCGTATCGGTCGATGGTCGAGAAAAAGGCCGGTATCGAGGTAGTCGAACAGGTTGACCTCCAGTTCCACCTCGCCTTCGCGCACCGCGGCGAACCGCCCCCGCGCATCGAGCCGGCCGTACTTGCTGCCGCCCTTGCCGCGCGCGCGGGTCTTGACCGCGAGATCGCCAGCGGCAACCGGCAGCGCCGCCCGCACCGCATCCAGAATCTCTGCGAAACGCCGCGCGGAGGTCTCCTCGGGGATGTGGCGCGGCGCCTGGTATTCCTGCACATGCACGAGCAGGCGGGACTCCGGTGGCAGCGTCTCATACACATCGATGGCGGCGGCGTACTCCGGCAGATCGGCGTCATAGAGCCGGTAGCAGGTGACCCCCGTTCGCCGGCGCCAGGGAGCGAGCCGGCGCACATTCTTGCGCAGCCGATTCGCCACCATCCGGGCGCCGTCGGAGAGCGAGGAATCATCGGTAGACATGGCGCTTTCGATCCCGGTACGCGAGTGCGCTATGATCCTCGAAACCGCATTGAAACCCACCCGTCTGGCTTTTTTTCGAGGGCTTTTTCATGGCACAGGCAGATTTGATCATCCGCAACGCGCGGATCGTGGACGGCACCGGCGCTCCCGCCTTCGCTGGCGACGTAGCCATTCAGGACGGACGCATTAGCGCGATTGGCGCCGTTTCCGGCGAAGCGGCGCGCACCATCGACGCCGCGGGCAAGATCCTGACGCCCGGCTTCATCGACATTCACACCCACTTCGACCCGCAGCTGTGCTGGGACGGCCTGGCTACACCATCGCTGGAACACGGCGTTACCACGGTCTTCATCGGCAACTGTTCGCTGAGCCTTGCACCGGTTCGACCGGGCGCCGAGGGCAAGCTGGTCAACATGTTCCAGGTGATCGAAGACATCAAGAAGCGCACCTTTGACGCAGCGGTGCCGTTCTCGTGGGAAACCTTCCCCGAGTACCTCGACTTCATCCGCCCGACCCTCGGCATCAACGTTGCCGCGCTCATTGGGCATTCGGCACTGCGCTACTACGTGATGGGCGCGGCGAGCCAGGAGCGCACCGCCACCGACGAAGAGATCGACGCCATGTGCAAACTGGTCGAAGAAGCCATGGCGGCTGGCGCCGCGGGCATCTCGTCGTCTTACGTCGACGTTGACGAGAACATGCGCCCCGTGCCCAGCCAGTTTGCTGATCTGAAGGAAAAGGTCGCCCTTGCACGCGCCATGGCGAAAAGCGGCCGGGGCGTCTGGCAGGTGGTGCCGTATTTCCCCGATATCAAGCGCGAGCTCGAGAACATTCGCGAGCTTGGCGACATCAGCATTGCCGCCGGTATCCCGTGTTCGCTGCAGCCCGTGCTCTCGTCACCGCTGTCGCCGCTCGCCGGCGAAATCATGGCGGCGCTCGAAGCGGAGCAGGCCCGCGGCGCCCGCGTTTACGGCCAGGTGATGCCGCGCTGCTTCGATCTCAACATGCGGCTGTCCGAGACAAGCATGCTGCTATACGCGCTGCCATCCTGGAAAGCGATCATGGATCTGCCGCGCCACGAGCGCCGCGCGCGCTTCGAAGACGCTGACACGCGCACGCGCCTGGTCACCGAAATGAAGCAGGCGGCGGGTATGAGCGGCGCACTGCCCTTCCTGATCGTCGGCAACGTGTCGCACCCAGACAACCTGCCCTACCAGGGACGCAGCCTCATGGATATCGCCACAGCCGAGGGCAAGGAGCTCGGCGATGTCATTCTCGACATCTCGCTGCGCGACGACCTGAACGCCGAGTTCAAACTGGTCAACGTGCTGAACGCTGACAAGGCGTCGGTTGCACAGCTGATTGGGCACCCGCTCCTGCACTTCGGCGCATCCGACGCCGGCGCCCACATCACCCAATTCTGCGGCACCGGCGATACCACCCACATGCTCGAGCACTATGTGCGCGACACCGGGCGCCTGTCGCTCGAGCAGGCGGTGCATCGCATGACCGGTGAGCTGGCACGCGATTGGGGCCTGCATGATCGCGGCACCATTGAAACCGGCAAGGCGGCAGACCTGGTTCTGCTCGACCTTGATGCGCTGCATTGCGGCGCAGAAGAGTTCGTCGACGATTTCCCGGGCGAAGCGCGCCGCTACGTGCGCCGTGCAACCGGCTATGAGGCGGTGATCGTCAACGGCGTGCCCGTCATCGAGCAGGGTCGTTATACCGACGGGCGCGCGGGCCGCATCGTCTGATCAGGGTGCAGTCGGCGGGC
>JBMTYG010000174.1:0-5065 GCA_049454295.1 Pseudomonadales bacterium
TCAATCTGGGCCTGAGTGCTGCCATCGGGATGAAGCCCGTGGTCCTCCGGGGTCCGCCGCATCACACCGGCGGCGGGAAACACCAGCACCGCCGCGCCCAGCGCGATTAACATCCAGGCCTGACGCCAACCGACGACGTCAATCAGCAGTGTCGCGAGCGGAGTGATCACGATCCCCGCCAGTGAAACCCCCATCGCCGCCCACGCCACCACGCGCCCACGCCGCTCTACGAACCACTTGGCCATGGTCACGTTGACCACCAGATTTCCCACCAGCGCACAACCACTCGTGACCAGCACGCCGTTGACCAGCCACCACTGCCAGAGCGTCTGCACTTGGCTCTGGGCGAGCAAGCCAAGCACGAGAACAACGCCGCCGGTCAGCATCAGCGGTCGCGCCCCGCGTCGGTCGACCTGGACACCGATGAAGAAACCCGCGAGGCCCATGACCACTTGCCCTATCGAGCGGGATAGCGTGAATTCTGAGCGCGTCCAGCCGAACTCGTCGAGCATCGGCAGCATGAACGGGCCCAGCACATAGCTGAAAATGCCGAGCGCGACAAACTGCGCCACGAACGCCGCGGCAACGATGCGGTAGCCATAAAATCGCGGCAGTCGGAGACGCACGGGCTAAACCGAGCCGCGTCAGGCCTGCCGCGCGACCCGATGGGCGGTCACGAGCAGCGCCACGATGGCGATCTCGATGATCCACTGCGCGATACTGTTACCCTGCCAGCCATCCAGCACGAATCCGACAAGGCGTCCAAACGCTATGGCGGCAACCACCGCGGCAGCTGCCAGCCACCAGACAGTCTGGCGGTACAAGACCCCAGCGGCCATCAGCACGCCCCCGCCCAGAAACAATCCGCCGAGATCGCCACGCAGGGTATTGAGCCCTTCGATGCCGCGCGGCACCAGCGCAAAGCGCTCGGCAGCTGTGTCTGGAAACAGCATAAACTGAAGCGCGATGCCGATGAAAAGCAGCGCGGCAAGACCAACCAGAGCTCTTAACAAACGCACCATGCGTCCCCCCTCAGGCGGCACCCAGCCCCCGCCGCCCTGGTCAGTCTGCGGTCAATCGTTCTGCGTCAGCGCGTCGATCACCTGATCAATTACGCCATCTGCCTTCGCACGCATCTCGTCATCGGTTGCGTCCTGAATCGGATGCGGCACGAAAACCCGTCGCGCCGACTGCATACCGAGCGCTTCGGCCTGGGTTGTCGCCGCGTCGGCAAATTCGCTCGACGCAATTGACACCGCGGGCTTGCCCTGAATCTCGAACCATACCGTGTCATGCAAACTGCACGTGGTACAGGAGCCTCAGTCGGCGAGCGCCTCGACAACAAAGTCCGCCTCGGCGCGAATCTGCTGGCGCAGCGCTTCGGGCGCAGGCTTGGTAAAGGTCGGCTTGAAATAACGCTTCACCTCGATACCCGGCGCGCGATCACGCAGCAGGTTTTCAAGACGGTCGAGCAGCACGTTGCCGCGCGGCTTGGCGATGTCGAGCAGCGCAACGGTGCCGGTGATAGCGCCAGAGCGCGGCGCGACCTGTCGCGTGACAGGGACGCGTTCGTCCGTGGGATCCATGATGATGGTCATCAGTTTGCCTCCTCGATCTTGACCGAGACCGGTTCCGAACCGATCTGGCCGGTTGCCCAGCCGTGGAAGGCGCCGGAGAATTTTCCGGCATCCGACCCGGCCACGACGATATGAATATCGCTGTCCTGCCGAAACTTGGGCAGGCGTCGGTCGAGCTCCGCCGCCGACATGCGCGCCGCGGCCTCAGCCTTGAAGCCTACCGCGGAACGCTCGTCCGCCACCAGTTCGCGGATCGACCGCGCGCTCACATCTTGAATGCGCGCGCGCAGGTCGGTCTTGCTGTAGCCGTCACGAATTAGCGTGTCGACATGCTCAGGGCAGACGACCAGCATTACATTCGTCGCGTAGTGCGCTTTGGGATGGAACGCTGCCTCCAGACAAAGGCCCAGGCTGCCCGCCAGCTGCGCGGCGGTACGTGAATCCTGGTCCACCATCTGCACCGGGCCGCTTGTACCAGCAAACACGGTCACGACCGAGTCTTCCGCCCGAAATCCGCGCTCGCCATGCCGCGGCGACCAGGGGTTGCGTTCCTCCCCCTCGGCAAAACACATGGTGAACTTCATCGGATTACCGAGGGTGGAGCGCTCAGTTCCACCGGGATGCGCGCCGCCGATATTGCGCACCGCGAGACGAACCGCACGTCCGATGGTCGCGTTGGCGCGATTGCCCTGTCCGAGCGCACCCAGCTTCATGTTCATACCGAGGCGGTGCCGAATCGGCCCATTGATCACCATGACCGGGCTCGCCCCCATGGTGGTGGCCATGACGCCGTGAATATTGAACGTGTCGGAACAGACCGCTTGCACCGCCGCGAGCACGACGGGCAGGTACTCGGGTTTGCAGCCAGCCATCACGGCATTGATCGCAATCTTCTCGACCGTCGCCTCACCCATGTTGGGCGGCATGACCGCTACCACTTCCTGCGGATCGCGCGTGGTGCCAGCCAGCATGCGCAGCACGCGCTCTGGCGTCGGCGGGACAAGCGGCAGCCCGTCGCTGAAACCTTGGTCAAACATGAACTCGAACGGATCATCCTGTACCGCGATTTCGATGCGACGCGCCCTGAGCGGGCTGTTCTCAGACTCTGCACGCAGCCGTTCGGCGATCAACGGATCCACAGACAACGAACCGCAGCCCGGCCGCCACGCAGGCAAGCGCGCCCAATCCACGTCGGGTGCCGACACACCGGTGAGATCCGCGAGATGATCGGCAAGCGCCTGCCACTCATCGCGCACAAACCCTGTGAGTACGCGCGTCTCGCGCCCCTCTGCGTCAGCGAGGAACAGCGTCGGCACAGTATCGATGTCGTAAGCGAAACTCACCTTGAGGCGCGAATCATCCAGCACCGGCGTCGTGAGCGCATGGCGCTGCGCAAGCAGCTCGTTACCCGCCCTGGTCTGCCCCACCAAATGCACATCAAGCACGCTGCCAAACGCGCGATGCAGTTTTTCCAGGAGCGGCGTGACCTCATTGCAGGTTGGGCAGTCTTCCTTCAGAAAACAGACGATGGCTGGGCGACCAGCGGGAAAATTGACGCCGCGACCGGCGGCATCCTCAAGCAGAAATGGCGGCAACGCGCGCACCGTCTTCTCCCCCAACGACGACACGCCACGGTAACCGAGTTGCGGGTTCCGCGGAATAGCCTGAGCCCGCGCCGCGTCTCACGGCGTCCGAACACTCGCCTGCGGAATCCGGGTGCATGCGCTATAGTGGCGGCGCCCGAACACTGTAACGAGCCGTCTCTGCCATGACGCAACCGGTCGGCAAACGCGACACCCTGCACCAGAGCTTTGTCCTCGGCGCGCTGCTACTCGCGCTCGCAGGCTTCCTTGGCATGATCGCGGACTTCCTGGTGGCGCTCCTGCTCGCAGCGGTCATCGCTGGGCTGCTCTATCCGTTCCAGCGCTGGCTGACACGCTTGTTTCGCGGACGAAGCGGCGCAGCGGCAGTCTGTCTTCTACTCCTCGCGTTGCTCGCAATTGTGCTGCCGCTCGCTGGGCTTACCGGCATCGTCGCTGCGGAAGCCGTGCATATCACCGGTCAGATCCGACCCTGGGTGCAGCAGTTCGCCACACGGGATCTGCCCTCTGTCGAGCAGCTGCCGGGGTGGGCACAGAACGGGGCGCTGCTGCTCGAGCCCTACAAGGACAGCCTGCTCGAGAAGGGTGCCGAAATTGCGAGTTCGCTCGGCAGCTGGCTGGTCGCCAATGTCTCGACAGTCACCCAGGGCACCATCGGCTTCCTGCTCTCGCTGTTCATCATGACCTATGCGCTCTACTACTTCCTCGTCGACGGTGAACGCCTGATCGCCGCGCTTAAGTCCCACCTCCCACTGTCGGCTGCGGACCGCGACCTGGTCGTGGATCGCGGGCTTGCCGTGACCCGGGCATCACTCAAAGGCATTATCGTTGTGGGCGCGCTGCAAGGATTGCTGGTCGGTCTGAGCTTTGCCGTACTGGGGCTTTCCGGTGCCGTGTTCTGGGGCGCCGTGGTGTTCGTGTTATCCGCCATACCGGGGCTTGGGGCACCGATCGTTTGGGTGCCAGCGGCAATCTATCTCGGTGTCACAGGCCAGTTTGGAGCGGCCATAGGGCTTGCACTTTGGGGCGGGCTTGTCGTTGGACTCGTCGATAACATCCTGCGGCCGCTGATCGTCGGACGTGATGCCAAGCTGCCCGACGTGGTGGTGCTGGTCGCCATCCTTGGAGGCATCATCACCTTCGGCATGATCGGACTGATCCTTGGTCCGATCATTGCGGCGGTGCTCGATACGCTGCTTGGCATCTATCGGCGCGCGTTCGCGAACCAACTGCCCCGCTGAGCACACCGTGACCTTGGCACCCGATTCTTCCGACGCTGCGCAGCGGGCGCACGCAGCGCGGCTCAACCGCACCTGCGTCCTGCGCGCCACCGAGGTGTCACGCGTGCACGCCTACCTTGACGCGGAACTGGCAACCGCCATGCAGCCGCCCGTGCTCGGAGCCGCTCAAGCGCATCTCTTCTCGCCGCTGCCGGTATTCGTTGCTGCCGCAGATCTGGAGCAGATGCGGGTGATGGCAGCAGCGATCGCACGCGTGACAAGGCTACCCGGCTATCAGCGATGCGCCCTCCTGTCGGCGGGGTTGCCGGAAACGCGCGTGAGCACGACCGGCGGGCTCATGCTGGGGTTTGATTTCCACCTCACCCCCTCAGGTCCTCGTCTGATCGAAATCAACACCAATGCGGGTGGCGCTCTCCTCAACACGGCTATGTTGCGCGCTGCGACCGGCGCGATCGATGCCGCGCTCGCCACGCCAGTCGAAAGCGATCCCAGCGCGGCTGAAGAGCGCATCGCGCGCACCTTTTTCGCGGCGTCGTCGCGGCTGCATCCTCGGGCTGTTCTGCGGCGGGTTGCGATCAGAGATGCCGCTCCCGCCTCCCAGTTTCTTGCCGCCGAGTTTCAGCTCTTCGCGCGGCTGCTGGAGCGC
>JBMTYG010000175.1:0-4906 GCA_049454295.1 Pseudomonadales bacterium
TGTCCGCGTGGTCGAATTCCAGGTTGTTGATCACAAGCGTGCGCGGGCGGTAATGAACAAATTTCGATCGTCGATCGAAATAGGAGGTGTCGTACTCGTCCGCCTCGACGACGAAAAACGGCGTCTCTCCCAGGCGAGCCGAGCGGTCGAAATTTTTCGGCACGCCGCCGATCAGATAACCCGGAGCCAGCCCGGCCTCGGCCAAGATCCACGCGAGCATGCTTGCGGTGGTGGTCTTCCCGTGTGTGCCCGCCACGGCCAGCACCCAGCGTCCGGGCAGAATCTCGCGACCTAGCCATTCCGCGCCGGACATGTAGGGTAGCCCGCTTTCCAGCACGTATTCGACGCCGGGGTGGCCGCGCGGTAAGCCTGCGTTGCCAATAACAACCAGGTCCGGTGCAGGGTTTAACTGGGACGGGTCAAATCCCTCGTACAGGGTGATATCGGCCTCCGCCAGCTGCTCGCTCATCGGTGGATACAGGGCGTGGTCCGAGCCTGAGACTCGGTAGCCCCGTTCGCGCGCCAGTTGCGCCAGGCTGCCCATGAGCGTGCCGCCGATGCCGAGGAAGTAAATGTGTGCCGACATGTCGAAGTACCGATCAGGCGCCTAGCACGAGCTGTCCGAGCGTCGTGCTGAGGAGCGATGTAGCCAGAGCGAGCCCGACCCCAATACCCATGCGGACGTTAAGTGCATGGTGGAGAATGAACCCCATCACGGCGACAGACCACAGCAGGAACAGCGTCAGCGCGACGAGCACGCCGGAGGGCCCCATGGCGCGTAGGAGCATGGACACGAGACCGAAGCAGACCGTCATGAGCGCATCACAACCGAACAGAGCGGCAAGCGTGGTCGTGTAGCGATTACCCAGTCGTCTTGCATCCAGCATGAGTTTGACCAGCACCGCGGTCACGGCCTGGCCGAGCAGAATGACGGACACCGCGCGCAGCGGGTCCGCCGCGTCAGCAAGAGTCATCGAGACGCCGAGACTGAGTGACAGATTGACCGCGAACACGATGAGCAAAAAGCTGCCCGCTCCGGGCAGAGCCGAAGGGCTATGTCGCAGCAGGCAGATGCCTAGATAGAGTTCAATGATGGATTTCATGGCCGGTCTGGCAGAATAGCGGCGCGATTGTCGCACATACCTGCCCGTGCCGGTCACGTCGCCGCCGTGGGGAACTTGCTCAGGAGTCGATCATGGCCAAAGCCAATGCTTTTTACGCTCAGTCCGGCGGTGTTACCGCGGTTATCAATGCGAGCGCGTGTGGTGTCATCGAGACCGCGCGCGCTCACAAGGACCGCATCGGCAAAATCTTCGCAGGGCGCAACGGAATCGTTGGAGCGTTGCGTGAAGAGCTCATCGACACGGGCAAGGAGTCGGCTCGCGCGATCGCTGCGTTGCGCCACACACCAAGTGGTGCATTCGGATCCTGCCGCTACAAGCTCAAGTCGTTCGAGCAGAACCGACGAGAGTACGAGCGGCTGATCGACGTGTTCCGCGCCCACAATATTCGCTATTTCTTCTACAACGGCGGCGGCGACTCCCAGGACACCGCAAACAAGGTGTCTCAGATTGGCGCCGCGCTCGGATATCCGCTCACCGCGGTGGGTGTGCCGAAGACGGTCGATAATGACCTGCCCTTTACCGACACCTGCCCTGGCTTTGGCTCTGTCGCGAAGTATGTCGCCATCTCGACCCGGGAAGCTGCGTTTGACGTGGCCTCGATGTGCGAAACCTCAACCAAGGTGTTCATTCTCGAAGTGATGGGTCGTCACGCAGGATGGATCGCCGCGGCGGCGGGACTCGCCCAGGAAACCCCTGGCGACGCGCCACACGTCATCATTTTTCCGGAAATCGCGTTTGATCGGGACAAGTTTCTCGCTCGGGTGAAGAAAGCGGTAGTCACGAGCGGTTATTGCGTAGTGGTCGTGTCCGAGGGTGCTCAGTACGCCGATGGCACTTTCCTCGCCGACGCGGGCGGCAAGGATGCGTTCGGGCATACCCAGCTCGGCGGTGTTGCGCCTGCGATCGCGACGCTCGTCAAAGAGGCGCTCGGCTACAAGTATCACTGGGCGGTCGCAGATTATCTGCAGCGTGCGGCGCGTCACATTGCGTCCGCTACGGACGTGGAACAGGCCTATGCCGTGGGCAAGGCGGCGGTCGATCTCGCGCTCGCGGGTCGTAATGCGGTGATGCCGGTCATCGTTCGTAAGCGTGATGAACCGTACCGGTGGACGATCGACGCTGTGCCGCTCGACAAGGTTGCTAACGTGGAGCGAAAGATGCCGCGCAGTTTCATCAGCCGCGATGGTTTCGCCATCACGGCTGCGGCGCGTCGATATCTGGCGCCGCTGGTGGCGGGAGAAGACTATCCCCCGTACCGCGGCGGGCTGCCGCAGGATGTGCGGCTGAAGAATGAGCTGGTGACGAAAAAATTGCCCGCGTTCGATATCTGAGCGGTCGGATTGCCAGGGCCTGCAGGGGGATGAGGCGGGGGTGAGATGAGATTTATGCGCGCGCTAGCCAAGGTTTTTGGCGGGCTATTGCTGCTGTCGGTCGTTGTGGTCGGTGGTGCATCGATCTGGTTTTGGTTCTACCCGGTCACGGTCAACAACGTCATCAACCAGTTCACGGCAGAGTTCGCGCTGGATACGCCAGAACTTTTGACCGGTGTCGGGCTGATTGACAACACACCCCTGGATTTCCATAGCGGCAGGCTGGGTGATTACACCCGTGCTGGAGAACTGCGGCAGATCGAGCAGCTGAAGGCGGCGCGCGCTCGGCTCGACCGGTTTGACCCGGCAACGGTGAGCACCCAGGAGCAGCTGAGCCTCGACATTGCAAAGTGGTTCCTTGATGACATGATCCGGCAGTCTGCTTTCGAGCACGGCGGCTACCGGGTAAATCAGATATCCGGGGTCACGGTGGACCTGCCGCAGTTCCTCACGGACACGCATGTCATCGTCGATGAGCGCAGCGTACGCCGCTACCTGTCGCGCGTGGCTGAATTTGGTCGAGTGTTGGAAGAAACGCGTGTCCGCATCGAAGACGATCGCGCAGCTGGTGTGACGCCGCCGGACTTCATCATCGCGAAGACGCTGGCCGGTCTGCGCGCTTTTGTCGAGCCTGATGCGACCGACAATGTGCTGGTGGCGTCGCTCGCGCCAAAACTCGACGCACTGTCCGAGCTCGACGCTGAGACCAGGGCACACTATCTCGATATTGCGCGCACTCAGGTAGAAACCCGGGTGCTTCCCGCTTATGCGCGGCTGATTGCATTGTTCGAGGATATGGCGAGTGACGCTTCCCAGGACGCGGGCATCTGGCGTCTGCCGAACGGTGAGGCCATTTACGCGGCAGCGCTCAAGTCGAACACGACGACCGACATGAGTGCTGATGAGATCCATACGCTTGGGCTCGCGGAGGTAGCCCGGATCGAGGCGGAAATGGATGCGATCCTGGATGCCGAAGGCCTGACGGAAGGCACGGTGGGAGAGCGAGCACGAACGTTGGCAGCGGACCCGAAGCACTTGTTCCCAAATGATGAGTCCGGTCGCGCGGCGATGCTTGAGTATCTGCGGGAAATCAATGCCAGGCTGATGGCACGCGCTGGGGAGTTCTTCATCACACTGCCGACCCAGGCGCTTGAGATCGTCCGAGTGCCACCCTATGCGGAGAATGGCTCGGCGGGTGGCTATTATCAGTCCGCGGCGCTCGATGGTTCACGTCCAGGCCGTTTCTACATCAATCAAAAAGACACCGCGGACAATCCGCGCTGGGTGTTGCCCACATTGCTCTACCATGAGGCGGCGCCCGGCCATCATTTTCAGGTGTCTTTGGGGCAGCTGATCGAGGATGTTCCCCTGCTGCGTCGTATGTCCCCGTTTGCCGCGTACACCGAGGGCTGGGCGCTCTATGCGGAGCGCATCGCAGCGGTGGACATGGGCCTGTATGCAGATGATCCGCTCGGAAATCTGGGGCGCCTGAATGACGAGATGTTTCGTGCTGTGCGGCTCGTTGTCGACACGGGCATGCACCACAAACGCTGGTCACGCGAGCAGGCGATCGAGTTCATGCGCGCGCACACGAGCAACAGCGCGGCGGATGTAGAGCGGGAGATCGAGCGCTACGTCGTTTGGCCGGGGCAAGCGACGGCGTACAAGGTCGGTCAGCTTGCGATTCTGCGCTGCCGTGAGCGCGCAGAGCGCGCGCTGGGCGAGCGTTTCAACCTTCGCGCGTTCCACGAGCAGGTGCTGATGAACGGCGCCATGCCACTCGACATTCTCGAGCGAACGGTCGACGCCTGGATCAAGGAGCAGCAGGCGATCTGAGCGTGGACGTGCGGGATTTGCCGCCTTCGAGGCTGGCTCAGCCTTGCGCCAGCAGCCGTCTCAGATCGCTGATGCCAGCGTTCGCGCGTGAAAGGTAGGAGGCCATCACCAGCGAATGGTTCGCAAGCAGACCCATGCCGCTGCCATTCAGGATGAACGGGCTCCACACCGTGTCCTGGGTTGGCTCCAGCTCGCGGATGATCTGCTGCAGGCTAACGCGCGCGTTCTTGTCAGCGAGCACGTCGGCGAAATCATGCTCAACCGCATGCAGCAGATGGATGAGCGCCCAGGCCTGACCGCGCGCCTCGTAGAACACGTCATCGATCTCGACCCAGGGGGTGCGAACCTCGCCTTCGCTGGGGCCGGGGAGCACCGTGCCGTCCAGCATCAGCGCGCGCTTGCCGACGCTCGCGGACAAACGCTGGGACAACGAACCGAGCCGGGTCTCCACCCCCTGCAACCATTGGTTCAGGTTGTCGGCCCTTGCGGAGAAGCGGGCGCGCGGCGTGCGGTCTCCCGCGAGGGGCTCTCGGTAGTGTTCGAACAGCTGGATGCCGTCCCGGTATTCCTGTTCGG